>DATDAP010000756.1:0-7928 GCA_036525335.1 Microlunatus sp. | reverse complement strand
AACCCGAACTCGTGCGATGCCGTCAAGGTGGCCACTATGCTCAGCGCAGTCGATCCGATCAGTGACGCGGGAAAAGAGGGCCGGACCTGTGGTGACCTCCCACGACGTGGCCCGACTCGCCGGGGTGTCGCAGCCGACGGTCTCCCGGGCGCTCCGGGACAGCCCCAAGGTCAGCGAGGAGACCAAGCAGCGGGTCCGCGAGGCCGCCAGGGCTCTCGGCTACGTCCCGAGCGAGACCGGTCGGGCGCTTTCCAGCGGACGCACCCGTCGGGTCGGGTTGCTGCTGACCGATCTGGAGAACCAGTTCTACCCGCACGTGATCGCCCCGATGCACCACGAGCTCGAGGCGTACGGCTACCAGCTGGTGCTGCAGACCGAGACCACCGACACCGCCACGGTGGCCGAGCGGCTGATCTCCAACGGGCTGGACGGGGTGCTGTTGGCCACCACCACCGTCGACTCCGTGGTGCCGGTGCGTCTGCGCGACCGCGGCGTGCCGTTCGTCTACTTCAACCGCACCGCCGACGCCATGGAGGCCGACTCGGCCACGGTCGACCCGGTGCCGGGAATGTCCGAGGTCGCCCGAGAGATCGCCGAGCTCGGCCACCGCCGGGTCGGGGCCATCTTCGGGCCGCGGAACACCAGCACCGCGTTGCGGCGGGAGACCGCCCTGCGGGACGCGTTGGACGAGCAGGGCCTGGCGATCGCAGCGGGAGCCACCCACCGCGGTCCGTTCGACTTCGACACCGGCTATGACGGCGCGAAGCTGTTGCTGGGCAGGGATCTACGTCCGACGGTGATCGTCTGCGGCAACGACGTGGTGGCCCTCGGCGCTCTGAATTCGGCCCGGGACCTCGGGATCGGGGTGCCCGAGGAGGTCTCGATGGTCGGCTTCGACGACCTGCCGGTGGCGGCCTGGCCCCTGGTCCGGCTGACCACCGTCGCCTTCGACCTGGACGCCATGGCGCGCAAGGCCGCGAGTCTGCTGGTCCGACGGATCGAGGCCGAGGAGCCGGCGCCGTACGAGCACGCCGTCTTCACCTCGAGACTGGTCCGCCGGGGGACCCTGGTGGCCGCCCTGTAGTCACCGCAGAGTCTGCGGCGCGGGTTGCCAGCCGCGAATGCATACGCATACACTGCTGATCACCCGGACATTCCGCCGCTGCTCAGGAGAGTCATGCCGCTCGACCCCATCGCCTACAAGCCGTACGCCGACCCGGACGACTTCATCCGTGAGGTCACCGACCTGATCTGGGTCAACCGGGCCATCGGCTACATCCGGGAGAACTACGAGCCCGACTCGATCGTGCACGGCGCGTTCGGCACGTCCGTGGGTCAGGACGAGGTCATCCAGGGCACGCTGATGCGGATCTCGGACACCCCGGACCGCATCGGTCAGGCCGAGGACGTCATCTGGGAGGCGCGGGGCGACGACGCCTTCCTGAGCTCGCACCTGGTGCTGTCGGCCGACCCGCAGCACGACGTGGTCAGCCGGACCATCGCCAGCTGCCTCTACCGGCGTGGACGGATGGTGGAGGAGTGGGTGATCCGCGACTCGCTGGCCATCGCGCTGCAGCAGGGCCAGGATCCCGACGAGCTCGCCCGGACCAAGGCGTTCGCCGGCTACACCGGCAGCTTCACCCAGCCCGCCCCCAGCGACGTGATCGCCGTCGGCGACAGCGGGCCGCGGCCGGACGACAACCGAGCGGAGGTCGAGCTGGTCCTCGACCTGATCCAGCGGGTCTGGAACGACCGCGACCTGGAGAAGGTCGACGACTTCTTCGTCCGGGATCTCGTGCTGCAGACCGTCGGCGGCAAGACGATCATCCGGCCCGAGGGCTACCGTCGCCAGCTGCTGAAGATGATCCGGCCCTTCCCGGCCGGTCAGTTCGAGGTCCGCGACATCGCGACCAACTCCGACGTGCGCTACGCCGGGCTGCGGATCGCCGTGGTCTGGAAGTTCTCCGGTCACTACAACGGCACGCCCGACTTCGGACCGCTGACCGGCTCGCCGGTCGACGTGCTGGGGATCTCGCAGTTCCTGGTCCAGAACGGCCGGATCGTGCGTGAGGTCCGCCTCTACGACGAGATCGCGCTGCGCGCCCAGATCGCCGCTCGTCGCGGTGACGTGCCGTACGCCGGCACCAACATCTACTGATCGACCATCACTCGCCAGGTAAGGAATCTCGCATGACCGACCTCCTCGTATCCGATCTGCCCGTCTCGGCCGACGAGCTGACCCGTCGCACCATCCGCCGCACGGACTGGGTGTCCTGCAACTCGGCCTTCATCGACTGCCGGACCCCGGGTTCGGACCGCAAGGAGAACTACGCGTTCATCGGCGCGGGTGTCTCGCAGAACGCCGACCAGTTCGTCAACCTCTCCGAGCTGCACGGCTACAACGTCGGCGCGGCCGGGATGCCCAACGGGGTGACCAACAACCTGCACCTGCACTTCACCGCCGAGGTCTTCATCAACTTCGGCGGCACGTTCCGGTTGCGCTGGGGCGTGGACGGCAAGCAGGGCGAGTACGTCAGCCATGACGGTGACGTGATCACCGTGCCGACCTGGATCTTCCGCGGCTTCACCAACGAGGGCCCCGACGACGGCATCCTGCTCACCGTGCTCGGCCACGACGTCACCGGCGGCATCATCTGGGGTCCGTCGGTGCTGCGCGAGGCGGAGTCGTACGGCCTCCACCTGACCGCCGACTCCCGGCTGATCGACACCGTCGCCGGCGACGAGCTGCCCACCGACGTGCCGCTGATCAAGCCCATGAAGCAGCGCTACATCGACGAGCTGACCACGTACACCGTCGACGAGATGCGGCAGCGGGTGATCCAGCCGGGGGACCGCGTCTACAGCCGTCGTTCGCTGCTGTCCGCCGACCTGCCGGGCGGAGGCGCCGAGCTGGCCCTGGGGATCGGCTACGGGATGAGTGAGGACCGGCGACAGGTCCCGCGGGTGCACGAGCCGCACGCGTTCAACCTGGCTTGGCTGCGCGCGGTGCCGGGCGAAGGTGTGCTGCGACACCGTCATCACCAGACCCAGGTGCTGACGGTGAAGTCCGGGGTCTGGGACGTCACCCTGAACGAGGGTGACCAGGCACGGACCGTACGGCTCGGCGTCCAGGACGCTCTCTCGGTGCCCGCCGGCAGCTGGCGCAGCATGACGCTGGTCGAGGCCGGCGAGAACGCGGCCACCACGGGCACCGGCGAGCTGCTGGTGGTCAACAGCGGCGACGGTCGGGTGACGCTCGAGTGGGCTCCCGAGGTCGTCGACGCCGCCTTCGAGGCCGGCTGGATGCTGGATCCGAACGGCTACCTGGCCCCGGTCGCCGTGATGATCACCGCCACCATCGACGACTGACGGCTCTCCTGCGGAGAAGTCACCCCGGTCGGTGCTGAGAGAGGCTCTCGGGCCTGATCCGAGGCGGTCGGGGTGACTTTTCCGCACGCGCGCCGGACTCACGCCAGGTCCACCCGGACGCCGAGCAGGCGGATGGGACGGGTGATCTCGAACCGGCCCAGCACCTCCAGCGCCTTCGCCACCACTGGCGCCGACTCGGTGGTCGGCGCCGGCAGCTTGCCGGTCTTCGTCTGAGTGAAGAAGGTCGAGGTCCGGACGATCACGGCGACGTGGGTGACGGCCCGACCTTCGGCGAACACCGTTCCACAGATGTCCTCGGCCAACTGGGCGATCTGCGCGGCGATCTCGCTCGCGTCGGTCAGGTCGTGCGGGTAGGTGACCTGCTTGCTGCGTGACCGAGCCAGTCTCTCCTCGGGATGGACGGTGCGCGAGGTGCCACCGCGGGCGAGCGCCCGGAGAGCGGGCCCGATGGTCGGTCCGAACGACGACGCCAGAGCGTCGCGTTCCGCGGTCGCCAGATCGGTCACGGTGACGATGTCGTGATCATGCAGCCGGGCACCGGTGCGCTTCCCGATCCCCCAGAGGTCGGTCACCGGACGCGGACCCATGACCGCCATCCAGTTCACCGACGACAGCCGGAACACCCTCTCGGTCGACGCCTTCGCGAAGCCGGTGGCCATCTTCGCGCGCTCCTTGGTCTCGCCGATGCCGACCGCGCAGGTGAGCCGGGTCTGGGTGTGGACCCTGGCCCTGACGTCCTGGGCCAGTCCCTCGGGATCGGCGACGCTGGCCCCGAGCACCGCCTCGTCCCAGCCCCAGACCTCGACGGGATGACCGAACGAGCGCAGCGCTGCCATCACCTCGGCGCTCGCGAGGTCGTACGCCGGGTGGTCCGACGGCAGGAACACCGCTTGCGGGCACTTCCGGTACGCCCGGGCCAACGGCATCCCGGAGTGCACCCCGAACGCCCGTGCCTGGTACGACGCGGTGGCCACCACCTGCCGTGGTCGGGAGGGATCTCCGTCACCCCCGACCACCACCGGAAGTCCTTGCAGCTCGGGGCGGCGACGGACCTCCACCGCCGCCAGGAACGCGTCCACGTCGACGTGCAGGATCCACGGTTCGGGATCGTTCGACACGCCTCTCAGACTGCCGTACGAGTGCGAGCTCATCACCTCTGGCGACGAGAGCGACGGCCGATCCTCCCGTCGCTCCAGCCGTCGCCGCGCCGGGCTTCCTTCGCGTCAGACCTACACTGAGCACACTGCAGGGACCCCCGTGGAACAGTTCGAGGAGACCGTCGTGACCGAGCTCGATGAGGCGCTGTACGCGCCGAGCCTGCTCGAGGTCACCACCCGGCGCCTCCGAGCCGAGATCCTGTCCGGTGACCTGGCACCTGGTCAGCGGATCGTGGAGGAGCAGATCCGCCAGCGGTTCGCCATCAGCCGGGCGCCGCTGCGCGAGGCCCTGCGCACCCTGGCCAACCAGGGTCTGGTGGAGCACCTCCCGCGGCGCGGCACCCGCGTCACCGAGCTCTCGGCGGAGGAGATCGACCAGCTCTTCGCGCTCCGGGCCCTGCTCGAACGGCACGCGATCGAGACGACCTTCCCGCTGGAGCTGACCGGCGGGGATCCTTTCGTCGAGGTCCGTCGGCACCTGGACGACATGCGGCGAGCCGATCAGGCCGGCGACGATCTGGCGAAGGACGACGCGCACCGCGCGTTCCACGGCGCCGTCGTGGCGCTGGCCGGCAACCGGCAGCTGGATCTCGCCCTGGAGCCCATCCTGTTGCGGTTGCAGCGCCCGATGGCGGCGAACCTCCGCCGGGAGGCGGTGGCCCTGGGGACGGCGGCCGGGATCGAGCGACATGCGCGGCTGCTGTCGGCACTGGAGTCCAACGACAGGTGCCGGATCCTCGGCGAGCTCGAGGGCCACGGCGGCCGGCAGTTCCTCGATCCCGTGGACAGCGGCAACATCCCCTTCGTTCGGACGAGCTGAAACCCAGCCGTAACGGAGGGTGCCGCTGGCCGCAATCAATTCTGTCGACAATCGACGGCATGGGGGTTGTAGCGGAAGTCGGCGCACGGCGAGGGCCTCGTCTGGGCCTGTCGATCACAGAGCTGGGGGCGGCCTTCCGATCGGGGGAAGCGACACCTGTCGACGTCTGCCGGCAGGTGCTCGCCGAGATCGCCGAACGGGGCGCCGACGGCGTCTGGATCTCGGTGGCCGACGAGGAGGCGGTGCTGGCTCGATGTGCTGCCCTGGCCGAGATCGACGACCCGTCGATCCTGCCGCTCTGGGGAATCCCCTTCGGGGTCAAGGACAGCATCGACATCGCGGGTTGGCCGACCACGCTGGCGTGTCCCGAGTACGCCTACGTGGCGACCGAGACCGCCCCGGTGGTGCAGCGGCTGCTCGACGCCGGTGCCGTGCTGATCGGCAAGACGAATCTCGATCAGTTCGCCACCGGGCTGAACGGCACCCGGACCCCGTATCCGACGCCCCACAGCGTGTACGGACCAGACCTGATCTCCGGTGGATCGAGCTCGGGCTCCGCGCTCGCGGTGGCGCTCGGCGAGGTCCCCTTCACCGTGGCCACCGACACGGCCGGCTCCGGCCGCGTGCCACCGGCGCTCAACGGCATCCTCGGCTACAAGCCGTCCCGTGGGCTGATCAGCGCGGTAGGTCTGGTGCCGGCCTGTCGATCCCTCGACTGCATCAGCCTGATCGCCGGCACCGTCGCCGACGTGGAGGCGGTGCTGGACGTGGTCGCGGGCGTCGATGAGGACGATCCCTGGAGCCGGGAGCGGGTCCGCCGAGACGAGACGGCAGCCGATCTCCTGCTCGGGCTGCCCGCTTTCGACGACCTGGAGTTCTTCGGCGACGCCGTGATGGCCGATGCCCACCGAGCGGCCCGTGATCGGCTGAGCGGGCTCCTGGCCACGCGGCCCGTCGCCCTGGACCCCTTCGTCGACGCCGGTGAGCTGCTCTATCAGGGACCGTGGGTGGCCGAACGGTACGTCGAGTTCGGTGACTTCCTGCACGACCATCCCGAGGCGGCGCTGCCGGTCGTCGCCGACATCATCAACGGCGGGGCGAGGTTCAGCGCCGGCGACGTGTTCCGGGCCCAGTATCGACTGGCCGAGCTCAGGGCAGTGGTCGGTCGCCTCTTCGAGGAGGTCGACGTCGTCGTGCTGCCGACGATCGGGACCACCTTCACGATCGAGGAGGTGCTGGCGCAGCCGACCGCGACCAACACCACCCTCGGCCACTACACCCACTGCGGCAACCTGCTCGACCTGTGCGCGGCCGCCGTGCCCGCCGGCCTGACCGCCGATGGCCGACCCGTCAGCTGCATGGTTCTCGGCCCGGCCCTCGCTGACGACCTCGTCCTGACGGTGGCGGCCACGCTGTCCGCACTCTTCGCCACCACGGCCTGACCGCTCACCCCACCCGGCAAAGGAGAACCGATGACGATCGACGACATCCCGTACGTCCCCGCCACCCCAGGTCCCTTCCCGCTGCCCGCCGGTCGCGTCGCCCTGGTGGTGATCGACATGCAGCGCGACTTCCTGCTCCCCGGCGGCTTCGGCGAGACTCTGGGCAACGACGTCGGCCAGCTCGCCGCCGTCGTACCCCCGCTCCAGCAGGTGCTCGCGGCTGCTCGGGACGCCGGGCTCATGATCATCCACACCCGAGAGGGCCACCGCCCCGACCTCACCGACCTACCGCCGGCGAAGCTGCGACGCGGCAAACCCTCGTTGCGCATCGGCGACCAGGGCCGCTACGGCCGGATCCTGATCCGGGGCGAGTACGGCCACGACATCATCGACGAGCTCGCCCCGCTGCCGGGCGAGACCGTGATCGACAAACCAGGTAAGGGATCCTTCTACGGCACCGACCTCCAGTCGATCTTGACCGAGGCCGGTATCACCCAGCTGATCGTCACCGGCGTGACCACCGAGGTCTGCGTCCACACCACCGTTCGCGAGGCCAACGATCGCGGCTACGAGGTGCTGGTCCTGTCCGACTGCGTCGGCTCCTACTTCCCCGAGTTCCAGCGCGTGGGACTCGACATGATCGCCGCCCAAGGCGGCATCTTCGGTTGGGTGAGCGACTCCGCCACCCTCCTTCAGCAGCTGGCTTCGGTCGCTTCGACCGCGGCCTGACCTCGCGAGGACTGTCATGAACCTCAGCACCATCCTGCCCAAGTCCCTCACCGACTCCGACTTCAAGGTCCCCTGGTGGACCCGCGGCGACACCAACGCGTTCTTCGGACTGTTCTTCAACATCCTGGTCAACGTGCTGACCCTGACCGGTCTGTTGATCTTCGTGGTCAAGGTGCCGACCGAGTCGGTGCTGGGCACGGTCCTCCCGGCGCTCGGCATCGCCCTGATCGTCGGCAACGTCTACTACACGATCCTGGCCCGCCGGCTGGCCCGCCGCGAGCAGCGGCTCGACGTGACGGCGATGCCGTACGGACCGAGCGTGCCGCACATGTTCATCGTCGTCTTCGTGATCATGCTGCCGATCGCGCTGAGCACCGGAGACCCGGTCCG
>DATDAP010000755.1:0-7068 GCA_036525335.1 Microlunatus sp. | reverse complement strand
GAGCTTGTCCTTGGGCACGTAGTGCGAGAACCGCTCGTGGTCACCCTCGTCCACGCGGAACTCGGTCCGCTCGTCGAGGATCGTCTCCGCACCGGGGCTGAGCTGCTGCTGGGTCACCCGGCCAGTCTAGGAAGCCCGGGCTCTGTGCGGTAGCGGTGTCGCCCCTGTCAGTGGTGCTCATCGTTCTGAGCCGGGCCGGAAGCGGTTGGCGGAGTGCCGGTCGGAAGTGGTGGGATGGGCCGGATGTCCACCGACCAGCCAGCTCCGACGCCGTCGGCTCCCCCGAGCGACGCACCCGTCTCGCGTCGTGCGCTGGCCATCGGCATCTGTACGACGGTGGTGGCGATCGCCTTCGAGTCGATCGCCGTGGCGACAGCGATGCCGGTGGCGGCCCGCGACCTCAACGGCTTCGATTACTACGCGTGGGCGTTCTCGGCCTTCGTGATCGGGATGCTGTTCGCCACCGTCGTGGCCGGACGGCTGAGCGATCGGATCGGTCCGGCCAAGCCGCTGTTCGCCGGGATGGCGATCTTCGCCGTAGGCCTGGTCGTGGCCGGAACCGCCGAGCACATGCTGCAGCTGGTCGGTGGCCGCCTGGTCCAGGGCCTGGGTAGCGGGGTGATGAACACCGCGGCCTTCGTGCTGATCGCCCAGGCCTTCGACGCCCGGCAGCGCCCGCGGATGTTCACCTACATCTCGACCGCCTGGGTGCTGCCCGCCTTCGTCGGGCCGCCGATCTCGGCCTGGCTGACCGAGACGCTGAGCTGGCACTGGGTGTTCTTCGCGGTGCTGCCGCTGGTCGCCTTCGGCGCGATCGTGTCCACGCCGACCCTGCTCATCCTGATCAGGAACTTCACGCCCCCCGAGCCGGCCGCCGATGGCGGCCCCGCCGGGGCCAAGCCGGCGCCGCTGTGGGCGGCCGGAGTCGTGGCCCTGGCCGCGGCCGCGATCCAGCTAGCCGGTCAGCGGCTCGATCTGATCGCGATCGTCCTGTTCGTCGCCGGGGTGGCAGGGCTGGGGCTGTCGCTGCCGCGGTTGATGCCTCCCGGCTTCCTGCGCTGGCGACCGGGACTGACGGCGGTGATCTGGGTGCGGGCGCTGCTCCCGGGTGCGTTCTTCGGATCCGAGGCGTTCCTGCCGCTGATGCTGGTCGAGCAGCGGCACGTCCCGCTGGTAGTGGCCGGGGCGATGCTCACCGTCGGCGCCATCGGCTGGACCACCGCCTCGTGGCTGCAGTCCCAGTCCTGGCTGCGGGTCCGCCGGGACCGGCTGATCACGTACGGGACCCTGTCCGTCACGCTCGGGATCGCGGTCTGCCTCGTGGCGGCGGTGCTGCCGGAGCTGTGGTTCGGGATGGTCGGGGTGGGCTGGCTGTTCGCCGGCTTCGGCATGGGGCTGGCCACCGCCAGCACCGGGCTGGCCGTGATGACCCTCACGCCAGCAGGTGAGCAGGGGCGGAACGGGGCCTCCCTCAACGTGGGCGACGCCCTGGGATCGGGCCTCTTCGTGGGCCTGACCGGATCGATCTTCGCGGCGTTGCACGACACCGGAGACCTGTCGCTGACCTTCGGGGCGCTGCTCGCCGCCATGATCGTGGTCGGTCTGGCGGCGACGGCCAGCTCGCTGCGGATCGGTCCCGTAGGGAACGACTCAGCCCACCGCTGAACCCACTGGATGACGGCGTGGCGAGTGACCGGATCGCTCGATTGCCGCGACTACACTCGCGCCGGTGACCAGGCCGACCCCCGCTCTCGACGCGACCGATCTCGCGATCACGGGACTCCCGCCGGCCTTTCCGGATCGGGCCGCCTGGGGCACCGCGACCAAGCTGCGGGCCTGGCAGACGGCCGCCTTGCACGCGTACTTCGACGACCCCCGCCAGGACTTCCTGGCCGTGGCCACACCGGGGGCGGGCAAGACCTCCTTCGCCCTGACCGTGGCGGCCAACCTGCTGGCCAAGCGGGCGGTGGACCGGATCGTCATCGTGGCGCCCACCGAGCACCTGAAGACCCAGTGGGCCGAGGCGGCCGACCGGGTGGGGATCGCCATCGACCCGCAGTTCGGTGTCCGGCAGGGCAAGGCGGCCAAGGACTTCAACGGGATCGCCCTGACGTACGCGGGGGTGGCGGCCAACCCGCTGGCGCTGCGGATCCGGGTGGAGGGCTTCAAGACCCTGGTCGTCCTCGACGAGATCCACCACGCCGGTGACGCCATGTCCTGGGGCGAGTCGGTGCGCGAGGCGTTCGACCCGGCGACCCGGCGGCTGATGCTGACCGGTACGCCGTTCCGCTCCGACACCAACCCGATCCCGTTCGTCCGGTACGAGCCGATGGGCGACGGTGGGCTGCGGTCGGTGGCCGACTTCACCTACGGGTACGCAGAAGCGCTGGCCGACACCATCGTCCGGCCGGTGCTGTTCATGGCCTACTCCGGTGAGATGCAGTGGCGGACCAGTGCCGGCGACGAGGTGAACGCCCGCCTCGGTGGCCCGATGACCAAGGACCTGGCCGCTCAGGCCCTGCGGACGGCGCTCGATCCGCACGGCTCTTGGATCTCCGCGGTGCTGCAGGCCGCCGACACCCGGCTCACCGAGGTCCGCAGCCACATGCCCGACGCGGGCGGCCTGGTGATCGCCACCGACCAGACGAGCGCGCGGGCGTACGCGGATCTGCTCAGGGCCATCACCGGCCAGAAGCCGGTCGTGGTGCTCAGCGACGACACGGGTTCCGGCAAGAAGATCACCGCCTTCGCCCAGGGTGACCAGCGCTGGATGGTGGCGGTCCGGATGGTCTCGGAGGGCGTGGACGTCCCCCGGCTCGCGGTCGGGGTGTACGCGACGACCACATCGACGCCGTTGTTCTTCGCTCAGGCGGTCGGTCGCTTCGTCCGGGCTCGTGCCCGCGGCGAGACGGCGTCGGTGTTCGTACCGAGTGTGCCGCTGCTGCTCAGCTTCGCGGCCGAGATGGAGCGCGAGCGGGACCACGTCCTCGCTTCCCGCAGCGACCCGGATGAGGCGGCCCTGCTGGCCGCGGCGGAGCTGACCGAGACCGAGGCGGACCTGCCGGAGGGCACGTTCGCCGCGCTGGGCAGCGAGGCCGACTTCGACCGGGTGGTCTTCGACGGCGCCGACTTCGGGCTCACCACCCAGTCTGGGAGCGCAGAGGAGCATGACTACCTCGGGCTGCCCGGGCTGCTGGAGCCGGACCAGGTGAAGGATCTGCTGCGCCGCCGGCAAGCCGACCACGCGAGTCGCGCGCCCCGCGCCACGCACGCCGAACCAAGCACCCACCAGGTGCTCCGCGATCTGCGCAAGGAGCTCAACGGGTTGGTCGGGGCCTGGCACCACCGCACCGAGACCCCGCACGGCGTGATCCACGCGGAACTCCGCAGCGCCTGCGGCGGCCCGCCCTCGGCCGTGGCCAGCGCCGACGAGCTGCAGCGGCGGATCGACCACATCCGGCACTGGGCGATCACCCGGACCAGGGGCGCCTGACCCTCAGAGGCTGACCGCGATCACGATGCCCAGGAACGCGGCGAAGAGCAGGACCGCTAGCACCGTCATCGCGATGTAGAACGTCGAGGACCGTCCGGGACGTGCCGGCGGAGCGGCTGGGGCCGGCGTTGGGCTCGGAGCGGGATCAACCGGCGCAGGCGTGCTGTGTGCATGCCCCAGCTGTGCGCCGCTTGTCCGCGGCGGCGGCGGCCCGACGCCATCCAGCTCCAGCGCGATCTGATCGAACGCATCGGCCAGTACGGCCGCACTCGGCGGTCGACGGTGTGGATCGCCGGCCAGTCCCGACAGGAACAGCCCGTCGAGGGTGGCCGGGGCTTCCAGCCTTGCGGCCAGCGGGGCCGGCCCGACGTCGGGAGGACGACTCGTCAGGTCGGCGATGGTCAGCACCGCGAACGGCGGTCCGCCGGTCAACAGCGCATACGCCACTGCACACAGCGCGTACACGTCCGCTCGGGGGTCGACCGCCCCGGTACCGGCCTGCTCCGGCGCCATGTACGACGGCGTACCGACGATCATCGCGCCCGCGGAGGAGTCGAGGACCGAACGAGCGACACCGAGATCGGCGACGACCACGGCGCGCGAGCCGTCGGGTCGGCTGGTCAGCAGCAGGTTGCCCGGCGTGACGTCGCGGTGGACGAGGTGGTGGCGGTGCAGCACCTCGAGTCCGCGAGCCGCTTCGGCGCAGAGGCGGAGGGCCTCGGCCGGAGCCACCCCCGAGCGCCGGAGGTCCTCCAACGATCCGGCATCCAGGTAGTCCATGACGAAGAACGGCCGACCGTCGTCCAGGGTGCCGATGTCGTACACGTGCACGACCCTGCGGTCGCGAATCCGGCGGAGGAACTTGGCCTCGGTCACGAAGCGCTCCCGGATGGCCGGGTCCGCGGCCCAGTTGTCGGCCAGCACCTTGATCGCCACGTCTACGTCGAAGTCGGTGTCGCGGGCGAGCCAGACGGTCGCGAATGCTCCGGAACCGAGCCGGCGGGACACGGGGTAGCGAACGAGAAATGCCGGACCCCCCGGTGGGCCGGGGACGGTCATGCGGTCGGGGCGGGGGCCGCGGCGACCAGCGGTCCGGTCCGGTAGGGGATCGCCTCGGACAGACCGATCAGGGTGGAGGAGCGGACCACCCGGTCCTCGCTGACCATCAGGTCGATCACCCGCTGCAGGTCGGCGTTGCTGTGGGCCACGATCCGACACCAGAGGTCCCCGCTGCCGGTGATCGTCCAGCACTCCAGGACCTCGGGGATCGCCTCGAGCCTCCGGGTGAGGGCTTCGCGGCCGGAGTGCTGCGCGATCTGGATGGTGACGAACGCCGTCACGCCGTAGCCGATCGCCGTCGGCGAGATGTCCGGGCCCCAGCCGGTGACCACCCCGGTGCGTTCCATCCGGTCGAGCCGGGCCTGGACGGTGCCCCGGGCGACGCGCAGCCGTCGACTCGCTTCGAGCACGCCGATCCGCGGCTCGGCGGCGAACAGGGCGACGATGGCGCGATCGAGGCGATCGAGTGTGATGGCCGTCTCAGTGGTCATGGTGTCCCTTCGCCTTGGATCCCGATCGCGACCCGATGATCAGGTTGTCCAGTCTGTCACGACCTGATTGCGCAGATTGTCACGTATCCGCATCCTCGTGACATGACTGCGTTTCATGGTTGCCCTCCGTGCTCCGCGGTCCCGGACTCCGCAGAGTCTCGCTCGTTCGTTCAATCGGACGAACGACGAGAAGCGTGTCGTCCATCCTCACTCCTCGCTCCCGAGAGGCTCCACCCGTGACCGATGTGCTCACCGACGCCGTGTTGACCAACGAAGAGAAGCTCGCCCACCTCGATGCCGAGCAGCTGCGCCAGCTGGTCGGCCTGGTGGAGTACGACGCCTCCGGCGATCCGTTCCCGGTGACCGGCTGGGACGCGGTGGTGTGGGTGGTCGGCAACGCGACCCAGACGGCCCTGCACTACCGGACCGCGTACGGGATGCGGCTGGTCGCCTACGCCGGGCCGGAGACGGGGCAACGGGACCACAAGGCGTACGTGCTGACCTCGGGCGGGTGCCGGTTCGTGGTCATGGGCGGCGTGGCCCCGGGCAGCCCGCTGCTGGATCACCACCGCAGGCACGGCGACGGCGTGTCCGACATCAGCCTGGAGGTGCCCGACGTCGACGTCTGCGTGGCGCACGCACTGACGGTCGGGGCGCGGGTGCTGGTCGAGCCGCACGACGTCGCCGACGAGCACGGGGTGGTCCGGCTGGCCACCCTCGCCGCGTACGGGGACACCACGCACACCCTGGTCGACCGGTCGCGCTACACAGGCCCCTACCTGCCCGGCTACGTCGCCTACGACGACACGTTGGTCGGCGACCGCACGCCGGTGTTCTGGGCGCTGGACCACGTGGTCGGCAACGTCGAGCTCGGCCGGATGGACGAGTGGGTCGACTTCTACCACCGGGTGATGGGCTTCACGAACATGGCCGAGTTCATCGGCGACGACATCGCCACCGACTACTCGGCTCTGATGAGCAAGGTGGTGGCCAGCGGCAACCACCGGGTCAAGTTCCCGCTGAACGAGCCGGCCATCGCCAAGAAGAAGAGCCAGATCGACGAGTTCCTGGAGTTCTACGACGGACCCGGAGCCCAGCACCTCGCTCTGGCCACCGACGACATCGTGGCTGCGGTCGACACGCTGCGGGCCGCCGGGGTGGAGTTCCTGGCCACGCCGGACTCCTATTACACCGACCCCGCGCTACGGTCCCGGATCGGCGAGGTGCGGGTGCCGATCGAGATCCTGCAGGAGCGGGGCATCCTGGTCGACCGGGACGAGGACGGCTATCTGCTGCAGATCTTCACCCGTCCGATCGGAGATCGGCCCACGGTGTTCTTCGAGCTGATCGAGCGGCACGGCTCGCTCGGCTTCGGCAAAGGCAACTTCAAGGCGCTCTTCCAGGCCATCGAGCGGGAGCAGGAACGTCGCGGCAACCTCTGACGCTCCACTTTCCCGACTAAATTGGGTGGCGTGTCCGAGATCCCCGTAGGTTCGCCCCCGGTTCCACCGGGCCGCCACGCCGCCCCCAGCGGCTGGTACGCCGATCCGGTCAACCGGGCCAACGAGCGCTACTGGGACGGCTGGCAGTGGTCGCGAACCACCCGGCCGAACGAGAGCGCAGCCCCACCACAGACCCGCGGCGACCAGACTCCGTACCCTGCGCAGCCGCACGGGCAGGCCCAGCAGAATCCCTACGGGCAGGCCCAGCAGAATCCCTACGGGCAGGCACCCTACGGCCAACCGGCTGCCTACCCGGCGCCGTACGCGACCAAGCCGGTCCCGACCACCGAGGACGGGGTGCCCCTGGCGGGTTGGTGGTTCCGGGCGCTGGCCATCGTGATCGACGCCCTGATCGTCGGCGTGGCGACGACGCTGCTGCTGTTGCCGATCTACCTCCGGCTCGCGTCCACCCTGGGTGACTACTTCCGGGCCACCGTGGAGGCGGCCCAGCAGGGTCAGCCGATGCCGCCGCAGCCGGACGTGACGGCTTTGCTGTCCGGCAACGACCAGCTGATCCTGCTGC
>DATDAP010000754.1:0-11956 GCA_036525335.1 Microlunatus sp. | reverse complement strand
AGGTGTCCCACTCCGTCCGCGCGGTCAGCCCGCCATCGGTGACGACGAGGTCGGACAGCGGCGGCGACGGGGGCCCATCGGGCTTCGACATGCCGGCGTCGCGACGCATCCGGGCGTACACGGCGTGCGGGATGCAGGTCATGTCACCGTGCCCGTGCGCCAGCGGGGTCGTCTCGTCGGAGATCTCGGCGTCGAACCGCAGGCGGTGCAGGCGCCCGCGCCGGTAGACGACCTCGGTCCCCACGATGGAGCACCACACCCGCGCCGGGGGGTGCAGAGGCGGACGGCGCCACTGCAGTCTGATCGCGTTGGCGAGCATGGTCACCCCCACTGCCGCCGAGCCGCAGACATGGGCCAGGGTCAGACCTGCCTGTCGGAGAGCTTCCAACGTCAGCAGCGTAGGCGACTGTGCTGCCGGGGAGCTCAGCAGGCACCCCTGAATCTGCGGTGAGAGCTCGACCGTGCACCGGTCGCCCAGGGCCAGAAGTCCCTCGCTCGCGGGTGCGTCGACCCACGTGACCATGACGTTCTCTTCGTGCAGTTTGTGCGTGACTTCCCGCCAGTCAGTGGTGCTGCGGTCGGTGCAGTTCAGCGACATGAGAGGTGTGCTCCGTGTGACGAGGTATTGGGATGCCGAGCACACTAATCACACAAACCGGTCGACCGGTAGGCTTTCCGTGATTAATTTCACATGCGGTGCAAGCGCCCCGCCGATGTGCGTCTCTCTAGGTGAGACGGAGGCCTGTAAAAGAACCGGCCGCCCGGTATGTTTCGGTCATGACGAGAGAAGCCCGGGGGCCGTCGACACCGCCGCGAGGTGGGACGGAAGACGTGAGCGAACCAGGCGACACGTCGCCTCAGCTGGCACTGTCGATGGCGTCCACGCAGCAGGGGATGCTGGTCGACAGCCTGGTCAAGACCCCCTCCGACTACCACGTGGTGCTGCACCTGCGGCTCGACCCGATCGACCCACTGCGGATCGATCGCGCACTCCGGCTGCTCGTCGAGAACCAGCCGGCTCTGCGCAGCGCGGTCGGCGTCGGGGTGGACGGCATGTCCTATCTGCTCGCCGCGTCAGTGGACCCGCCGCTGGTCCATCACGATCTGCGGGGACGCTCCGACGAGGCCGCAGCCGACGAGCTGAGCGAGATCGCCGAGGCGGTGGAGGGTGCCGCCTTCGACCTCTCGACGCCCCCGCTGTTCCGCGTCGCCCACTGTCGTCTCGCCGCCGAGGACCGCTTGATCCTGGTCTGCCACCACCTCATCGCCGATGGCCTGTCGATCAGCATCCTGGCCGAGCAGCTGATGGAGCTCGCGGTCGCCGATGAGCCGGTCGACCTCGCGAGCGACACCGGCTTCGAGGCGTATCAGCGACACGATGCCTCGGCCCTGACGGGCAAGCGGTCAGCTGCCCGTGGTGAGTTCTGGCAGCGGACCCTGGGTCGGCAGGAGGTCCCGAACCTCTCCCACTGGTTCAGCTCCGCCACCGGTGACCAGACGGGACGTGAGCTCCGGATGACCGTGGACCAGGGGCTCGCCCGGGCGCTGCGCGAGTGCGCCCAGCAGGCAGAGGTCTCGGAGTTCACCGTTTACCTGGGGGTCTTCGGCGTGCTGCTGGGGCAGTACGCGCACGCCGAGCAGGTGAGCGTGGCCACCCCGTTCACCGACCGTTCGCTGTCGGACGTCGAGCAGAGCATCGGCTGCTTCATCAAGACCCTGCCCGTCCTGGTCGACGCGGCACCGGCGCACACAGTACGCACGGTGCTGGAACGCCTCAGCGGGGAGATCCTGCAGACCTGGAAGCACCTGGACTACCCGATCGCCGAGCTGCTCAGCGAGCAGCCGGCCACGAAGCCGATCTTCGATATCACCTTCATCCAGGATCGCTACCCCGGCTATCCCACCGGGGTCAAAGGCGCGGCGCGATCCGATCGCGTCCGGTTCCCCGGCCTGCTGACCGTGCTGGTCGAGCAGATCGGCGACGGCTGCGAGCTGGTCTTCCAGTTCAAGGAACCCGCGCTGACGCTGGATCAGGTCACCCGCTTCGCCCGTCGCTACCTGCGGCTGCTCGAGCAGGTGCCGACCGGCCAGGACGCACCGGTGGGGTCCTTGCGGGTGGACTCCGACGGCGAGACCGCAGCGCTGCTGGCCCAGCTGTCCGCCACGCACCATGCCGACTGGGAACCGGCCCACCTGGGTGCGACCTTCGTGCGCAGGACACAGGCCGATCCGAGCGCGATCGCCTGGAGCGACGCCACCAGGCGCTACACGAACGCGTGGGCGCACGACGCCGCCGCCCTGGCCCAGCGCCGGCTGCGCGCCGCCCTCGGCGACACCCGCGGACCGGTCGCCATCCTGCTCCCCCGCGGTGTCCAGCTGCTGGTCGGCGTGTTCGCCACCCTGCTGGCCGGGCGGCCGTACGTGCCGTTGGCGCCGAGCGCCCCGGCCGCACGCCGGACGGCCATCGTCACCGACGCCGGTGTCGCCGCCGTCCTCACCACCTCCGACCAGGACCTCGACCTCCCCGTCGGGGTGGCCCGGCTGGACATCGACACGTGGCCGGAGCTGACGGCGCTCCAGACCGACGAGCGGACGTCCAGCTCCGAACAACCGGACGCGGTGGAGCTGCACCCCGACGACGTCCTCTACATCGAGTACACGTCTGGCTCGACAGGTGTGCCGAAGGGCGTGGTGATCCGCCACGACAGCCTCTGCAACACCGCCCTCGATCTCGAGCGGCTGTATCCGCTCGGTCCCGACGACGTCTACCTGCTCAAGACGTCGTTCACCTTCGACATCTTCGGCACGGAGCTCTACGGGTGGCTCGTCGGAGCCGGGAGACTCGCCATCCTGCCGGCCGGCCAGGAAGGCGACCCGGGCGCGCTCCTCGACGCCATCCGGGACGCCGGCGTCTCCCACGTGAACTTCGCCCCGACCATGCTGCGTCTGGTCCTGGACGCGGTGGCGACCGGGAACCGGTACGACGACCTCGGATCCCTGAGGTACCTGTTCTGCGGCGGCGAGGCGCTGACCGCGGACGTGGTGGACCGGTTCTACAGCCTCTCCCTGAGCTGCTCGCTGGAGAACGTGTACGGGCCGACCGAAGCCACCATGTGGGCGACGCACACGACCGTGCGGAGCACCGACGCCGCGATGGCGATCGCCCCGATCGGCACCGCCCTGAACGACTACCGCGTCTACGTGCTGGACCTCGACGACCGCCTCTGCGGGGTCGAGGTCCCCGGCGAGCTGTGCATCACGGGTGCGGGGGTGGCGGTCGGCTACCTCAACCGGCCGGAGCTCGACGCCGCGCACTTCGTCGACAACCCGTTCTACGACCCGACGACCGATCCCCCGCACCAGCGGCGGATGTACCGCAGCGGCGACCTCGGCTACCTGCGGACGGACGGGCGGCTGGCCTTCCTGGGTCGGAACGACCGTCAGGTGAAGGTCGGCGGGGTGCGGATCGAGCTGGGCGAGGTCGAGCACGCTCTCCTGACCGCCGACGGAGTCGTCGAGGCTGCCGTCGTGGTCGACGAGACCACCGGACCCTCCCGGCTGGTGGGCTTCTTCACCGCTCGGCGCCGACTCGACGCGAGCACCGTCCGAGCCGAGCTGGCTCGCACTCTGGAGCCTCAGCAGCTTCCCACAGCGTTGATCCAGCTCGCGCAGCTTCCCACCTCGGCGGCCGGCAAGCTCGACCGACGAGCCCTGCTGGGACAGCTGACCGAGCGGGCGGTGGTCGAATCCTCGGCTTCCTCGCCCACCTCGCCCACCTCGCCCACCTCGCCCACGGTTGAACGCCTCACCGGGCTGTGGCGCACGGCGTTGAGCAGCGCCGCGATCGATCCCGCCCGGTCCTACTTCGACCAGGGCGGGACCTCGCTCAACGTGGTGCGGCTGCAGGCCCTGATCCAGCAGGAGTTCGGTCGGCAGCTCCCGATCACCGACCTGCTGAGGTTCCGACTGGTGGCCGAGCAGGCGAACCTGCTCCTCGATCCGGTCGCCGAGGCCGAACGGGATCGCCGTACCGATCCGCGGGACGACGACGTGGCGATCATCGGCATCGGTCTCCAGGTGCCGGGGGCCGACGACGTCCACGCGTTCTGGGCGCAGCTGTGCCGGGGCGAGGAGTCGATCACCTTCTACGACGACGACGCCCTGCGCGCGGTCGGGGTGACCGAGAGCGACCTCCGCGACCCGCACTACGTCAAGGCTGCCGGCCGGCTCACCGGAGTGAACTCCTTCGACCACACCCTGTTCTCGATCCCGCCCGCCGAGGTGGACGTCACCTCACCGCAGCTGCGGCTGCTCTACAAGACCTTCTGGCGGGCGTGCGAGGACGCGGGCTACGACCCCACCTCACTGCCCGGACGGGTCGGGGTCTTCGTCGGAGGCAACGACGACTTCGCCTGGTACGGCAAGAGCCTGCAGAACCCTGCCGTGTTCGGCGAGGCGTACCAGAACTTCACGCTCGCGACCAACCACTTCCTCGGCACCCGCCTGTCCTACCAGTTCGATCTGACCGGACCGTCGCTCTCGGCGCTGACCGGCTGCTCGACGTCCCTGCTCACCGTGCACCTGGCGGTGCAGTCGTTGCGCAACGGTGAGTGCGACCTGGCCGTGGCCGGCGGTGTGACCCTGGAGCTGCCCAACGACGGCGGCTACCGCTACGTCGACGGGATGATGCTGTCCCCCGACGGACACTGCCGGCCGTTCGACGCCCAGGCGCGCGGCACCGTGTTCTCCAACGGCGCAGCCCTCCTGCTGCTCAAGCCGGTCGCAGCCGCCCTGCGCGACCGGGACCCGATCTACGCGGTGATCAAGGGCTCGGCGGTCGGCAACGACGGCCGTCGCAAGGGCTCCTACACCGCACCCAGCGAGGACGGCCAGTACGAGACGATCCGAGCCGCCTACCAGTCCGCCGGGATCGACCCGACCAGCGTGAGCTACGTCGAGGCGCACGGCACCGGCACCCTGCTGGGGGATCCCGTCGAGGTGGCTGCGCTGACCCGCGCCTTCGCCGATGGTCCGGCCGGTCACTGCCTGCTCGGCTCGGTGAAGGGCAACGTCGGCCACACCGACTCCGCCGCCGGCGCGGTGGGTCTGAGCAAGGTCGCCCTCAGCCTGCAGCGGCGGTTCCTGCCGGGGACCCGGAACTACGCGGAGCCCAACCCGCACATCGACTTCCCGGCGACCCCGTTCACCGTGCTCGGCGACGGCCGGGCGTGGCAGGGCGATCGACGTCGCGCCGGGATCAACTCCTTCGGCGTCGGCGGCACGAACGTCCACATGATCATCGAAGAGGCCCCGGCGGCCATCGTCGGCGACGACAGCACGCCCCAGCCGGCGGGCACCGAGCCCCGGTCGCCATCCCAGCCCTACGAGCTGCTGCAGTTCAGCGCCGCATCCCCGCAGGCTCTGGAGCGGACCTCGGCCCGCGTGGTGGCCCACCTGGTCGACCACTCCGAGGTCGCCGCCGGTGACTTGGCCACCACCCTGCGACGCGGCCGCGCGCAGCTGCCGTACCGCAAGACCCTCGTCGTGGCGACCGACGAACCCCGTGGCTCCTGGCCGGAGCGGATCGCTGCCGCCGCCGGGACGTCCGCGGTCACCGGTGCGCGTACCGCGCTGCTGTACTCCGGTCAGGGCAACCAGTACTCCGGTATGGGCCGCGATCTCTACCACAGCACCAGTGCCGCCGGAGAGTGCTTCCGCCACTGGATGGACCAGCTGATCGAGCTGCTGCCGGCCGGCGACGCCGCCGTCTTCCGCGAGGTCGTGCACGGGCAGTCCGACCCGCGGATCAACCGGACCGAGTGGTCGCAGGTCGCGCTGTTCAGCACGCAGTACGCGATGACCAAGGTCGTGCAGTCCTTCGGCGTCACCCCCGACGTCCTGGTCGGTCACAGCATCGGCGAGCTCACTGCGGCCGCCGTGGCCGGCGTGTGGAGCCTCGAGGACGCGGTCCGCCTGGTGCGTCATCGGGGAACGCTGATGCAGTCTCAGCAGCCCGGGGTGATGATCGCCGTCGCGGCGCCCGCCGCCCGGGTCCGCGACGCCATCGCCGATCTCGACGGAGTGTGGCTGTCGCTGGAGAACTCGGCCGAACGCTCCGTCCTGGGACTGACCGGCGAAGCCCTCGACGCGGTCCTGGACCGGTTGGAGCGGGAAGGGATCTGGGGCAGCCGCCTGCAGACCTCGCACGCCTTCCACACGCCGCTGATGGCCGAGGCGGCCCACGCCTTCTCCGCCGCTGTCGCCGAGGTCGAGAGCCACGAGCCGGAGCTCACGATCATCTCCAACCGCACGGGTCGGGCAGCTCGGCCCGGGGAGCTGACCGACCCGGACTACTGGGGCCGACACATCACCGACCGGGTCAGGTTCTCGGCGTGCCTGACCACCTTGCTGTCCGACGGTCCGCTGTTCGGGATCGAGCTCGGCCCCGGCCAGACCCTGACCAGCTTCGCGGCCCAGGACCCGGGACGCCGCCCGGACCAGGTGTTCGTCAACGTGCTGCGCCACGCGGCCGAGACGACCCACGACGAGGAGCACCTGCTCGGCGCGCTGGGCACGCTGTGGAGCGCCGGGCTACGGCTCGACGACGCTCCCGACACCGGCCGCCGGATCTCCCTGCCGGGCTACGTCTTCGACGAGACCCCGCACGTGCAGGACAGCGGAGTCGGCGACCTGCGGGCACCGGCCGAGCCCGTCGTCTCGATCCCTGCCGGGAGCCTGCCGCCGGCGGTGGGCGGCGCCAGGACGTCCGGCGCCGAGACTCTGGAGGCAGTCCGGGCCGCGTTCCAGCACGTCCTCGGGCACACCGTCGTGGCCGACGGCGACAGCTTCTTCACCCTCGGCGGTGACTCGCTCAAGGCGACTGGGCTGTGTGCTCAGCTGCAGCACCGGCTCGGCGTCACCGTGACGGTGGCCGACGTCTTCGCCACCTCGTCGCCCGCCGGTCTGGCCCTGCGTTTCGGCGGCGCCGACGCGCTGGTGCCCACGGTCCGCGCGGTGCACAAGGCCGCACCGGCCGAGGACCACCCCCTCAGCCCCGCCCAACGGCGCATGTACCTCGCGGCCAGGCTGGACCCCCGCGGAATCGTCTACAACATGGCGTCCGCCACCCGCCTGGACGGATCCCTCGACCTCGACCGGGTGCGCCAGGCGCTGCGCCGGCTGGCCGCCCGGCACGAGCCGTTGCGGACGACCTTCGTCGAGCGTCACGGTGAGATCCGGCAACGCGTCACGACGGTCGACGAGCTGCCGTCGTCGTGCCCCCTGGAGCACTCCACCGGAGACGTCGCGGACGGGGCCGTCGCCGGCCTGATGGCGGACTTCGTGCGCCCGTTCGACCTGGAGCGCGGTCCGCTGTTCCGGATGGCGATCGTCGACGGCGGAACGGCGGGCAGCCTGCTGCTGTTCGACATCCACCACATCGTCGCCGACGCGACCTCGGCCGAGATCCTCAGCCGCGACTTCAGCCGGCTGTACGGCGAGGAGCTGCCGGACCTGGCGCTGCAGTACACCGACGTGGTCCGGCACCTGGTCCAGCTCGAGAGCTCCGGTGCCTTCGATGCCTCCGAGGACGAGCTCGTGGCCGCCCTCCAGGAGGCTCCGACCCAGGAGCTGCTGGTGCCCGATCACCCCCGTGGGCGTCGGGAGCCGTCGGCGGGTCGCGTCGAGCTGCGGCTCGGGGTGGAGCGGCTGGCGGCGCTGAAGCGGCTGGGCGAACGACACGCCGCCACCCCGTTCATGACGATGCTCGCCGCCTGGGGGGCGGTGCTGGCCCGGACCGCCGACTGCGACGACCTGGTCATCGGTGTCCCGGTGACCGGACGGACCCTCGCCGAGACCGCCGAGATGGCCGGGATGTTCGTGAACCTGCTGCCGATCCGGCTGCATCCGGGAGCGGACGCGACGTTCGCCGGCTGCTTGGCGGAGACCCGGGAAGCGGTGCTGACGGCCCTGACCCATCAGGATGTGCCGTTCGACCGGCTGGTCGAGCGCCTCGGCGTACGCCGCAGCCCCGGGCGGCACCCGCTGTGCGACGTCTCCCTCGACTACCACAACATCGACCACCACGAGCTCAGCATCGACGGCGTCGCCGCCCAGCAGCTGGATCTGCCGCCCGTCGCCGTCGGGATGGACCTCGTGATCACCTGCACCGAGTCCGCGGACGGGTTGACGATGCAGGTGGACTACCCGGCGGACGTGTTCCTGCGCAACAGCATCGAGCAGCTCGTCGCGCACCTCGACTCGGTGCTGAGCCACGCGTGCACGGACGCCGGAACCCGGCTCGACCGGCCGCCGCCACCTTCGGCGGCAGCAGCAGAGATCCGGGCACGCCTGATCGACGAACCGTTCCGTCCGATCCACGACGAGATCACCGCACAGGCCGCCCGGACGCCGGACGCGACCGCGATCATCGACGCGAACGGCGACCGCTACAGCTACGCCCAGCTGGACGAGATGGCCAACGCCCAGGCGGCCCGACTGCGCACGGCCGGCCTGCGGGCCGGTGACACGGTCGCGCTGTTCACGGTGCGTGACGTGAACCTCTTCGTGGCGCAGCTGGCGATCCTGAAGGCGGGCGGTGCCTACCTGCCGCTCGACCCGTCGCAGCCCGCCGCCCGGCTCGAACGCATCCTGGACGACCTCCGTCCCCGGTTCGGGTTCGCGCCCGTCGGTGTGGCGTCGGCTCTCTTGGACAGGAAGGTGAGGGGGGGCATCCCGACCGTCTTCGACATCGCGACCTGCACGCAGTCCCGGCTCGATCTGCTCGAGTCCGCGGCGGTCACCTCCGAGAGCCCCGTCTACGCCGTCTACACGTCGGGCTCCACCGGTGTCCCCAAGGGCATCGTGATCGCGCACCGTGGCGTCACCAACCTGCTCCGTGACCACCAGGAGCGGCGGCTGTTCGCGCCGGGAGACGTCATCATCAGCCTGGCCGACCCGACGTTCGACATCTTCACCTTCGAGAGCCTGATCCCGCTGGCGAGCGGTGCGAGCGTGCACATCTGCCCGGTGGCGGACCAGAAGGACGCCGCCGCCATCGCCGGCCGGATCTCCACCTTCGGCGTGACCCACGTCCAGATGCCGGTGTCGAAGATGGCGGCCCTGTGCGGGCACCCACGTTTCCGTGGCCAGCTCCGGGCCCTGCGGGTCATCGTCTGCGGGGGTGAGCACTTCGCGGAGAGTCTGCTCGGTCTCCTGCACGCGGAGACCGACGCCCGCGTGTTCAACATGTACGGCCCGTCGGAGACGACGGTGACGGCCACCGTCAAGCAGCTCACGAGAGGTGACGACGTCACGGTGGGCACCGCCATCCGCGGGACCGCCGCGCTGATCGTCGAGGAGTCCGGCACCATCGCTCCCGCGGGCGTGACCGGAGAGCTCTGCATCGCCGGCCCCGGTCTGGCGCTGGGCTACACCAACGACCCCGAGCGGATGGCCCACGCGTTCACCGAGCTCCGGGAGCTGCCGGGGATCCCGGTCTACCGCACCGGCGACTCGGGCCTGCGTCGCCCGGACGGCGAGATCGTGCTGAAGGGCCGCATCGACCACCAGGTCAAGGTCAACGGCAACCGGATCGAGCTCGGCGAGATCGAGCAGACGGCGATGCGGGCCGACGGGGTTCGCTTCGCGGTCGGCGTGGTCGAGGACGACGCCCTCGTCCTCTACCACTGCACCAGCGACGGCACCGACCGGAGCGCCGCGATCCAGGCCGAGGTCGCCGCCGCCCTCCCGGCCTACATGCGGCCCTCTCGCATCCGGCTGCTGGCCGAGCTGCCGGTGCTGCCCAACGGCAAGGTGGACCGGGCTGCGCTGCAGCTCCTCACCCCGGGTCGGGCCGGGGCCGTGCTCGACGCTCCGAACACCGGGCCCCGGGAGGTGCTGAACCACATCCTGGCGGCGTGGGAAGCAGTCCTCGGCCAGGCCGTACGGGCCGGTGACAACTTCTTCGACGTCGGCGGCAACTCCTACAAGCTGATGCTGGTCAACAACCGGCTGAGCGAGAGGCTCGGCGTGGAGGTGCCGCTCACCCAGCTGTTCGAGCACCCCACGCCCCAGAGCCTGGCGGACACGCTGAGCCGGCCGCACGCCGACGGCAGCGACCCGAGCCGGGCCGCCGACCCGCAGGCCGAACCCCCCATCACGCTGCAGGACCTCGCGGGTCTCGACGAGTGGCCTGAACCGCGATCCGGCGACGAGCGCAGGATCGCGGTGATCGGGATGGCCGGAGAGTTCCCCGGCTCGCCGGATGTGGCCACCCACTGGGCCAACCGCTTCGGCGGCGTGGTGAGCATCTCCCGGCACACCCGAGACGAGCTGCGCGACGCCGGCATCCCGGAGAGCCTGATCGAGGATCCCGACTACGTCAACGCGCGCGGTGTGGTCGACGCGGACACCTTCGACGCCGACTTCTTCGGCTACTCCGCCAGGGACGCCGAGTCGATGGACCCGCAGCTGCGGCTGCTGCACCAGACCGCGTGGCACGCCCTCGAGGACGCCGGCTACGTGCCCGGCGAGCACCCGGGTGACATCGCCTTCTTCGCCGGCAGCGGCAGCAACGTCGCCTGGGTGGCCGGGCTGCTGGGTCGCAACAGCGACCCGATCGGTGCCTACGAGGTGCTGACCGCCAACGAGAAGGACTTCCTGGCCACCAAGGTCGCCTACAAGCTGAACCTCACCGGTCCGGCGGTGACGGTCCAATCCGCGTGCTCCACCTCGCTGGTCGCGGTCCACGAAGCGGTCCGGTGCCTCCGTCAGGGCGAAGCCGACATGGCGCTGGCCGGCGGCGTGGCGTTGAACTTCCCCCGCCGGGAGGGCTACGCCTGGTCCGAGGGCATGATCTTCAGCCGGGACGGAGTGTGCCGGCCCTTCTCCGAGGATGCCGACGGCACCGTGGGCGGACAGGGCTGCGGCGTCGTGCTGCTCAAGCCGCTGGATGCCGCTCTCGCGGACGGCGACCACATCCACGCCGTCATCGCGGGCAGCGCGGTCAACAACGACGGAAGTCGGAAGGTGGGCTTCACCGCCCCCAGCGTCGGCGGCCACGAGCACGTCATCCGGGCTGCGCTCGCCGACGCCGGCGTGGCCGCGGACGAGGTCGGCTTCGTCGAGGCGCACGGCACCGGCACCTCCCTCGGGGACCCGATCGAGTACGCGGCGCTGTCCAGGACCTACGGTCAGGACCGGCCCTGCGCTCTCGGCTCGGCGAAGGCGAACATCGGGCACCTGGACGCCGCCGCCGGTATCGCCGGGCTGATCGGAGCCGTCGGCGTGCTGCAGCGCGGTGAGATCCCGCCCATGGCCGGCTTCACCGGCCTGAGCTCCCGGATCGAGCAGCACGCGGCGCTGTTCGTGCCCACTGGGGTCACTGCCCTCGGAGGCGATCTGACGCACGCAGCCGTGAGCTCGTTGGGGATCGGGGGGACCAACGCGCACGTCATCCTGGAGCGCGCACCCGAGCGCCACCCCCGGGACGAGTCCACGCCCGTGAGCTGCGTGCTGCCGGTCTCGGCCCGGACCGACGGCTCCCGACGGCGGATGCAGGAGGCGCTGGAGTCGTTCTGCCGCGCTGGAGCCCCGCTCCGCGACGTCTCCCACACCCTCGCCCACGGACGGGCGCAGTATCAGGCGCGGGCGGCGGCGGTGGCGGCTGCGGACGGTTCCCTCAGCTGGATCGAGCCGTCGGACGCAGTGTCGGTGCTGGACGCGTCCGACGACGTGGACCTCGTCGTCGGGAGCGGGTTCGGCAACGACCCGACACCCGCGGGTGCCGCGCTGCGGGAGGCGGTCGAGCGCGAGCTGGACGGGTTCGACGTCGACGTACGCGAGCGCCTGCGACCGGTGCTGGAAGGTTCGCGCTCCGGATCGGTCGGTGTCCGCCGGGTGGCCCAGTACGTGCTGCGGGCCGCCGTGCTGCGGATCGCCGGCCCGGGCGCCCTCC
>DATDAP010000753.1:0-7679 GCA_036525335.1 Microlunatus sp. | reverse complement strand
GCTTCTCCCCGGCGGCGACGGCGGCCGGGTCGCAGTGGTCGACCTTCCGCAACGCCGTGTCGATCAACCCGACCTGCTCCGGGGTCACCACACCGTCGGCCTGCGCGTCGGCCAGCTGCGGCCGGAACGCGCCCAACGGCTCCCCCGTCAACGTGTGACGCTCCGCCAGATGCTCTGCCGCTTTGACCCGCCGGTGCGCTTCCCCCGCCGACAACCGCAGCCCCGACATCAGCACCCTCGTCATCGACCGTTCCGTCAACGCACCGGGCACGCCGTGCTCGATCCCGTACTGGATCGCCGCCCGATCGATCACCGGCAGGATGTTGCGGACCTGCTCGAAGTCGGTCAGGAACCCAACCAGCCCCACCGCCCCCAGATCGGTCAGGGCGCCGTCGTCGACGACCTTGACCAGATGCCCCACCGAGGTCCGGACCCCGTCCAACGCGGCCTGCAGCGCCGACGCTGCCGGCTCCGGTAGGACCTCCGAGATCATGCCCACAGTTTACTCGAACAGACGTTCGAAAACAAGGGTCAGATCCAAGCCCATTCGCCAGGCCAAGGGGGTGGATGGACGTACGGACGACGTCACCGGTGAGAACGAACCGCGCGGCTTCAGGCGTGCCCGGCCGGCGGGCCCTCATCACCGGTCGGTCCGGTGTCGGAGGACACCGCTTCATCGAGGTCACTCTCGGTGATCGTCACCCCGGCAACCGGGTTGCCGCTCGCCGCGCCCCCGTCGAGCGACTCGGGTGCCTCGCCGGCGGCCGGCGCATCGCGGGGCGGCGCTCCGCCGCCGCTGGCTCGGGCGACACCGGTGTACGCGTCAGCTCGGCCGCGCGCGATTCCCGCTTGTTCCGGACGTCGATCTGGTTGGCTGGTTGCCCTTGTTCGGTGGCTCGGTCGTCGTCACGAGTGGTGTCGCTCACCGACCGGCCCTAGGTCAACCCTAGGTCTTACCCTAGGTCGGGCCTACTGGGGCGGGATCATCGCGACTGTCGGTCGCCGGCGATAGCGTGCGGAGGAATGACCGAGATCGTGGCGCAGCTCAGCCGACGACAGGCGCGACGGATCGCCGTACGTGCGCAGCTCCTCGCCCTGCCGCGTCCGACAGATCTGCTGGAAGTCGTCCGGCATCTCACCCTTCTGCAGGTGGACCTCACCGCGGCAGTGGCGACCAACGCCGGTCTGGTGCTCTGGTCGCGGCTGGGCACGCACCGCTTCCACCAGAGTGATCTCGAGGGCGCGGTCGGCGACGGTTCGCTCGTCGAGATCGCCAATCGGCTGCGCCCGATCGAAGACATCACCTTGTACAGAGCGGAGATGGCGGCCTGGCGCAGCTCCACACCACTCGAGGAGTGGCAAGAAGGCCCGCAGACCTGGCTGCAGACCAACGGCACGGCCCGGGAGGACATCCTCGACGAGCTCCGCCGGGAAGGACCTCTGCCGGCCCGTGCGCTCCCCGACACCTGTGATCTCCCGTGGCGCTCGACCGGGTGGACCAACGGCAAGAACGTGATGAAGATGCTGGAGATCATGGAGGCACGGGGCGAGGTCGCCGTGGCCTCCCGCGAGGGTCGCGAGCGCAACTGGGACCTGTCCGAGCGGATCTGGGCCGACGACCCAGCCGAAGCGCCGTCCCTGGCCGACGCCCAGACCGAACGACGTCGGCGTCGGCTCGTCGCCCTCGGCATCGAGCGCCGGACCCCTTCGGCGATCCCACCTGCGGGTGCGCTGGTCGTGCGAGTCGAGAGCGTTCGGGGCAGCTGGTTCGTCGACCCCGGGCAGGTGGCCCGACTCCAGGAGCCGTTCCGCGGTCGGTGTGCCCTGCTCTCCCCGCTGGACTGGCTGGTCTTCGACCGACAGCGGCTGCTCGACCTGTTCGAGTTCGACTACCAGCTGGAGATGTACAAACCGGCCGCCCGGCGACGATGGGGCTACTGGGCCATGCCCGTGCTGCGCGGGGACCGGCTGATCGGCAAGCTCGATGCCGGCGCCGACCACGCGGTGGGAGCACTGCGGATCCACGCGCTGCACCTCGACGCCGAACCCACGGTCTCGTTGATGACGGACGTGAATCGCGAGCTGGGTGACCTGGCGAGCTATCTCGACCTCGAGCTGGTGGACGAGCGCGACTGACGCGCCGGAGCCCGACTCAGCCGAATCGACGCAACTCAGCCGAATCGACGCAACTCAGCCGAATCGATGCAGGGACGTCACCGCCCGCCGCAGCAGATCGGTGCCGTCGGTCAGGGACCGACGGACCGCTGCCGGGAGCTCCCCCGCCAAGGCCTGCTCGGCCAGCTCCAGCGTGTCCGGAGTCGAATGAGCGAGAGGAAAGGCGTTGGAGACGATCTGGCCCAGCGCCCAACCGCTGCGGAAGTCCGCGGTGGCGGGCATCTCGTCGAAGAATCTCGATACGTACGGCCTCGTCAGCTCGGTCTGCCCGGGTCGGAAGAAGCCCTTGGCGACCGCGTACAGCTCTGATGCGGGGACGTCGGACAGACCGACCAGGGCCGACCACGCCGCCTCCTTCGCCGCCGGATCGGGCTGCGACGCGCGGGCCCTGGCCGCGTGTATCCGCCCAGCGGCCGACGGGTCCCGCTCCAGAGCCCGCTCGATGGCGTCCGCATCACCGCCGACCTCGGCCAGCCGCACCACCAGCGACCAGATCAGCTCGGGATCCAGCGGCAGTCCGGGTGGTAGATCGCGATCGTCCAGCCAGTGCCGGAGCACCTCGGCGTCGGCGCAGCTGGCGATGGCGTACCGAAATCCGAGCAGCTGACGGTCCGAGCCCGCCCCGGCACGTTCCGTGACCGCTCGGGCCGTCCGGTGCACCTGCGCGAGCCGCTCGGTCCGCCGGTGGACGGAGGTGAAGCCCGCCGCAAGCACCTCCGTGCAGAACCGCAGCACCGAACCGACCACGACGTCCTCGTCGTCCACGGCCGCCGTCTCGAGCAGCGCCCCGAGCGCCAGACCCGGGTCCACCTCCGCACCGCGAACGGCGTCGCGGAACGCATTCACGACCACCACCCTGGTCGCGGGGCGCGCGATAGCCGGCAGCAGCTCCGCCATCGTGGACCAGGCGGCGTCGAACCGGATCTTGGCCCAGGTGCCGTCATCGGCATCGGGCACCAACACGGCCCTGCCGCCGCGGCTGAGCTCCAACCCGATCCGCCCCCCGGTCAGGGTCACCTGCTGTCGCGCCACCTCGATCCCGTCGGCACCGACCGCGGCTACCACGATGGTGTGTGGTCGGGCGACGGCGGAGCCGTCCGAGGGCCGCCGGTCGAGCTCGGATCCCGCGACCGACAAGGTGTCCAAACCCGAGGTCTGCAGCCAGTCGCGGGACCAGGAGTCCAGGTCCGTTGCCCCGGCCCGCTGCCAGGCGGCGAGCAGATCGGCCAGGCTGGCGTTGCCGTACGCGTGGGTGGCGAAGTAGTCGCGCAGGCCGGAGAGGAACACCGCATCGCCGAGGTGGGCGACCAGCTGCTTCAGCACGGCTGCTCCCTTCGCGTAGGAGATGCCGTCGAAGTCCTGCAGCGCGGCCTCGGCATCGACAGCGCCGTTACCGGCCACCGGGTGGGTCGACGGCGACTGGTCGGCAACCGACCCCCAGTCCTTGCGGAGGATGCCGAACTCCGTCCACAGCGGATACTGCGTGCCCTCGCTGCAGCAGCGATGAGCGGCGTACTCGGCGAACGACTCGTTCAGCCAGAGGTCGTCCCACCAGCGCATGGTGACGAGGTCACCGAACCACATGTGGGCCATCTCGTGGGCCACCGTCCCCGCCCGCGAGGCGCGTTCGGCCCGGGTCGCACGCCCGCGGTAGATGTACTGGTCGCGCAGCGTCACGCAGCCGGGATTCTCCATCGCGCCGGCGTTGAAGTCGGGCACGAACGCCTGGTGGTACTCCCCGAACGGATAACGGACGCCGAACATCTCGTGGTAGAAGTCGAAGGAAGCGGCCGTCACCTCGGCCAAATCCGACACCTCGGCCTCCAGGGACGCCGACAGGGAGGCGCGGGCGTGGAAGCCGAGACGGATCCCGTCGTGTTCGCGGTAGCAGGACGCGTAGGGGCCGGCGACCAGCGTGACGTAGTAGGTGGACAGTGGCGCCGTCGGCCTGATCTGCCACCGCCCCGGCTCCAGCAGCGTGCTCGGACCGTTGCCCAGCACCGTCCAGTCGACAGGTCCGGTGACCTCGAGCGCGTAGGTGGACTTCAGGTCCGGTTGGTCGAAGCACCCGAACCAGCGCGGAGCGGCCGCCAGGAACGACATCGCGTACAGGTAGGTCTTCTGGTCGGCCGGATCGGTGTGCCGGTGCAGTCCCTCGCCGTCGGAGGAGTACGCCATCGTCCCGGCGATCCGCACCGTGTTGTGCTCGCGGAGCCCGGTCAGCGGAATCCGACCGTGTCGCCAGGTCGCCGGCTCGACGGCAGTCCCGTTCAGCAACACCGAGACGAGCTGCTCGCCCTTGAAGTCGACGAAGGTCTCCGCACCCGGTGCCACCCCCTGGCGCAGCGCGAAGCGGATCACGCTGACGGCGTCGAAGGTGGGCCCGGGGCGGGTCAGGTCGAGAGTGATCTCGGTGCGCTCCACACGGATGGTCGCGGCGCGCTGTTCAGCCTCACGCCGAGTCAGGCTGAGCGGAGCGGCGCTGGTCGCATCGGTGTCGCTGGAAGGCACCGCTCGACCTTAATCGGCGATCAAGCCCCGGCAGCGACCCAGGGCGGCGGTCCGGGCGGGACGATCCAGTGCACGTCGAACAACACCGCCGAGTCGACCCCCAGCGCGGCTCCGCCCTGCCCCGCGAACCAGCTCAGGAACGGAGCCGGATCGAAGGTGGCGCGGCCGAGACCGCTCGTGTACTGCGCATGGGCACGCAGGGACTCGATCCCTCGCTGCAGCCAGTCGCCACCGACGTCGACACCGTGGCTGGGGGTGCTGTTGCCGGCCACCAGGATGAACCGGACGCCACCCCAGGGCTCCAGGTCCTCCTCGGCAATCAGCTCCGGGAAGATCCACCGGTTGCCGGCATCCCGCGCGGCATCGAGCGTGGCCAGGCCCACCGCGCGGTGATCGGCCTGGTTGGTCATCCCGTTGACCATCTTCACGTCGTAGTTGCCCGTGATCAGCACCTGCGGGCGGTGGGTGCGGATCGCCCGGACGATCTGCCGGCGCAGCTCGAGACCGTTCTCGATCACGCCGTCGCGGTGGTCCAGGAACTCGACCGTCTCCACGCCGACCACGCGAGCTCCGGCCCGTTCCTCCGCCTCCCGGAGCGGGGCGGCGACAGCCGGGTCGATGCCGTCGATACCTGCCTCTCCGCGGCTGGCCAACAGGTAGCTGATCGACTTCCCCTGGTCGGTCCACCGCGCGACGGCGGATGCCGCGCCGTACTCGATGTCGTCGGGGTGGGCGACGACCGCCAGTGCGGTGTCCCAGTCCTCCGGAACGCTCGGTAGCCCCCGGGCCGGTGCAGCAGCACTCATGAGCCCGAGGGTAGACCTCCACCGCCGGGCGCACTCGGGAAATGATGGAGTCATGCCGCCCGACTCCCTGACCGTCCGACCGCTCGACGCCGCCGACGCCGAGGCCTCCCGCACGCTGGGCTTCGAAGCCTTCGGGATGCCTACCTCGCCACCCACCGAACCGGCGTCGCTCGACCTGCCCGGGCGGACGTACCACGGAGTGTTCGTCGGAGACCGGCTGGTGGGTCGGCTCGCTGACCGGGCGTACGACTCCTGGTTCGGTGGGGTCCCGGTGCCGACCTGCGGGATCGCCGGCGTGACCGTGGCCATGGAGGACCGGGGGCGGGGCGCCCTGTCCCCGCTGTTCGCCGCGGCGCTGAGTGCGGCCCAGGACAGCGGCGCGGTGGTCTCCGGGCTGTACCCGACGGCCGCCCGCATCTACCGGCGGTTCGGCTACGAGCTGGTCAGCGACTACAGGACCATCTCGATCGCCACGGCTCAGCTGGCCGCCGCGGCACCGCCGACCGGGGTGTCGACGCGACGTGCCGCGCTGGCCGACATGCCGTCACTGCGTGAGGTGTACGACACCTGGGCTGCGGCACAGAACGGCCCGCTGACCCGGCGCGGGCCCTCCTTCCCGGCCACCGACGCCGAGCTGCTGGGCGACTTCGACGGCATCACCGTGGCCGAAGACGCCGAGGGTCGGGTGGTCGGCTTCGCGTCCTGGGACCGCGGCCAGCACTACGACGAACGCGGCACGCTCGAGGTGTCGGACCTGCTCGCGCTGTCCGCCGACGGCTACCGGGCCTTGCTCCGCACGCTCGGCAGCTTCTCCTCGGTGGCCCCGCAGACCAAGATCGACTCCTCCGGCGACGACATCGTCCGGCAGTTCCTGCCCGGCCGGGCCTGGGAGACCGTGTCCAGCGACCCCTACATGCTCGCGATCATCGACGTGCCCGGCGCCTTCTCCCGCCGCGCGTACCCGTGGTTCCTGTCGGCGCGACTCGGGTTCCTGGTCGCGGCCGACGGCGCGAACGCCATCGCCGGGGCGTACCGCTGGGAGGTTGCCGAGGGCGTCGGGACCTGTGTGGCCGAGGAGCACTCCGACGACCGGACATTCCATCCCCGGGGGCTGGCCCTGCTCTACGCCGGGGTGCAATCCTGCGCGAACCTGCGCTGGGCCGGACTGCTGACGGGCGGGCGGACCGAGCAGGATGCGGTCTGGGACACGCTGTTCGGCGGCCGGCAGTTCCACATCCGCGACTACTACTGATCGACTGAGACGAGCCTGCGATGACCGCACCGCTGACCGCCTTCGAGAACGACGGCCTCCGCTTCCGCGTCCACGACTGGGGCCCGACCGAAGGCCGATCTCTGAGTGCACCGGCCGAAGGCCGATCTCTGATAGCACTCCACGGCTTCCCACAGACCGCCCTGAGCTGGGAGCGGGTGGCGGCCCGGCTGACGTCGGCCGGGGTGCGGATACTGGCTCCCGAGCAACGCGGCTACTCCCCCGACGCCCATCCGCGCGAGGTGTCGGCGTACGCGATGGACAAGCTCGCCGGCGACGTCCTGGCCCTGGCCGACGCCGCCGGTTGGGATCAGTTCGACGTCCTCGGGCACGACTGGGGCGGAGCCGTGGCCTGGTATCTGGGGTCTCGGCACGCCGACCGCGTCCGGACCGTGTCGGTCGCGTCGACGCCGCACCCGGCCGCGTTGTGGGAGGCGTTCAAGGGACCGCAGGCGCTGCGGTCCTGGTACATGCTGCTGTTCCAGCTGCCGTGGCTGCCCGAGACCCTGCTCGGCGTCGGTGGCGGTCGACTGTCGACGCGGATGTTCGCCGCGAGCGGGGCCGAGGATGCGGAGGCCATGGGTCGGCTGCTCAGCGACCGAACGACCGCCACAGGGGCCGTCAACTGGTACCGGGCGATGCGGGTGAAGGGAGCGCCGGGCGCGGGTCGGGTGACCGTCCCCAGCTTGTACGTCTGGAGCGACGGTGACGCGGCTCTGGGGCGCCAGGCGGCGGAGCTGACCCAGGACTTCGTCGACGGCGACTACACGTTCGTCGAGCTCTCCGGGTCGCACTGGATCCTCGACGAGCGGCCCGATGAGCTGGCCGCGGCCGTGCTGGCCCACTTCGAGCGCCACCCGGAGGGGGCGTGAGCACGGCGCAGCAGCGAGCCGCCCAGCGGAAGCGCTGGGACACCC
>DATDAP010000752.1:0-5602 GCA_036525335.1 Microlunatus sp. | reverse complement strand
GTCTTCGGTCTGCTGGTCAACGCGCTGGTTCGTGTGGTGGGTTCCCGTCGGTTGCCGTACGCGATGACGTCCACCATGGCCCTCATCTTCCCTTCCATCTACGTCGACGTGCAGGTCGTGCTCGCCTCGCCCATCGCGCGCACGGCCGGCCCGGTGATCGGGGCGACCGGACTGGCCCGGATGGCCGGGGCCATCGGGGTCGGCATCTTCGCCGGGTACGTGTTCGTCGTGCCCGGTCTGGCGGCGGTCTCCATCGCCGGGCTGCTGGAGGTGCCGCTCGGCAACTGGCTGCTGTTCGGGGTCGTGCTCGGGCCGGTCACCGCCATCGTCACGACCCTCCTGTTCGGCTGGCTGCTCCGCCTGCGCTACTGGAAGCCGGAGGTCGACGAGGCCGACGAGGAGAACCAGATCGAGCACGAGCACGCCGCGCCCGAGGCGCCGAAGGTGGGGGCGCGACCACCGGTGCCGCTCGGGGTCGGCATGCTGCCGATCATCATCCCGCTGCTGATGATCGCGACCGCGGCCTTCCTGGGCCTCGTCGGGATCGAGTCCGACCTGCTGTCGTTCGTCGGGAACGCCAACGTGGCCCTCTTCGTCGGCCTGTTGGGGGCCTACGTGCTGACCAGGCGGAGTCTGGGGAACAACCGCACCGGCGAGGCGATGAGCGAAGGCTTCCACACCAGCGGCGAGATCCTGCTGGTGACCGGTGTGGGTGGCTCGCTGGGAGCGGTGATCGAGGCGACGGGCTTGGGCGACGTGCTGGCCGGCCTGTTCACCGCCGACGCCGGCGCCCCGATCGTGATCACGATCCTGCTGGCCTGGTTCGTGGCGGCCGTCCTGCACCTGGCGATCGGCTCGGTGTCGGTGGCGGCCATCACCGCGGCCGGGATCCTGGCCCCCATCCTCGCGTCCCTCGACGTGGCTCCCGTCGCCGTCGGCCTGGCCATCGCCTCCGGCGCCATGTTCGCCGTGCACGTGAACAGCAACTTCTTCTGGATGTTCAAGAGCCTGCTCGGACTGTCCACCCGCGGTGCGCTGAAGACCCTCACCGCGGTGACGGTGATCGGGTCACTCGTCTCGCTCCCGCTGGTGCTGGTGGTCGCCCTCTTCGCCTGAGGTCGCCCGCGGGTGAGCTCGCTGTGGCGACCGGTGCGGAAAGGTAACCCCGACCGGGGCGCGGCCCGGCGTGTCGCGGCTGTTGGAGCTCAGTCGGGGCGAGTTCGACGCGGTCCGACGACACGACACCGCCCCACCGGCCATCGGGCCGGCGGGGCGGCGACTTGGGGCGGTCAGGCGGTCAGGCGGTCAGGCGGTCAGCCGATCAGGCCAGACCCTTGGCCTTCAGCCAGTCGGCCGCAACCTGGTTCGGGTCCTGGTTGTCCGCGTCCACGGACTTGTTCAGAGCGGTCAGCTCCTCGGTGGTGAGAGCCTTCTGCACCGCGTTGATCGCCTCCACGGCGGTGGCGTTGGAGGCCACGTCCGCGCGGACCAGCGGCACCACGTGCTGCGGCAGGATCATCGACTGCGGGTCCTCCAGCTTGACGTAGCCGTTGTCCGGGATCGCCGCTTCGGTGGTGAAGAAGCTGGCGACCTGGATCTTGTTGTCGTTCAGGTCCTTCACCTTCACCGCTGGGGACGCGTACGGCTTGAACTGCTTGAACGTCGCACCGTAGATCTTCTCCAGCCCGGGGACTCCGTACACCCGGTCCTGCAGCTCGGGAGGTCCACCCAAGATCGAGGTCGACGAGATCTTCTTGAGGTCCTCCAGGGAGGTGATCCCCTTCTCCTCCGAGGTCTGCTTGGTGACCACGTAGACGTCCTGGTCCTGGGCCTGCGACGGCTCCAGGATCTTCAGGTCGGAGCCGACCGCCGTCGGCAGCGCGGCCGCGATCTCAGCCTCGGTGGTCGCCGTGGCCTGGGGGTCGAAGTAGAGCAGCAGGTTGCCCGTGTACTCCGGGACCACCGAGATGGAGTTGTCCTGCAGCGCCTTGATGTAGACCTCGCGGGAGCCGATGCCGGGCTTGGTGGAGGCGTCGACACCCTTCGCCTTCATGGCCTGGGCGTAGAGCTCCCCGAGGATCTGGCTCTCGGTGAAGTCCGCCGAGCCGACGACGACCTTGCCGCCGGCCGCAGCGCTCGGGGACCCGGAGCTCTCGGCGAGCGGGTCGGCGCCCCCGCCGCCGCAGGCGGCCAGGGCGAAGGCGGCGGCACCGATGCCGGCCACGACGAGCGTGCGGCGGCCCCGTCCGAGGATTCGCTTCGTGAAACTCATCTGCTGCACTCCGTATCTGGCGCCGTCAGGGGCGTCGCCGTGGGGATCGGTCGGTAGTTCCCGAGTAAGCCTAGGTGGATGCGGCGAAGGCGACTTCGGCGGCACGGCCCGGATTCGTGCGCCGGGCGGCCAGCCACCCGATCAGCCCGAGCAGCAGATCGAGCAGGATCGCCAGCGCGGCGACCAGCACGGCGCCCGCGAACATCTCCGAGTAGTTGGCAGTGGCCTGCCCGCTGATCAGCAGCCGACCGAGGCCGCCCGCGGAGACGAAGGCCGCGATCGTCGCGGTGGCCACCACCTGCAGGGTCGCGCTGCGCAGCCCGGAGATGACCAGCGGCAGGGCCAACGGCCACTCGACCTTGCCGATGATCTGGTTGCCGGTCATGCCGAGCGCCCGGGCGGCGTGCACCGCCTCGGGGTCGGCGCCGCCCACCCCGGCCGCCGTGGCGGTCAGGATCGGCGGCAGAGCGAGGATGGCCAGCACGGCTACGACCGGGATGATGCCGGTGCTGAGCAGGGTCACGACGAGCACCAGCAGACCCAGGCTCGGGATGGCCCGCGCCGCGTTGCTGAGCCCTATGCCGACGAGACGCCCACGGCCGGTGTGTCCGATCAGGATGCCGAAGGGGATGCCGACGACGGCGGCGACGAGCACGGCCAACCCGGTGTAGGCCAGGTGCTGAGCCAACAGGATGAGGATGCCGGCGTCGGGATTCGTCCAGTTGGCCGGATCCAGCAGGTACTCCCAGATCATGCGGTCCTCCGACGCCGAGCCCAGGGCAGGGCTCCTCGTTGGATCAGCAGGATGATCGAGTCGAAGAGCAGCGCCAGCAGCAGGCTGAGCACCAACCCGACCAGGATCGGGGTCAGGAACCCGCTGTTGAGACCCCTGGTGAACAGCTCACCGAGCGCCCCGGTGCCGATCACCGCACCCACGCTGACCAGCGCGATGTTGGAGACGGTGACCACCCGGAGACCGGCGAAGATCACCGGCATGGCCAGAGGAAGCTCGACCCGGAACAACCGGCGCAGCCGGCCGAAACCCACCGCGGCCGCCGAGGCGTTCACCGATGCCGGCACCGACCGCAGACCGTCGACCACACTGCGCACCAGCAGGGCCACCGAGTAGATCGTCAGGGCCGCAGCGATGTTGACCGGGTTCAGGATCTTGGTGCCCAGGATCACCGGCATCACCACGAACAACGCCAATGACGGGATCGCGTAGACGATGCCGAGGAGGGCCAGCAGGAAGTTGGCGAACCGGCCGGTGCGGAACACCAGGTAGCCGAGTGGGATCGAGATGACGATCGCAGCCAGCACCGGCACGATCGACAAGATCACGTGCTCCACCAGCAGCTGGGCGATCATGCCCAGATTGCGCTGGATCCAAGCCCAGTCGATCATCGGGGTGGCTCCCGATCATGATCATCGGAGGCGGCGGGCTGGTCGACCTGTGAAGCGTCCTCGGCCGCATCGTCCCTGGCGAGCTGGGCGTCGTAGGCAGTGGCCGACGACTCGTCGCCGACGGGCGGCACCTCGGACCCATGGGGCTCGGCGCCGGCATGAGAAGGCGCGTACGCCTGGTCGGCCAGGATCTCGGGCTCGGCCGAGGGCTCGGGCTCGGCCGGGGGCTCGGACTGTGACGGGGGCTCGGGCTCGACCTGAGCCTCGGGCTCGTGCGCGGCCCAGGGCTCTGCTTCGGGCTCGGGCTGAACCTCCGCAGGATGCCCGGACGCGTCCAGATCCTCGTCCTGCTCCGGCAGCGGGCCGGTAAGCCGGGTGGCGTCCGGATCCTCATCCTCCGGCAGCGGGCCGGCTACCCGGGTGGCGTCCGGATCCTCATCCTCCAGCAGCGGGCCGGCACCCCGGGTGGCGTCCGGATCCTCATCCTCCGGCAGCGGGCCGGCAACCCGGGTGGCGTCCGGATCCTCATCCTCCGGCCAGGCGCCGGCGGCAGCACCCGCAGCGGCGACGGCTCCCACGTGGCCGACGCTCTCGACCGGGGGGACGCCCCGGACCGATGTCGCGTCCGGGTCGTCGAACGGTGCCACCGGGTCCGACGGGTCGGCGGCCGGCGCTGCGGCCGGCGCGACGGCGTCCTGCGACGCCCCCTCCCCTGACTCCGACGGAAGCTCCTCGGACGAGGTCGGAGCGACGTCCGCCGTCGGCTGCTCGTCGTGGGTCCGGACGGCGATCGACTCCGCGATCTGCGCCCGGGCCTGGGTGACCTGGTGCAGGATCATGTCGGCGTCGACCACCCCGGCGTACCGTCGCGACTCGCCGGTGACCGCGACGGCCAACCCGACCGGTGAGGTCAGGGCGGCGTCCAGGGCCGTACGCAGCGAGTCGGTCTCGGGATCGAAGGTGGCCCCGAGGGCCATCGCTGAGCCGGACCGGGCGGGATCGGACCAGCCGACCGGACGGGCGTCGCCATCGACCACCAGGACCGGGGCATCGCCTGAGGTGAAGCCGGCCTCCCGCACGACCTGGACATCCCCCAGGGTCAGGCCCGACGCCGGCTGGAACGACAGCGAGCGGTAGCCACGGTCCTTGCCGACGAAGCCCTCGACGAAGGCGTCCGCGGGCTCGTCCAGCAGCTGCTGCGGCGTGCCGACCTGCGCGAGCTTGCCGCCCACCCGCAGGATGGCGACCTGGTCACCCAGCTTGATCGCCTCGTCGATGTCGTGGGTGATCATGATGATGGTCTTGCTGAGCTCGCGCTGCAGGTCGAGGAAGAACTCGTGCAGCTCGCCGCGGACCACCGGGTCGACCGCGGAGAACGGCTCGTCCATCAACAGCACCAGCGGATCGGCGGCCAGGGCTCGGGCCACCCCGACGCGCTGCTGCTGACCGCCGGACAGCTGAGCCGGATACCGGCCGCCCAGCTTGCGGTCCAGGCCGACGCTGCCGAGCAGATCGACGGCGCGCTTGCGAGACTTCTGCTTGTCCCAGCGCTGCAGATCGGGGACCGTGGCGATGTTCTCCAGCACCGTTCGGTGCGGGAACAGACCGCCGCTCTGGATGACGTAGCCCATCTGCCGGCGGAGCGCGGTCTTGCGTCGCGACTTGACCGACTTCCCGTCCCAGGTGATCTTTCCCTTGGACGGTTCGAGCATGCGGTTGACCATCCGCAGCGACGTCGTCTTGCCGCAACCCGACGGCCCGACGATCACGGTGATCTGTCCCGATGGCACCACCAGGCTCAGGTTGTCGACGGCCGTCGTCCCGTCCCGGAAGGTCTTGGAGACTGACTCGAACTCGATCACGCGAAACCCCTGCTACCTCGTCCTGGTAGGCCTCGACGCTCCTGCGGGTCGCGACCACGACTGG
>DATDAP010000751.1:0-8922 GCA_036525335.1 Microlunatus sp. | reverse complement strand
CCGGGGTGGCTAGGCAAACCCCACCCGGAGCAAGATCAAGAAGGGTGCCTCCGGGCACTCGCGGAAGCGTTCGAGGGCTGCTCGCCCGAGCTTCCGGGTAGATCGCACCAGGCGGCCGGCAACGGTCGTCGCAGATGGATGATCGCCACCCGGGCTCCGGCCCGGGCACAGAATCCGGCTTACAGGCCGGCTCGTCCTCCTACCGAGCTTCGGGTCCGGTCCGTGCTCGGCACGTGCTCAGCCACCTCGACGGACTCGGGCACGACGACTCGGGGTTGGCAGACCGGATCCGGCACCTGGCCGAGTCCGTCGCTCTGATCCAGCTGCGAGTAGCAGGGATCGGGATCCTCGGCGACCCAGCTGGTGAAGAAGCGGCGCAGGTAGGCGCGCACGGGGCCACGGCGATCGGCCGGGTTGCTCACCCGGTCATCCGGCTCACGTCTGGACATCGCAGGACTCCTCCGCGGCGGTTCCCCCCGTGAACTCCCGCTGGTAACTCCCCCGAGTCTGGCTGGCACGACTCGACGGCAATGGCCGAATCGTTCTCCCATTGTGACATGGGCGCCGACATCGCGACACCCGCCCGCAGGAGGACGTCCACGGACGGCTCAGACCAGGACGAACTCGACCCGGCCGGTAGACCAGTCGGCCGACTCCAACCGCACCCTCACCTCGGCACCCAGGGGGAGGTCGGTCCCTCGCACGCGCGCCTGTACGGCGGGATCGGCGAGCATGGCCACGCCCCGCCTGCCGTCGGACTCCACATCGATCACGGTGCCCACGAACTCGCCGCCGACCCGATCGTGCAGCAGGGACACCTCCACCAGGTCGATCACCGCCCGCTCGTACTTCTTCGAGCGCGACTCGGCCGCCGCCATCAGCTCCGGGAGATCGGGCAGGGCCGACCGCGCCCAGTTCGGCACGCTCTGCCCGGCGGACAGCGCCACGCACACCTCGCCGGCGAAGCGGTCGACGAGCCGGCGCAGCGGGGCGGTCACATGGGCGTAGTCGGTGGCCAGGGCCGCGTGCCGGGTGCTCGCGGGGAGCTCGCCGTCGAAGGCGGTGTAGCCGGCACCGCGGAACAGCTCGGTGCAGGCGTTCAGCATCGCCGCGTGCGCCGGGATCGCGGGATCGAGACTGCGGACGAACTCGGGATAGCCCCGTGTCGCCGGCCAAGGGATCTTGAGGGCTTGGGCGGTGCGGCGCAACCGGCGCAGGGCTCCGGACTCGGCCGCCGGCAGCGTCCGCACCACCCCGACCTTCCCGGCCAGCATCAGACCGGCGGCCGCCATGCCGGTCAGCAGCGAGATCTGCGCGTTGTAGCCCTCGACCGGCAGGGTCGCGCGATAGGTCAACGTGTACCGACCCGCGGCGTCGACCTCGATCTCCTGGGCTGGGATCTGCAGACTGACTCCGCCGCGCTCCCGTTCCAGCTGCTCCCGGCGCTGACCGACCTCGACCAGCAGCGCCAGCACCTCCCGGGCTCCGCCGCCGTCGATCTCGCTCTGGGCCTGCGCGTACGTCAGCTGCGACCGGCTGCGGACCAGAGCCCGGGACAGGTCGACGTCGAGCAGCTCCCCGCGCTCGTCCAGCTGCAGGGTCCAGAGCAGCGCCGGGCGGACCTGGTCGGGCAGCAGGCTGGCCGCACCCTCGCTCAGGCCCGGCGGATGCAGCGGGGTCCGTACGTCCGGGGCGTAAAGGGTCAGACCCCGCCGGCGGGTCTCGACGTCCACCGCGTCGCCGGCCGCCACGAACGCTGCCACGTCGGCGATCGCGTACGAGACCACGTAAGCCGAACCGTCTCGGGCGATGTGCAGGGCTTGATCGAGGTCCTTCGACCCCGGTGGATCGATGGTCAGCAGCTCCAGATCCGTGCGATCGAGGTCGGGCAGCCGTGGCTGCTGGGCGGCGGCCTCGGCCGCGGCGATCACCGCGGCCGGAAAGTCGGCCGGGATCTCCAGCCGAGTCCGCAGAGCGGCGACGGCCTCAGCCAGGGTGGCCGGGGCAGCGGTCGGCTGCGTGCTCGAGGATGTCGCGGGCAGGGCGACGATGCGGGCGGGCACGGCGCTTCCTCAGAGTCCCGACAGGTCGGTACGGATCAGGATGCGGCTGCACTCCTCGCAGCGCAGCACTTCGTCCTCGGCCGCGGCCACATAGTCCCGCAGCTCGGCCGCGTTCACCTCCAGGCGGCAGCCGGTGCAGCGCCGCTGCACCAGCTCGGCCGCCCCGACCCCGCCGTGGGAGGTCGCGAGCTTGGTGTAGAGGACGAAGAGGTCGCCGGGCAGGTCCGGTCGAAGCGCCTCGCGCTCCTGGCGACGCGCGGCGATCTCCGCGTCGATCGCCGCGAGCTGCTCGTCCCGACGGGCCGTGAGTGCCTGCGCCCGCTCGGTCAGCACCGCGCCTTCGGCTCGCCGTCGGTCCCGCGTGGCTGTCGCCTCCTCGAGCGCCTCCATCACGTCCAGCTCGGCGTCCTCGAGATCGCCGATCCGCTTCTTCAGGTGCTCGACCTCGTCGACCATCGAGCTGAGGGCCTTGGGGTCGGGCACCGTGCCGTTGGCGATGCGCTGCTGGTTGCGCGTCAGACGCTCCCGGACCGGATCCAGGTCGGCCTCGGCGCGGGCCTGATCGGCCTCCAGATCGCTGACGGCGGTCTCGGCCGCGACCAGCGCGTCGTCCAGCTCGTCGACCTCCACGGCAAGTCGCTGCAGCTCCCCGAGCTCGGGCAGCGTACGGCGCCGGTGCGCGAGCTGCAGCACGGCGCTGTCGAGAGCCTGGACCTGCAACAACAACAACTGAGCGTCCTTGCTGGCCTTGATGGTGACCTCCTGGGTGGGTTGACCCAACCCTAGTGCCGTCCGCAGTCCTCAGACGACGGACGTCCGCCGGGCCCCCGGCCGGTGTGGAACGATTCACCCGCTGGTCATGTCATGATTTCGTTCGTGCCCCAAGTCAGCATCCGCGACGTTGCCGAGCGCGCCGGTGTCGCCCTCGGCACGGTCTCCAACGTCTTGAACCGCCCGGAGAAGGTCGCCCCGGCCACCCGGGAGCGCGTGCGGGCGGCGATCGACCAACTCGGTTTCGTCCGCAACGACGCGGCTCGACAGCTCAAGGCGGGCAGCAGCAACTCGATCGGCTTCATCCTGCTGGACGTCCGCAACCCGTTCTTCACCGACGTCGCCCGCGGCGCGGAGCAGCAGGCGGCCCGGCACGGCATGTCCGTCCTGCTGGCCAACAGCGACGACTCACCGGTGCGGGAGTCGGACTACCTCGACCTGTTCGTCCAGCAACGGGTGCAGGGCGTCCTCATCTCGCCGCTCGGGGACATCGTGGACCGGCTGGAGCGGCTGAAGGATCGCGGCATCGTGACCGTGCTGGTGGACCGGAGGCCGGAGGGCCGGCAGTTCTCCTCGGTGTCCGTCGACGATGTGGCGGGTGGCTTCCTGGCCGTCACCCACCTGATCGAGCAGGGCTGCCGGCGCATCGCCTTCATCGGCGGGCCGTTGAGCATCAAGCAGGTGGCGGACCGTCTGCAAGGGGCCAACCAAGCGTGCGCCGCCCACCCCGACGTCGCCCTCGAGGTGCTGCTCTACGACGCCCTCGGGGTGCGTCAGGGGCGTGAGGCCGGTAGCACCATCGTGCAGCGGTCGCCATCCGCCCGCCCCGACGGTGCCTTCTGTGCCAACGACCTGCTCGCGGTGGGGGTGCTTCAGTCGCTGACCATGCTGGCACGCTTGCGGGTGCCCGACGATCTTCGGCTGGTCGGTTACGACGACATCGACTTCGCCGCCGCGACCGTCGTACCGCTCACCTCGATCCGCCAGCCGTCGCTGCTGATCGGCAAGACGGCGGTCGAGCTGCTGGTGGAGCAGATCGGCCCCGAGCAGCACGAGCCGCGCGAAGTCGTCTTCCAGCCCGAGCTGATCGTCCGCGAATCGAGCACGAGTCTGGGACCAGCCGACCAGTCGTGATGCGGGTCCGGGACGAGCGTCAGACCGTGGGCTCGTAGCGGCGGAGCTCGAGGCCGGTGCGCAGTATCGACCGGAGATCTTCCAGGGTGCCGTCGAGCACTCCGGCGGTTCTGGCTTGGACGACGACGTTGCCGAGTGCGGTCGCCTCGGTCGGACCGGCCAGCACCGGGCGCCTCGCGCGATCCGCGGTGAGCTGGCAGAGCAGGGCGTTCTGGGAGCCACCGCCGACGATGTGGATGGTCGACGCCGAGCGTCCGGTGAGCTGCTCGGCCTGCTCGACCGTGCGCGCGTACGCGATCGCCAGCGAGTCCAGCACGCACCGTACGACTCCGGCCTGATCAGCGGGCACCGCCTGGCCGGCGGCTCGGCACGCGGCCCGGATCCTGGCGGGCATCTCGTCCGGCGCGATGAACCCCTCGTCGTCGACATCGATCACCGGCCCACCGGCCGGCAGCAGCGAGGCGGCCTGCAGCAGGACCCCGAGATCCGACTCCTGGCCGTCGGCCGACCAGTCCCGCAGACATTCCTGCAGCAGCCAGAGTCCGCCGACGTTCCGCAGGAAACGCACCCGTCCGTCCACACCACCCTCGTTGGTGAAGTTGGCGGCTCGGCTGGCGTCGGTGATCACGGGCTGGTCGAGCTCCAGTCCGACCAGGGACCAGGTGCCGGACGACACGTACGCGATGTCCCGGCCCGCGGCCGGCACGGCGACCACCGCCGAGGCGGTGTCGTGGGAACCGACCGCCACCACCGACGTCGTGGCCGGCAGACCCGTACGATCGGCGACCTCGGGGCTGATCACACCCACGGTTTCGCCGGGCTCGATCAGCGGTGGCAGCAGATCCACCGGAATGCCCAGCGCCGTGAACGCCTCGGTCGACCAGCATCGACTCCGCGCGTCCAGCAGCCCGGTGGTCGAGGCGTTGGTGATCTCGGTCCGCAGCTCGCCGGTCAACCAGTAGGCCAGCAGATCGGGCAGCAGCACGGCGTGGGTCGTACGGGGCCAGCGATCACTCCGCTGCTCGGCCGCGAGCTGGTAGATGGTGTTGAACGGCAGGAACTGGAGACCGCTGATCGCGTACTGGCGTTCGCGGCTGATCGTGCCGTCCACCTCGCTGATCACCGCCTCCGTCCGGTCGTCCCGGTAGGCGATGGGCTCGCCCAGCAACCGACCCTCCGCGTCCAGCAACCCGTAGTCCACCGCCCAGGTGTCGATGCCGATGCTCACCACCCCGCGATAGCGGGAGGCCAGCTCCGCCAGCCCGGTCAACACCTCGGCGTACAGACCGGTGATGTTCCAGCAAAGATGACCGTCGACCGTCTGCAGCCGGTTCGCGAACCGGTGCACGACCTCGATGTCGATCGAGCCGTCGCGGACGATGCCGGCGACGACCCGTCCGCTGGAGGCGCCGATGTCGATCGCGGCGACGATGATCGGTTCCGTCATCGTGGCGCCCTCCCGGTCATCATGGCCACCGTCATCACTAGCGCAGGAAGGCGGCGGCGACGCCGGCGTCGACGGGGATGTGCAGTCCGGTGGTGTGGGACAGGTCGGCCGAGCACAGCACGAAGACGGCGTTGGCGACGTGCTCGGGCAGCACCTCCCGCTTCAACAGGGTGCGCTGCGCGTAGTACTTGCCCAGGTCGTCCTCCTCGACCCCGTAGACCGCGGCCCGTTTCGCGCCCCAGCCGCCGGCGAAGATGCCGGAGCCGCGGACCACGCCGTCGGGGTTGATGCCGTTGACCTTGACGCCGTGCTCACCGAGCTCGGCGGCCAGCAGTCGGACCTGGTGGGCCTGGTCGGCCTTGGTCGCGGAGTAGGCGATGTTGTTCGGTCCGGCGAAGATCGAGTTCTTGCTGGAGATGTAGACGATGTCGCCACCGAGCTGCTGCTCGATCAGCACCTTCGCCGCCGCCCGTGACACCAGGAACGAGCCCTTGGCCATCACGTTGTGCTGCAGGTCCCAGTCGGCGACCGTGGTGTCCAACAGCGCCTTCGACAACGACAGACCGGCGTTGTTGACCACCAGATCCAGCCCGCCGAACGCCAGCACCGTCGCATCGACGGCGGCCTGCACCGCGTTCTCGTCGGTGACATTCGCCACGATCCCGACCGCCACATCACTGGTCCCGATCTCCGCCGCCGCCGCCTCGGCCTTGGCGGCGTCCAGATCGGCGATCACCACACAGGCCCCCTCGGCCGCGAGCCGGGTGGCGATGGCCTTGCCGATGCCGGAGGCGGCGCCGGTGACCAGGGCGATCCGCCCGGCCAGCGGTTTCGGCTTCGGCAGCCGCGCGAGCTTGGCCTCCTCCAACGCCCAGTACTCGATCCGGAACTTCTCGCTCTCGTCGATCGGCGCGTAGGTCGACACGCCTTCGGCGCCGCGCATCACGTTGATCGCGTTCAGGTAGAACTCCCCGGCCACCCGGGCGGTCTGCTTGTTCTTGCCGTACGAGAACATCCCTACGCCCGGCACGAGGATGATCGCCGGATCCGCACCCCGGATGGCCGGCGAATCGGCGTCGGCGTTGCGGTCGTAGTAGCCCTGGTAGTCGACCCGATACCCCTCGTGCAGCTCCCTCAACCGGGCGATCGAGTCCTCGACGCTCGCGCCGGCGGGCAGGTCCAGCACCAACGGCTTCACCTTGGTCCGCAGGAAGTGGTCCGGGCAGGACGTGCCCAGCGCGGCCAACCGGGGATGCTCAGTCGCGGCCAGGAAGTCCAGCACCCGCTTGTCGTCGGTGTAGTGACCGACCATCGGCGCGTCCGCGGACGCGATCGCGCGCAGGGTGGCGGCCAGGGAGGCGGCCTTGGCGTGCCGCTCCGTCTCCGGCAGCGCGGTGTAGCCGTCCAGCGCCGGACCGAACGGCTCAGCCTTCGAGTGCTCCGCAAGATAGGCGGCCGCGGTGTCGATGATCCACAGCGAGTTGGCCTCGGCCAGCTCGGAGGTGTCACCCCACGCGGTGATGCCGTGCCCGCCGAGGACGCAACCGACCGCCTCCGGGTTGGCGTCCTTGATCGCCGCAATGTCCAGTCCCAGCTGGAACCCCGGCCGCCGCCACGGAACCCACGCCACCTTGTCGCCGAAGATCTTCCCGGTCAGCTCCTCCCCGTCCGCCGCCGTCGCGATCGCGATCCCTGAATCGGGGTGCAGGTGATCGACGTGGGCTGCATCCACCAACCCGTGCATCGCCGTGTCGATACTCGGCGCCGCCCCACCCTTACCGTGCAGGCAGTAGTCGAACGCCGCCACCATCTCGTCCTCCCGTTCCACCCCGGGATAGACGTTCACCAGCGCCTTGAGCCGATCCAGCCGGAGAACAGCGAGGCCGGTCTCCTTCAGCGTGCCCAGATCTCCGCCGGATCCCTTCACCCACAACAGCTCAGTGGCCTCACCGGTCACGGGATCAGTCTCGGTGCCCTTGGCGGACGTGTTCCCACCGGCATAGTTGGTGTTCTTCGGGTCAGCGCCCAGCCGGTTGGAACGGCTGACCAGGTCAGCAACGGTCGGATTCACAGCCATGATCATTTCCTCGTCTAGAGATCAACACGTACGAATTCAGCTGCGGACCACGTCCGAAGCCACGGTCACCACTCCCAGCCCTCCCCCGACTGGTGGAGACGTCCGCGCAGAGGCGCAGGGTCTCCAGGGGTCGAGAAGGGGCGTGGATGGGTCTGGCGGAAGCGCGGAGCCTGCGGACGCGGATGGTTGCCCCGAACGACCCCTGGAGATCCTGCGCCGATCCGACCACTGAGAAGACCTAAGCCCCCCAACCAGCTTGTTGCCCACCCACCCGATCACTCTCGATCTTCTTCTGATATCCCGACGCCGCATAGGCCCGAACCGGATCCCCCGGCAGCCCACGACTCTCCCGCCACTCGGCCAGGTCGCCACGAACATCCGTGTAGAACGCATCCATGAACACCGCGTTCGCCGCCAGCACGTCCCCCGCCTCCTGCGCCGACCGCAAAGCCGACGCATCCACCAGCAGCGCCCGCGCCGTCATCTCCTGCACGTTCAGGACGGAGCGGATCTGACCGGGGATCTTGTCCTCGACGTTGTGGCACTGGTCGAGCATGAACGCCACCACCGAGTCGGGCTCGAGGCCACCGCCGCGGACGACCTCGTACAGGATCCTGAAGAGCTGGAACGGATCGGCCGCGCCGACGATCAGGTCGTCGTCGGCGTAGAACCGGGAGTTGAAGTCGAACGAACCGAGCTTTCCCAGTCGCAGCAGCTGCGCCACGATGAACTCGATGTTGGTGCCCGGGGCGTGGTGGCCGGTGTCCAGGCAGACCAGCGCCCGCTCGCCGAGCGCGGACACCTGCGCGTACGAGGTGCCCCAGTCCGGGACGTCGGTGTGGTAGAACGCCGGCTCGAAGAACTTGTACTCCAGCACCAGCCGCTGCTCCGATCCGAGCCGCTCGTAGATCTGCGCGAGGCTGTCGGCCAGCCGATCCTGACGTGCCCGGATGTCACCCTGTCCGGGGTAGTTCGTGCCGTCGGCCAGCCAGATCTTGAGGTCCTGGGAGCCCGTCTGGTGCATGATCTCGATGCACTCGTAGTGATGGTCGATCGCCTTCTGCCGCACGGAGTCATCGACGTGGGTCAGGCTGCCGAACTTGTAGAGATCGTCCTGGAACGTGTTGGAGTTGATCGTCCCCAACGCAACGCCGAGGTCGGCCGCGAAGTGCTGGAGCGCGGCGTAGTCGTCGACCGTGTCCCAGGGGATGTGCAGGGCGACCGAGGGCGCGAGCTCGGTGAGCTCGTTCACCTTCGCCGCGTCGGTGAGTTTCTCCTGAACCGTCCGCGGAGTGCCCGCCGTGGCGAACACCTTGAAGCGGGTGCCCGAGTTGCCGAACGCCCACGAGGGCAGCTCGATCGCTTGGCGGGCGAGGACGTCGAGGACAGCGTTGTCGATCATCGCCGGGTCTCCTGTCGGCTAGTGCTGA
>DATDAP010000750.1:0-2779 GCA_036525335.1 Microlunatus sp. | reverse complement strand
CCATTGTCAGAGATCTCGTGAGGTCAGGTGTCAGGGCGATCCACATGTGACGGCTCGAGAGCCTGGATCTGAGCCCGTGCCTCAGGCAGGCATCGGGCGGGTGTGCGCGGCCAGCTCCGCGGCGATCTTGCCTACCTCCCGCTCAGAGCCGTCACCGATCGCGATGATCAGGTCGTACAGCTGGTCGTCGGTCGCGGTGACCTCCAACCCGTTGAGCCCGTAGAACACCAGCAGGGACAGCGCCCCCAACCGTTTGTTGCCGTCGACGAGCGGGTGGGATGTGACCAGGGAGTGCAGGAGTGCGGCCGCCTTTGCGTGGACACCGGGGTAGGCCTCGATGCCGAACACGTCGGTGCCGGGCCGGTGGACCGCTGCCTCGAGGAGCCCAACGTCAGCAATCACGCTGCGCGGGTCCCCGAGCTCGGCGGTGATCATCGCCAGCAGGTCCTCGAGAGTGAGGTAGACGAGTGGCTCGTGCTGCAACTCAGCGGCCGAGCCGGTCGAGCAGATCGCGCCGCTGCTCTCGCAGCATCTCGATCAGCTCGTCGCGCTGCTCGCTGTGGTCGGCAGCCGCGGTCAGGGCGGCGTCCAGGATGAACTGTTGCTTGGATACGCCGGCCCTGACGGCCGCGGCGTCCAGGATCTTGTCCTGGTCCGGGGTGGTGCGCAGCATCATGGACATACACCAAGGCTATCCCGGTTGGTACCGTTTGCGATACCAACCGCCGGGCACGTCATGTCGCCGATGGCATCCAGGTCCGGGCAGCCACCCGGCCTCCGCGGGAGCTGAAACAAGGCGGGCGCAGCTCCCCGAGGTGTGGGACAGGAACGCGGTTGTGCTCCGCCCCAACCAGAGATTACTATATGGCTATGGAACTAAGTAGTGATGTACTCCAGTCGACCGACCGCCGGCTCGACGTAGCCTTTTCCGCCTTGGCCGACCCCACCCGTCGGGCGATTCTGGCGCGCCTGTCGAGGGGCGAGGCCACGGTGCTGGAGCTGGCCGAGCCGTTCCCCCTGAGCCAGCCGACGATCTCGAAGCACTTGAAGGTTTTGGAGCACGCCGGCCTGATCACCCGCCGCCGCGACGCACAACGTCGCCCCTGCCGGCTCGAGGCCGACGCGCTACGCGGCGCCACCGAATGGCTGGACGAATACCGGCAGTTCTGGACCGAGAGCTACCAGCGACTCGACACGCTGCTTTCCGATCTGCACCCGGCCGACCCGGAAGCCGACGGCCCGGGAGGACAGCGATGAGGACCACCGGAGACCTGATCATCGAGCCGCGCCAGGCCCGGGATCTGGTGATCACCCGGACATTCGCCGCACGCAGACAGCTGGTATTCGACGCATGGACCCAACCCGAGCTGCTGCGACAGTGGTTCGGGCCTCTGGGCTGGCAACTGACCACCTGCGAGATGGACCTCCGGGCGGGGGGCCGGTTCCTGTTCGTCCTGGAACGCCCGAATCGGGCGGACATGACGCTGCGGGGCACATTCGAGGCCGTGGAGGCCCCGACCCGGCTAGCCACGTCCGAGCGGTGGGACGATGACTGGACCGGAGGTGAAACAAGAACCACCACGATGTTCGACGAGCGCGACGGCGTCACCACGGTCACCCGGATCATCGAGTTCACCTCCGCCGCCGCCCGTGACCGGGCCCTGGGATCAATGGGCCGCGAGGGCCTAGAGAGCGCGATCGAACGGCTGGACGACCTGGTCCGGGCCGAACCCGAAGATGACGCCCGCCACGGCGCCGGCCAGACCGGTGCGAGTCGGAGCGAAAGTGGCCGGGACAATCTCGCCGACCGCTACCGACGCCGCGCCGCGCGGTTCGAAGAGCTGATCTTGGGGGTGGGCTCCGACGCGTGGGCATCGCAGTCCCCATGCCAGGACTGGACCGCCCGCGACGTCGTTGACCACGTAGTTGGCATGCATGCCGCCATGCTCGCGCCACTGGGCCGCTCCCTAGGCCCGGAGTCCTCGGCCGGCCCGCTCGTCACCTTCACCTCTGCGCGGGCCCGGCTGCAGCACGCCCTGGACGACCCCACACTTGCCCAGACCGCGTGCGAAACCCCCACGGGAACGCTGACCTTCGCCGAGCATGTCGACGCGGCACTGAGCGTCGACCTGGTCGTGCACGGGTGGGACCTGGCCCGAGCAACCGGCCAGGACGACACCATCCAGGCCGAGGACCTACACCTCTTGTGGCCGATCGCAGAGGCCATTCCCGAGCAGTTCCGCGTTCCCGGCGCCTTCCGCCCCGGGCTGGTGGTCTTCGGCCCTCGGGTACCGGTTGCCGCCGACGCACCCCTGCAACACAAGGTCCTTGGCCTGTATGGCCGGGACGCTGACTGGCAATCGTGAACAGCCGCGAATCTGATCGGGAGTTCGCGGTGGAGGGCGGGAGCGCCCAGGCCAGTTCGGGGGGCAAGCAAGTTCGACGCAGCACTCTCGCGGTTGCCGCAGGCTTCGTTCTGGCCCTCTTCTTGTCAAGGAGCGTCGATGTCCTGCTCGAGCGCACCGGCGTATTTCCCACTGTTGCCCAGCAGCAAGCGGAGGGATTCGATGTGCTTTGGATGAACGTGGTCGCGCTTTGCTATCGGATGGCATTCGGCGTGCTCGGTGGTTACGTGACCGCGGCAATCGCGCCGAACCGCCCCGCACGCCATGTTCACATTCTGGGACTGATCGCCACTGCGGTCGCGGCAATCGCCAACGTCGCCGTGGCCATGACGCCGGCGACAGCGAACGTGCTCCCGGCATGGTTCTCTGTCGCG
>DATDAP010000749.1:0-14802 GCA_036525335.1 Microlunatus sp. | reverse complement strand
CGGTGTGGCCGTCGGGCTGCTGTCGTCGGTGATCCCGTACAGCCTGGAGCTGACCGCCCTGCGTCGGATCACCCCTCGGCTGTTCGGCATCCTGATGAGCCTGGAGCCGGCGGCCGCCGCACTGGCCGCCGTGATCGTGCTCCGGGAGTGGCTGACGTTCACCCAGTGGCTGGCCCTGGTCTGCGTGGTCGCGGCCTCGGTGGGCGCGACGCGCACCTCGCCGCCACCGCTGGACGAGCCGCTCCCGGACTGATGACAACCCGCTGACGCACTCCTCGGGGTGCTCACGCACGTGATGCAACGCCCGCGTGAGTGGTCGGAGGGGTGCGTCAGCGGAGGTTCGGGGGTACGGTCAGTGGCCGAAGGTGTCCGAGTCGGCCACGTGGTCCTCGCCCTGGTCCAGCGCGGAGATGGCCGCCACCTCGTCCGCGGTGAGCTCGAAGTCGAAGATGGCGAGGTTCTCGGCGATCCGGCCGGGGTTCGCCGACTTCGGGATCGCCACCAGACCCAGCTGGACGTGCCAGCGGAGCACGATCTGGGTGGCCGACTTGCCGTACTTCTCACCGAGCCCCACCACCGCCGGGTCGGAGCGCAGATCGTCCCCGGAACCGCCGATCGGGCTCCAGGACTCGGTGACGATCCCGTGCTCGGTGTCGAAAGCCCGGCTGGTGTCGCGGGTGCTGTACGGGCTGAGCTGGATCTGGTTCACATCCGGTGTCACCCCCGTCTCCTCGATCACCTGGCGCAGGTGGGCCGGCTTGAAGTTGGACACCCCGATGGCCTTGATCGATCCCTCGTCCAGCAGCGCCACCAGCCCGCGGACCGCATCGGAGAACCGACCCTGGTCAGGGTTCGGCCAGTGCACCATCAGCAGGTCGAGGTAGTCCACGCCCAGCCGCTCGCGACTGGCGTCGTACGCCCGCCGGACGCCGTCGACGCTGTGCCACTCCTTGTTGAACTTGGTGGTGACGAAGATCTCGGAGCGGTCGATGCCGGAGTCCCGGATGCCTTGACCGACGCCGTCCTCGTTGCGGTAGTTCTCGGCCGTGTCGACGAGCCGGTAGCCGGACTCGATGGCCGTCCGGACCGCGGCTGCGGCGTCGGCTCCGCGCAGCGGCCAGGTGCCGAGGCCGAGGACGGGAATGGAGGCGCCGTGCAACAGGCTGAGCGTGGGGGCGAGTGTCGTGGTCACGGTTCTCGACCCTAGTCGGCCGTCGGTCAGCCGGGCAGTCAGTCAGCCGGGCAGGGCGTACCCGTGGTCGTCGTCTCCGACCACCAGCCCGTCGACGACCAGAGTGGTCAGAGCCCGGCCGCGTTGGGTGGCGTCCGGCCAGACCACGTCCAGCTCGGCCCGGCTCACGGTCACATCGCTCGACCGCAGCACGGCCAGCAGCGCGCCCCGGCACTGACGATCGGTGCCGTCGTACGTCTGACGTCGCCGCGGTCCGACCGCGACGGGCCGGCCGGCGCGGCGCCAGGCACAGCGGTCCTCGACTGGGCACCGTTCGCAGGCGGGCGTACGGGCGGTGCAGACCAGCGCGCCCAGCTCCATCGACGCCACCGCCCAGCGGGCCGCGCGAGCCGGGTCGTCCGGCAGGTACTCGGCGGCGAGCCGGGTCTCCGCCGCGGTCGCCGCGAGCGGCGGTGCGCCCTCCCCGGCGGCCACCCGGGACAGCACCCGGCGGACGTTGGTGTCCAGCACGACGTGCCGCTGCCCGTACGCGAACGAGGCGATCGCCGCCGCCGTGTAGGAGCCCACGCCCGGCAGCGCCAGCAGATCGACGAGCTCGGCGGGCACCTGGCCGCCGTGCTGCTCGGAGATGGCCTCGGCCGCGCGGTGCAGCCGCAACGCCCGGCGCGGATAGCCCAGTCGGCCCCAGGCGCGAACCGCGTCACCTGCGGGCGCGGCCGCCAGATCGGACGGGGTGGGCCAGCGGGCGATCCACTGCCGCCACGGCTCGAGCACGCGCGCCACCGGTGTCTGTTGCAGCATGAACTCGCTGACCATGACCTCCCAGGCGCCGACCCCGGGCCGTCGCCAGGGGAGATCGCGAGCGTGGTCGTCGTACCACCGCAGTACCCGCTCGACCACCTCGCGGCGATCGTCGGCAGGCATGCCGGCCACCGTACCCGGACCCGGCCCGTCGCCCCGGCGTGTTGACCCGGTCGGGTCCGCTCCGGCTCCGTAGCCTTTCCAACATGAGTGGCGTGATCCACCCGATGGGTCCGGAGCCGGCCCAGACGTACTGGGTTCGGCGGGGGGTGTTGCTGGCCGTCGTCCTGCTGCTCGCCGTCATCGTCGTGTTCGGTGTGGCCAACCTGACCAAGGCTGCGGTCGCGACCTCGCCGCCCCCCGTCATCCCGCCGGTGGCCGCCAGCCCGGAACCGTCGACGGCTGCGAGTCCCAGTACCGCGCCCTCGACGTCGGTGTCGGCGCCTGCGCCGTCCGGTTCGGCGTCCGACCAACCGTCGGCGTCCGCTCCGATCCAGCCGAGCAGCCAGCCCCCGAGCTCGACCGCAGCCAAGCCGTCGGCGGCGCCGACCGCTCGACCCAGCGCGACCGCGACGGTCATCGGGACACCCGACTGCACACCGGCCGGGCTCCGGGTGACGGTGAAGGCAGACCGCAGCCTTTCACCGGGTCAGAAAAACACGTTCGCGCTGACCATGGTCAACGCCGGAGCCCAGACCTGTCTGGTCTCGGTGACCGACAAGAACTTCGAGCTGAAGGTCTTCTCCGGTGAAGACCGGATCTGGAGCAGCCGGGACTGCGCCAAGACGCTCGTCGCGTTCGACAAGAAGCTGGCGGGCAAGGCCGGCGTCATCTGGAAGATGACCTGGAACGGCGAACGCTCGGTCAAGGGCAAGGAGTGCAAGCGCGGGACCGGCACGCCGCGGGCCGGCACCTACTGGGCAACGGCGCAGCTGGCTGGGGCGAAACCGGTCCAGCTCCGCATGATCATCGCCTGAGGGCGATCCGCGGTCAGTCGTGCGGTCACGTGGCCGGATCCGCGTAGGCCGACTCGGCCACCCGGACGAGACCGTCACGGATGGCGCGGGCCCGCTGCTCCCCGACCCCCTCGACCTCCTGGAGATCCGCGCGACTGGCGGCGAAGAGTGCCTGCAGGCTCCCGAAGTGCTCGATCAGCCGTTCGCCGAGGGTTCCGGGCAAGCGGTTGATCTGGGCCACCTGCCGGTAGCCCCGCGTGGTGACCTTGCTGTCGAGCTGCTCGGAGACGGCGAAGCCGATGGTTCGGGCCACCAGCAACAGGTCCAGCAGCTGAGTGGTGTCGAGCGCGGACAGCAGCTTGAGACCGAAGACGGTGTCGCCATCGGCCACTCCGCCGGTGCTGGCCGCCGCGGCGCCGTTGCCGCTGTTGCCGTTGCCGCTGTTGCCGTTGGTGTCGGCGGGCCGGTAGTCCTTCTCCAGGAGTCCACCGAGCTCGGTCAGACCGGTGGTCAGCTCGTGCATCTGCAGCGCGAGGAGTCGTCCTTCGGTGCCCAGCTCGGCGGCGTACTCGGACAGCTCCTGGTCCAGCCGGTGCACCATCTCCAGCCGCTGCGCCACCGCGGCGACATCGCGGACGGTCGCCTGGTCCTCGACCTCGAGCGCGGAGAGACGCGTGGTCGCCTCGCGCAGCCGGGACCGGTAGCGCTCCAGGGTCTGCAGCGCCTGGTTGGCCCGAGCGAGGATCTGGTCGGGGTTCTCGACGAACTGGCGGTAGGCGTTCACGTAGAGCGAGATCGTCGCCATCGAGGCGGAGACGGCGATCACCGGTACGCCCGTCTGCCGAGCGACCCGATCTGCGGTCCGGTGTCGGGTGCCGGTCTCGGCGGTGAAGATGGCGGCATCGGGCATCAGGTGCACGCCGGCCCGCATGATCTTGCTCGCGCCCGCGTCCAGCACGATGGCCCCGTCCATCTTGGCCAGCTCCCGCAGCGCCGTCGGGGTGAAGGGCACGTCGAGCTCGAAGCCGCCGGTGCACAGGTCCTGCACCTCGCGACCGTGACCGAGCACGACCAGCGCGCCCGTACGGCCACGCAGGATCCGCTCGAATCCGTCCCGCAAGGGGGTGCCCGGCGCGACCAGCGCCAGGTAGCCGAGCACTCGGCTCCGCTCCGTACCGTCCTGCGACACGCTTCGTTCCGTCCCTCGCCCTAGACCGATCGCGGCCATTTCTCCGTTCGCCATCTTAGGCAGAGATCGCGGCCGGTCGTCGCCCGACCAGGGTGGGGTACGTCAACGCTCGTGCGCCGCGCGGCCCGGCGCCCGTCGGATGCCCAAACGATCAAGGGCGTCGGCCACCGTGGGCACGGCGTGGATCAGCAGGCCGTGCCGACTCATCGCGATCTGTTCCGACTGTCTCGCATCGGACGGGATGACGGCTTCGGTGAATCCGAGACGGGCGGCCTCGGCGAGCCGGCGCTCCAGGCCCGGGACCCGGCGCAGCTCACCGGCCAGCCCGACCTCGCCGATGGCGACGCAGCGCTGGGTGAGTCTCACGTCCAAGGCGCTGGAGGCCACCGCGACCGCGGCGGCGAGATCGGCCGACGGATCGACGACCCGGGCCCCTCCGACGGTCGACACGTACACGTCGGAATCATGCAACCGGACCTTCGCCCGCCGCTCCAGCACCGCCAGAACCATCGCCAGGCGGCCGGCGTCGACACCGTGCATGGTGCGCCGGGGAACCGGCAGCGACGACTTGCCGGCCAACGCCTGCAACTCGGCCAGCAGCGGTCGACGGCCCTCCATCGTGACGGTCACGCAGGTGCCCGGCACGGGTTCCTCGTGCCGAGAGGTGAACAGACCGGAGGGGTCGGACACCTCGGCGATGCCGTCCTCGCCCATCTCGAAGCAGCCGACCTCATCGGCCGGACCGAACCTGTTCTTGGTCGCCCGGATCAGCCGGAAGCCCGAGTGCCGGTCGCCCTCGAACGCGAGCACCACGTCCACCAGATGCTCCAGCAGCCGAGGTCCGGCGATGTTCCCGTCCTTGGTCACGTGGCCGATGATGATCACCGCCATGCCCCGCTGCTTGGCCACCCGGATCAAAGCCGCGGTCACCTCGCGGATCTGGGTGACGCCACCGGGGGAGCCGTCGGCTTCGGCCGTGCCGATGGTCTGCACAGAGTCGACCACCAGCAGCGAAGGCCGGACCTCCTCGACGTGACCGAGCACGGTGCCGAGGTCGGTCTCGGCGGCCAGATAGAGCTCGTCGGCCAGCGCGTCGGTGCGCCCGGCCCGCAGCCGGACCTGGGCGGCGGACTCCTCTCCCGTCACGTACAGGGTCGTGCGGCCGGCCTTGGCCCACTGCGCCGCCACCTCGAGCAGCAGCGTGGACTTGCCCACTCCGGGCTCCCCGGCCAGCAGCACCACGGCGCCCGGGACGAGACCGTCGCCGAGCACGCGGTCAAGCTCACCGACCCCGGTGCGGACCCGGGCCGCCGCGTCGGCGTCGACGTCCTTGATCCGGGTGGCCCGTCGCGTCGGGGTCGCGGCCTTGACCTCGGCCAGCCTCGGAGCGCCGACCTCCGTCACACTGCCCCAGGCCTGACACTCACCGCACCGCCCGACCCAGCGGACGGTCGTCCAGCCGCACTCGGTGCAGCGATGCGAGGGTCGAGTCTGCGTCCTGGCCATGCTCCAGAACGTACGGGTCCCCACCGACAGTGTTGTCCTCACTCGCTGCTCCGCTACGCGCCGTCTGACTCCGTCTTCCCTCATCGCTCACAAACGAAAACGTGTTTGCTCCCTCTTCGGTCCAGACGGAGTCGGGCGCTCCACTGCGCGGCCGCTCGCGAGGGGGCTTACGGGGCGAGTCTCATGGCGATCCTCAGGGCCAGGTCGTTGGCCGCCGGTTCGCCGACCGTGATCCGGATCCCGTCGAACGGACCCGGCTCCCCGGCAGGCCCGGCGGAGGCGTACGGGCGGACCATCACCCCGGCCTCGGCGAAAGTGTCCGCCCAGGTCTGGGTCTGCGATCCGGCGGGCAGCCAGACGAAGTTGCCCTGCGCGTCCGGCACGTCGTGGCCGAGGTCGCGGAGGCTCTTCAGCATCGCCGCTCGGCGGACGACGAGCTCGCCGACCCGCTCCAGCAGGGCGTCCTCGGCGTCGAGCGAGGCGAGCGCGGCGGCCTGGGCGATGGTGCTGACCCCGAACGGATTCGCCGCCGCCCGCACGACCGCGGCCAGGTCCGGGGAGCCCACGCAGTAGCCGATGCGCAGGCCGGCCAGCCCGTACGCCTTGGAGAACGTCCGCAGCACGATCACGTTCGGTCGATCGATCAGCGCCAGCCCGGCGACCGCGGCCGGGTCGTCGACGAACTCCACGTACGCCTCGTCCAGCACCACCGCGATGTCATCGGGGACCTGGTCCAGGAAGGCCTCGACGTCGACCTGTCGCAGCGCCGGCCCGGTGGGGTTGTTCGGCGTGCACAGCAGGACGGCCACCGTGGCCGGGCCGATCGCCGCCAACATGGCGTCCAGATCGTGCTCGTACGCGGGTGTCAACGGCACCGGTACGCCGGTCGCGCCGCTGAGCTGGGTGGCGATCGGGTACGCCTCGAAGCTGCGGAACGCGTACACGACCTCGGCTCCGGGCCGTCCGAGCACGTTGAGGAGGTGGAACAGGACTGCCACCGACCCGGTACCGAAGGCGATCCGTTCCGGTGCGACACGGAGCCGTCCGGCCAAGGCTGCCGTCAGGGTGGTCGCGGCGATGTCGGGGTAGCGGTTGAGCTCGGCACACGCCTGCGTCGCGGCGGCGAGGACGCCGGGCAACGGGGGATAGGGGTTCTCGTTGCTGGACAGCTTGTGTGCGGCACGCCCGTCGATCAGTGGCGGCCGGCGGCCGGGTCGGTAGACCGGCAGGCCGGCGGCCTCGGGTCGGATACGAAGCGCCATACCCTCAGGCTAGGTCGGCGAACGGTTCCCGGCTTCCGGCCGACGCACCCTCGTGCATCCTGTGCGGCCACTCGCCGGTGACGGCCCTCACGACTGGGCGAGTTGTCCTGGTCAGGCTCGGGGCCGACTGGCCCGGTGCCGCAACCACTAGATCCGGACGACCCCGTTCGGTGTACCGAAGGTGGCCGCGATCAGGCCCGGTTGTCCCCGTGGAGCCACCCACTCGATCGGGATGTCGGCCAGCGCGTGGGTCGCCGATCCGCCCAGCCAGTCCTCCACCCGGTGCTGCGAGCCGGCGATCTCCACGGCGAGCAGGTCGACCCGGCCGCCGCCGACCGAGGGGTGGATGGCGGCGTCACTGCGCCACTGCACGAAGAACGGCAGCTGCGGATCGCTCTGCAGCCCGCGCACCCCGAGCTGTCGCCATTCCAGCAGCGTCCCGTCGGGGAGGTGACGGTGCCCCTCGATCGCCTGCCGACCGATCCGCGTCTCGACCTCGGCCATGTCCTCGATGGCTACGACCCAGCCGAGCCAGCCACCACCCTCGGCGGACCGGGCCCGGACCACCTGTCCGAAGACCGCCTTGTCCGCCGCGGGATGGTCCAGCACCTCGACCACCTCGACGTAACGGCCGCCGGCCAGCGGGAGCGTGAAGTTGCGGGTACCGAAGCGGGGGTGGAAGCCGCCGTCGACGAACGCGGACCCCAGAAGTCGGCCCAGCTCCCCGGCGGCGGCACGGGCGCCATCGGGACCGGCTGCGTACGACAGATGGTCCAAGCGCATGTCCCCAGTGTGCCGCCCAGCACGGGTGCGGTGCGGGTGGGGTGGATTTCTCCTTCCCCGTACGAGCCCTTGCGCAGGTCAGCGCCGGGTCGCGGCCGCCGGGATGGTCGCCGGGTGCCGCATCAGCGTCCCCGGGGCGGCTTCGAACTCCGCGCACAGGTCGGCGAGCACCGCGTACGCCTTCTTTCCCATCAGCTCGACGAGCTCGTCGCGGTTGGACAGATAGACCGGGCGGGTCCCGATGTGGGCCTCGGTGTTGGAGGTGCAGTACCAGTCGAGGTCGTGCCCGCCGGCGCCCCAGCCCTCCCGGACGTACTCGCCCAGGGTCACCTCGTTGTAGGTCGTCTGGTCACCGCGGGTGACGGTACGGAACTGGCGGCGCAGCGGCAGCTGCCAGCACACGTCCGGCTTGGTCTCCACGAAGCTCCGCCCCTGGTCGAGAGCGAGCAGATGCAGCGCACACCCGGCGCCGGCCGGGAACCCGGGTCGGTTGAGGAAGATGCAGGCCCCGTCGACCACCCTCGTCTTCCGTGCGGGCTCGTCGCCCTCGGCGACGGTGTCCGGACCCTCCAGCTCGACCCAGCCGCCCTTCTTGGCGGCCTTCTTGTACTGCCACTGGTCGCCACTCAGTCGGCGGACGGACTTGCGGACCCGCGACTCGTCGTCCGCGTCGGCGAAGTGGGCGCCGAGGGTGCAACAGCCGTCGTCCGGCCGGTCGGCGTAGATGCCCTGGCAGCCGCTGCCGAAGATGCAGGTCCAGCGCGAGGTGAGCCAGGTGAGGTCGCAGCGGTACACGGTGTCGCCGTCCCCCGGGTCGGTGAACTCCACGTACGCACGTGGGAACGGCAGCTTCACCTCGGGCACGCGGGAAGCCTACGCGGGCCTGCGCCGCCCAGTGCATGGGCCGACTCGAACGAGGGGGTTACGCTGTAGAGCGTGTCCGATGCCGTCGAGCGTGCCGTGAAGGTGCCGACCGCGAAGGTCGGGCTGTCGACCTCCTCGGTCTATCCCGAAACCACTTCCTCCGCGTTCGAGCTGGCCCGCCGACTCGGCTACGACGGCGTCGAGCTGATGGTGGGGATCGACCCGGTGGCCGCCGACATCGACGCGGTCGAGAAGCTGCGTGATTACCACCAGGTGCCGGTGTTGTCGGTGCACTCCCCGTGCCTGTTGATCACCCAGCGGGTCTGGGGCAACGACCCGTGGTCGAAGCTGGAGCGCTCCGGCGAGGCGGCCCGCCGGCTCGACTGCGAGGTGGTCGTGGTGCATCCACCATTCCGTTGGCAGCGCGAGTACGCCCGAGGGTTCGTCGCCGGCGTCCGGCGGCTCAACGAGGAGACCGGCATCACCTTCGCCGTGGAGAACATGTACCCCTGGCGCACACCGGGGGGTGAGCTGAAGGCTTACATGCCGGGGTGGGACCCCACCGAGCTGGACTACGACGACCTCACGCTGGACTTCTCGCACGCCTCGACCGCCAACCAGCAGTCGCTCGATCTGGCCAAGGCCTGGGGCGACCGGCTCCGACACGTCCACCTGACCGACGGCAGCGGGTCGGCCAAGGACGAGCACATGGTGCCCGGCCGTGGCGACCAGAACGCGGCGAAGGTGCTCGAGTATCTGGCCCAGACCGACTTCGCCGGTCACGTCGTGCTCGAGGTGAACACCCGCAAGGCCGACACCCGAGCCAAACGGGAAGCCGACTTGGCGGAGTCCCTGGCCTTCACCCGCTTGAACCTGGCGACACCGGTGCACCCGTCGTACGCGGTCGACGGCGCCGGTGTGACGGACGTCCTGACCGGCGGCGGGGTCGGCGGGGCCTGAGGGCTAGATTTCCTCGCATCCCCCGACTGAGCTCACCGCAGGGTGAGAGGAGCCGACATGCCGATCCTTCGCGAGGCACTGCTGAAGGTCTCCCGCAGTGGTGCGATCAAGTCCGCGCTCACTCGGGCGCCGGTCACCCGCCGCGTGGTCGACCGCTACGTCGCCGGGGAGACCACCGAGGACGCCCTGCGGGTGACCCGTTCGGTCGCCGACGACGGACTCACCGTGACCATCGACCACCTCGGGGAGGACACCACCGAGCCGGCTCAGGCGTCCGCCACGACCGATGCCTATCTGGAGCTGCTCGGCCGTCTGGCGGAAGCCGGTCTGGCCGATGTCGCCGAGGTGTCGGTCAAGCTGTCCGCCGTCGGTCAGCTGCTGGGCGGAGACGGGGAGAAGATCGCCACCGAGAACGCGCAGCTGATCTGCGAGGCGGCCCTCGAGGCCGGCACGACGGTGACCATCGACATGGAGGACCACACCACCACCGACTCGACCCTGACGATCGTCCGCGAGCTGCGCGGAGACTATCCCTGGCTGGGGACGGTGCTGCAGGCGTACCTCTACCGGACCGAGGCTGACTGCCGCGAGCTCGCGTACGAGGGGTCCCGGATCCGGTTGTGCAAGGGGGCGTACGCGGAGCCGGCGACGGTGGCCCACACGGAACCGAAGGAGATCGACCAGGCGTACGTGCGCTGTCTGAAGATCCTGATGTCCGGCTCGGGCTATCCCATGGTCGCCACCCACGACCCGCGGCTGGTGGAGATCGCGCTGGCGCTGGCCGAGCGGGAGCAGCGGACCAAGGACACTTTCGAGCTGCAGATGCTCTACGGCATCAGGCCGGCCGAGCAGGAGAGGCTGGCCGGACTCGGGCACACGATGCGGCTCTACGTCCCCTACGGCACCGACTGGTACGGCTACCTGGTGCGGCGGCTGGCCGAGAAGCCCGCCAACGTACGCTTCTTCGCGCACAGCCTGGTGTCGCGGAGCTGAGTGACGCTCCCTTCACAAGACCGTGTGAAAACCAGGCCGACATCGACCCTCGATCTCACACAATCTTTTGATCACAACCAGCTGACGTGGGGAGCGAGCAGCGCGTAGCCCACGAATGCGGCCACATCGAGCAGCGTGTGCGCCACCACCAGCGGCATCACCCGCTTCCAGCGCAGGTAGATCAGCCCGAACACCACGCCCATGATCAGGTTGCCGGCGAACCCACCCCAGCCCTGGTAGAGGTGGTAGGACCCGCGGACCACGGCGCTGAGCAGGAGGATCGCGGGGATCCGCCACCGGAGCTGGCCCAGCCGGGTGAACAGGTAGCCGATCATCACCACCTCTTCCAGTACCGCGTTCTGGGCGGCGGCCAGCACCAGCACAGGGATCGTCCACCAGTGGTCGGTGAGGCCCGAGGCCTGCACCTGGGTGTTGACCCCGAGCGCCTTGGCCACCAGATACAGCCCCAGTCCCGGGATGCCGATGCAGGCGGCGATCGCCGTACCGAACCAGGCGTCGAAGCCGGGCCGGGTGAGATCGAAACCGATCCGGCGGGTGGCCGGCCGGTCGGTCAGGCTCAGCAGGTAGAGCACCAGCAGCGCCGGCACGAGCGCGAACGCGATCCCCACCAGCTGATAAGAGAGGTCCAACCAGGGCCGGTCCGGGGTGACCGAGGCGTTCAGGGTCGAGGTCTGCTGGTTGAGCTGGACGCCACGGGTCATCCGCTCGATGATCCGCAGCACGGAGTAGACCCCGGACTGGCCCAGGGAGATGGCCAGCACGATCAGGACCTCGAGCCCCAGCCGTGGGCGGTTCCCGGATAGGGAGATCTGGGTCTCGGACTGCGTCACCGCACCAGTGTCGCCGACGAGCCGTGACGGCGTACGAGCCGCTCGCTCGCTGATCTCGACCGCCAGAAGTCGAGGCGACACTCCGCACGGGCACCGTAGTCTGACCCCATGCGCGTAGGAGTTTTCGGAGCGACCGGTCAGGTCGGGGGCGTCATGCGGACGCTGCTGGCGGAGCGTTCGTTCCCCGTCACCGAGATCAGGTTCTTCGCTTCCGCCCGATCCGCGGGCCTGAAACTCGACTTCGCCGGCACCGAGGTGGTCGTGGAGGACACCGCCACCGCGGACTTCACCGGGCTCGATCTGGCCCTGTTCTCCAACGGCAAGACCGCCTCCCTGGCCACGGCCCCGCAGGTGGCCGCGGCCGGCGCCATCGTGATCGACAACTCCTCGGCCTGGCGGATGGATCCGGAGGTGCCGTTGGTCGTCAGTGAGGTCAATCCCGACGACGCGATCCGGCCGCCGAAGGGCATCATCGCCAACCCCAACTGCACCACCATGGCGGCGATGCCGGTGCTCGCCCCCCTGCACCGCGCGGCTCGGTTGACCCGGCTGCAGGTGGCGACGTACCAGGCCGTGTCCGGTTCCGGTGGAGCCGGGGTGGCCGAGCTGGACTCACAGGTGAAGGCGGTCGCCGACAAGGCCGCCGACCTCGCCTTCGACGGCCGGTCGGCGGCGTTCCCCGAACCGGTGAAGTACGTCAAGAACATCGCGTTCAACGTGCTGCCGCTGGCCGGCTCGCTGGTCGACGACGGCAGTGGTGAGACCGACGAGGAGCAGAAGCTCCGCAACGAGTCACGCAAGATCCTGCACGCACCGGACCTGCTGATAGCCGGCACCTGTGTCCGGGTGCCCGTGTTCACCGGCCACTCGCTGGCCATCCACGCCGAGTTCGCACAGCCGATCAGCCCCGAGCAGGCGACCGCACTGCTGGCGGACGCGCCCGGTGTCGCACTGATGGACGTACCGACCCCGCTCGATGCGACCGGCCAGGATCCCAGCTTCGTCGGCCGGATCCGGGCCGATCAGTCGGTTCCCGACGGCCGTGGTCTGGTGTTGTTCATCAGCAACGACAACCTGCGCAAGGGGGCCGCGCTGAACGCGGTCCAGATCGCCGAGCTGGTCGCGTCGCAGCTGGTCAGCGACCGGCAGGACTGACGGCGATGGGGGAGCAGGTCAGCGTCGACGTGCCCGTCCTGGCCATCCTCGGAGCAGGTGTGATGGGCGAGACCGTCCTGTCCGGCCTGATCCGGGCGGGTTGGGACGCCGGCCGCATCGTGGCCACGGACCGACGGCCGGAGCGCCAGGCCGACCTGATCGAGCGGTACGGCATCACCATGCTGGAGAACGACGAGGCCGCTGCCACCGCGGACACGGTGATCCTGGTGGTCAAACCACAGGACATGGGCGAGCTGCTGGGCGAGATCGCGGGATCGCTGCGGCCCGGCACCCTGGTCGTCTCGCTCGCGGCCGGAGTGGACACGGCCTTCATCGAGGCTGGGCTCGGCGGGGAGCTGCCGGTCATCCGGGTGATGCCGAACACTCCCGCGCTGGTCGATCAGGGCATGGCGGCGATCTCGCCCGGCACGTACGCCCGGTCCGAGCACCTCGACCACGTGACCGAGATCCTGTCCGCGACCGGTCGGGTGGTCACGGTTCCGGAGCGCTATCAGGACGCGGTCACCGCGATCTCCGGATCCGGCCCGGCCTACCTGTTCTTCGTGGTCGAGGCGATGATCGAATCCGGTGTGCACCTGGGTCTGCCCCGCGACATCTCCACCGAGCTGGTCGTGCAGACGATGCTCGGTTCGGCGACGATGCTGCGCGAGACCGGCGAGCACCCGACGGTGCTCCGCGAGCGCGTCACGTCGCCGGGCGGAACGACCGCAGCCGCGGTCAAGGTGCTCGAGGACCACAAGGTGCGCGCCGCGTTCCTGGGGGCGATGGAGGCGGCGCGCGACCGCAGCCGGTCGCTGGCCGAGGCGGCCCGGGCCGGTGCGACGTCGTCCGGATCGAGTCGAGCCGGTGCTGCCGGAGCCGACCCGGGCGCGGGACGATGACCGGTCGGCTGGTTTACTCCGAGGAGCTGACCAGGTACGACTTCGGGCACGACCACGCCATGGGTCCCGGCCGGGTCCGGCACACGATCGAGTTGGCCGAGCAGCTGGGTGTGCTGGACCTGCTCGAGATCGTGCCGCCGCCGCCGATCGACGACGACCTCATCCTGGCGGTCCACGACCGCGACTACGTCGACGCCGTCAAGGCGAACGTCGAGAACCTCGCGTACGGACTGGGCAGCACCGACAACCCGATCTTCTCGCAGATGCACGAGGTCTCGGCCACCATCGCCATGGCCACCGCGGAGGCGGCACGTGGCGTCTGGGCGGGCGAGGTCCGGCGGGCCTGCAACATCAGCGGCGGTCTTCATCACGCGATGCCGCGGGCGACGAGCGGCTTCTGCATCTACAACGACGTCGCGGTGGCGATCAGCTGGCTGCTGGCGAACGGGGCGGAGCGGATCGCGTACGTGGACGTCGACGTGCACCACGGCGACGGCGTGCAGCAGATCTTCTACAACGAGCCCCGGGTGCTGACGGTCAGCCTGCACGAGACCCCGGCGGTGCTCTTCCCGGGCACCGGCTTCCCGTACGAGATCGGTGGGCCGGACGCGATCGGCTCGGCCGTCAACGTGGCCCTCCCTGCGGGGACCGGGGACAGCGGTTGGCTGCGCGCCTTCCATGCGGTGGTGCCGCAGGCGCTGCGGGCCTTCCAGCCGCAGATCCTGATCACCCAGCACGGCTGCGACTCCCACCAGCACGATCCGCTGGCCGACCTGGAGCTGACGGTCGACGGACAGCGGGCCTCCTACCTCGCGCTCGCGGACCTGGCCGACGAGCTGTGTGAGGGACGTTGGGTGTCCACCGGTGGCGGCGGCTACTCGATCACCAACGTCGTGCCCCGCGCCTGGACGCACCTCCTGGCGATCATCGCCGGTCAGCCGCTCTCGCCCCAGACCGCGACTCCGGAGAAGTGGCGGCAGGAGCTGGGGGTGGGCTACGTGCCACTGGCGATGACCGACGGGGTCGAGGTCAACTACATCGATTGGGACCGCGGCTTCAGCCCGACCAGCCGGTTGGATCAGGCGGTCCTCGCGACCCGCAAGGCGGTCTTTCCCGAGTTGGGCCTCGACCCCGGCATCTGAGCTCGACCAGACGCTCGGGCCCAGCATGACCCCTGCGCGCGGCGTAGTGTGCGTCGTCATTGGGGGTTCGTCAACGGGACGCGCGGGTGTGTCGCCGATGAATATCCTGTGAGATCTTCCCACGAGTACCAACTGCCACTACTCTCACACCATCACGTGCTCCGACCCATGTCGGCGCCGACCGTAAGGGGATGGGGGCCGGCATGGTCGACAAGGGCAAGCCCGAGGAGGTCGCCTCGCTGCAGG
>DATDAP010000748.1:0-4788 GCA_036525335.1 Microlunatus sp. | reverse complement strand
GCGATGTCGGCCTGGCCGGAGCCGCTGGGACTGGCCGCCCTGAGGGATCCCGAGCGGGTACGGGAGTTCGCCGAGATCGCCCGGCAGGAGTACGTGGCGGTCGGGATCCGCTCCTCGCTGCACCCGCAGATCGACCTGGGCACGGAGCCCCGCTGGGGCCGCCAGTTCCACACCTTCGGCAACGACAGCGCCTTCGTGGCCGAGGTGGCGGCCGCCTACATCGAGGGCTTCCAGATCGATCGAGCGCTCGGTCCCGGTTCGGTGGCGACCATGGCCAAGCATTTTCCCGGCGGTGGCCCTCAGCTCGACGGTGAGGACCCGCATTTCCCGTACGGGCGTGAGCAGATCTACCCCGGGGGCCGCTTCGATGATCATCTGGTGCCCTTCCGCCGCGCCATCGAGGTCGGTACGTCGGCGCTGATGCCCTCCTACGGCATTCCCATCGGCCTCGAGCTGGACGGCGAGGCGATCGAGGAGGTCGGCTTCGGCTACAACAAGCAGATCCTGACCGGGCTGCTGCGCGAGCAGCTGGGCTACGACGGGGTGATCTGCACCGACTGGGGGCTCATCACCAGCACGGTCGTGTTCGGGCGGGCGCTGCCCGCCCGGGCCTGGGGGGTGGAGCACCTCGGCGAGCTGGACAGGTTGGTCAAGATCATCGACGCGGGCGCCGACCAGCTCGGCGGCGAGCAACGGACCGACCTGCTGGTGCAGGCGGTCGAGCAGGGACTGATCACCGCCGAGCGGATCGACGCGTCGGTACGCCGGCTGCTGACCGTGAAGTTCCAGCTCGGGCTGTTCGACGACCCGTATGTCGACCCCGACCTGGCCGCCGAGATCGTCGGGCGGGACGACTTCGTCGCGGCCGGTCGCCGCGCCCAGGCGGAGTCGTTGGTGCTGCTGCAGAACTCGACCGTCGACGGTGTCCCGACCCTGCCGCTGACCACACCGCTGGCGATCTACGCCGAGGGCATCTCGGCCGACGAGGCAGCTCGTCTGGGTGAGGTGGTCACCGATCCGGCGGATGCCGACGTGGCGGTCGTCCGGTTGCCGGCGCCGTTCGACCCGCGCGATGACCTGTTCCTGGAGGGCCCCTTCCACCAGGGCTCGCTGGAGTACCGGCCGGGCTTGGTGGCCCGGCTCCGCGACGTCGCGGCCGTCGCTCCGCTGGTGATCGACGCGAATCTGGAGCGGCCGGCGATCCTCACCCCGTTCACCGAGTTCGCAGCCGCGATCCTGACCGACGTGGGCGCGTCGCCGGCCGCCCTGATCGAGGTGCTGTCCGGGGCCGTTGCTCCCCTGGGCAGGCTGCCGTTCGAGGTGCCGCGCTCGACCGGGGCCGTACGGAACTCACAGTCCGACGTGCCCGACGACAGCGAGGACCCGCTCTACCCGCACGGAGCGGGTCTGCGGTACACGTGAGGAACCGCGCCGTCAGCGGCGGACCTCCCGCCTACTGGACGGTGGAGCTGGTGATCACGGGACTCCCGTTCCCGAGGTAGAAGATACCGGGATAGTTCTCGAAGCTCTGCGGGGTCGATTGTCCGCTGGGCACGTAGGTGTTGTTCTTGCTGACCGATCGGTCGATGATCAGGCGGCCGGTGCGGTCGTTGCTGACGTAGAAGATCGCGCTGCCGCCTGCCTTGGCGGTGTTGTACTGGATGTCGCTTCCGCCGATCGTCAGGTCGTAGGTTCCTCCGTCGGTGTAGATCGCACCGCCGCTGCCGCCGCCCGGCGTACCGGCCTTCGCCGGATTCGCGCAGCAGCCGATGGCGCTGTTGTAGCTGATCTGACTGTTGAGCACGGTGATCGGGGTGCGCAGACCACTGATGGCGCCGCCGTTGGAGCACCTGTTGCCCTGCCCGCCGGCGCCACCGAACGTGCTCTGCACGATCGCCACCGGCTCCTGATTGCGCGCGGCGTACGACGCATCGAGATCGTTGGGCGTCGACGACCGCTGCGCCAGTACGCGAATTGCCGCACCACCCAGGTCAGGTCCGTTGGTGGCGCAGGTGTTGCGGACGAACACCGACCTGACGACCTTGAGTCGGCCCCCGAGCGCAAAGATCGCGCCGCCCCCGTTCGAGCCCTGGCCCACATCGCCCGGCGACACGTACGTGGCGTTGGTGGCGTTGCCGTCGGCGAAGGTGATGTTCTGTACCGTCACCTGCGGCCACTGGGGTGCGTACAGACAGTTGCCGGACACGGTGCCCAGCGAGGTGTCGCAGGTGTCGACGTAGAGGACGCGCTGGGTGTTGCCGCCGGACAACGTCACCTTGCCGCCGCCGTCGATGACGAGCTTCCTGGTGCTGTTGCGCACCTTGAGCGTCTGGGAGAGCGTGATCGTCAGGGGGTCGGGGCCGCAGTCGAAGGTGATCACTCCCCCGGCGGTCACGGCGGCCACGACTGCCGCCGACGTGCAGCTGGCCGGTGTGCCGCTCCCGATCACCCGGTCGGGAGCACTGACGTCCTCGACTCCCCACCCGGCCGGGACGGTCGCGGTGCCGATGGGGTTACCCGGGGTGAAACCGGGGACGGTGGTGGGGGTGGCCGTCGTGAAGCCGGCATCCGTCGAGGATGACGCGTTCCCCGCCGCATCGGTCGACCTGACCTGAAAACGGTAGGCGGTCGAGGCCGTGAGACCGGTCAGCGTCTGACGGTGTGCGGTCGTCAGTGACGTGTCGACGGTTGTGGTGGACCCGTACGTCGAGGTCCTGCCGTAGGCGATCTGCGTGGTGGCCGGCTCATCCGTGGTCCAGCTGATGGTGACGCTGCTCTGGCCCACCGCGCTCGTGGCGACGGCGCTGATCTGCGGCGCACGAGTGTCTGGCGGTGGCGGCGTGGTCGGTGGCGGCGTCGTCGGTGGCGGCGTCGTCGGTGGCGGCGTGGTCGGTGGCGGCGTGGTCGGTGTGCCTGCCACCGGTCTGAACACCAGGTCCACGTAGTAGTTGGTCGCGTTGTAGACCGACGTCGGAAACCCGGACGCGCCGTACCGGTACACCCCGCCGTTGGCGGGGACCGTGAGATCGCCCCGCACGTAGCTCGCGTTGAAGAAGCGTTCATCCCCGGCATAGCGCCCGCGGGGGGCGTAGTAGGAGGCGATCAAACGCTGTCCCGCTGTCACCGACACCGGGGCGGCGAACGTGACCACCTGCCAGCCCGACGCGGTCTCGTTGGTGAAGGTCGCGGTCGCGAGGCGGCTTCCGGTGGCACTCCAGAGGGTTCCCGTGTGCGTGCCGGTGTTGGCGGAACCCTTGTAGAAGCGGATGCCGCTGACCGTGCCGCTCACCTTGGGAACGACGGTGACCCCCAGCTCGACCGGCGAGGTGTCCGAGTCCGAGGCCACAGACGGAATCGCAGCATCGAAGAGGGTGACGTCACCCGGTGCCGCTTCGGCCGGCGGCGGTGCGACGAGTACGCCGACCATCAAGGCCATGGCACTGGCGAGACCGACCAGGGTCGCCTGAACACGGCTCCGGCTTCTGGCAGACCGCTGGTCGGACTCAGGCATGGCTTCTCCGAACTCGGGATCGTGGGACCCGAACGGCCTAGTCACAGCAAGAAAGGCCCGTCCAGGGGAATGCACGAGACCGGAGTCTGCCATAACGACTCGGTAACAGGCGAACGCGCGGAAAGGCGCACGATGCGCAAATGTGATCGTTCACGTGCCGGACTAAACCCCGAACGCAACGGAAACTGGCCTCGAATGGTCAGTCGGATCCGTGGCCAACTCCCGGGACCAAATACGCAGGCGACGGGGACCTGATCAACCCCGGCAAGACCGAGTACGACTACGCCCTCTTCGCCGTCCCTGTGTCTCAGGCACCCGTGGGAATTTACTACACCGACTACGGGGTACTGACCCAGGTTGCAGGGCGACCTTGACCTGGCGGCGACAGAGCACCTGACCTTTGAGGACCGATACGAGTGCCACGAAAACAACCTCGGTGATCGGATACGGAATCCGATCAATGCGGTCGGAGGGCCGAACAGCTCGACTACGAGCTGCCTTCCTGATAACGGGTCAGCAGTGCGCTGGCGACTTCTTCTCCGGCATCGGCTAGGTCGGGGGGCTTGATCACCCGGGCCGCCTGCCCACCGTCGGCGAGGATCAGACCTATCCGGTGCCTGACCGGTTGGAACAGCAGGGCTCGGAGCCGCGCCGAGGTTTCGTCCTCGGCGAGCACCTCGACGCGTTCGGCATACTTCTCGACCGACCACCGTGTTTCATGCGGCACGATCAGCTCGACCGGAAACAGGGTCCGCTGCCGTGCCAACAACTGGTAGAGGTCCGCGGGTAGCTCGAAGGTCTGATCAAGCACCGTGTACGACTGGATCCGATCGAGCAGAAGGGTATGCAGCTCGCCATCGGCGTGCACGGGTCCAGCGTCGATCTCCCAGCCGCGTCGGGTATGGATCAGGCGGTACGGCTCGATCACCCGCTCTCGGTCTCCGGGATGCCAGACCCCGGCGTAGACGACCGCAACCCGCCGCCGCTGGCGTCGCGCCACCTCGAAGTCGGAGGGAGGCGGTTCGAGCGGACCGCGCACCGACGGTGTGACGCCGGGCAGCAGACCGGCACGCAGCTTGTTGACCGCCGACCGCAGCGTCTCGTTCTCGGGCTCCAGCTCCAGCCGGTCACGGCCGGCCCGGTACAGGCGGGCCAGCTCGCTCACCGACAGGTAGGCGACACCGAGCTCGCGGCCCGGCTCCGGTGCCTGCAGCCGCACCATCGACGCCCCACCAAGATCCTCGTCCTCCGCGGCCCCGGTCACGAACTCGATCGCC
>DATDAP010000747.1:0-3806 GCA_036525335.1 Microlunatus sp. | reverse complement strand
GATGGCCGCGACCCTGCGCGCGGCCGCCACGGCGCTGCGCGAGTCCGACCCGACGGCCGCCGACCAGGTGCTCGAGCGGGCCAGGGCCGGCGAGTCCCAGCTCAAGACGCTGCAGGATGCCGCCGACGAAGGGCTCGCGGTCGTGCGGCACAGTCCGTTCCGGCGTCGGCAGCTCGGGGCTGCGCGCGCGTACGCGGAGCTGATCGAGCCGCTCGACCGGGCCAGCCGCAACCTGCGGGTGCTGGCCCGAAGGAGCGCGACCGCGGTCTGGCGGGGCGATGTGGTCCCGGAGGCGTATCTGCAGCTGCTGGAGAGCAACGCGGGTCTGGCCGAGCGGATGGCCAGCGAGCTGCACGAGGGCAAGCTGCCGGTCGCCGCCCGCAAGCTGCTGGTCGAGGCTGCTCGGGCCTCGTCGCACCTCCCGGTGGCCGACAGCATCTCGGCCGTCGTGATCTTGGCTCAGGCCCGCTCGATGCTGGTCGATCTGATGGAGCTGACCGGCCTGGACTACGCCGACGCTCGCGAGCTCGTACCGGACATGGACTGAGCCGGATGGTGGTGCTTCGCCGACTGGTCCGGCCAATCGTCCTCGCGCTGGTCGCCGGGCTGGTGGGCGTCGCCGTGCTCGTCGGTGCCACCGGGGCGGCCGCGGACACGCCGAGTCCGCCCGTCAGCCCGGGCGTCTCGCCAACGGCGCCCGGCACCCCGCCGGGCTCGCCATCACCCGACCCGACGACGCCGGAGAACCCGAGCCTCCCGCCGACGGATCCGCCGTCCCCCGAGTCGACGGGGGCCACCTCACCCGGCGGGTCAACGCCGACCCCGACGGTTGCACCGCCGACGCCGAAGCCCACCCCGACGGCACGTGTCTCCCGCACAGCGCGCCCGTCCGCGACCACGCCGACTCCGGTGGTGATCCCGCCGACGCCACCGGCCAGTCTGAGTGCCACAGTCCCGCTGACCTCGGCGATCATCGCCTTCGTCGTACTGATCCTGGTCGGGCTGCTGCTGCGCGAGCTGACCACGACCTCCGGGGCGACCTCCGACATCGAAGATACGGTCATCCTCCACCCGGCCACCGAGGAGGACGTGCTCCGGCTGATGTCCATCGCCGGTGATGCCCTGATCGAGGCCGGCTTCGACGTCAGCGACGTACAGTCCGACCTGCACACCATCGCCTCGGCGCACGGGATGCCGGACGTGCAGGTCATCGCCATGCCCACGGCGCTCGTCGTCTCGGCGCCGAGCGGAGCCGGACTGCAGACCAGTGCGGTGGCGACCGGCGCGGTTCAGCTGCGACTGCACCAGATCGAGGCCCTCGACGACGTGGTCACCCGCTCCCGGCTGGGTCTTGACCCGCGCACGGCGGTCCGGGAGATCCGGGCGATCCGGAAGGCGCCACCACCCTTCCCGCCGTTCGTCCAGCTGCTCGGTAGTGTGCTCGCCACCATGGGGCTCGCCGTCCTACTGGGCAGCTCGGGCCCCGGCATGCTGCTCGCCGGAGCGCTCGGCGTGTTCACCGGCTCGCTGCAGCTGTTCGGACTGAGGGTGCCGCTGCGCTATCAGGCCCTGGTCACGGTGACCGCGGCCACCGGGGTATCGCTCACCGTCTTCCTGCTCGCCCGGCTGGGCTGGAGCACCGACATCGTCCCGTCCCTGATCGCCCCGCTGATCACGCTGCTGCCGGGCGCCCTGCTGACCACCGCCGTGATCGAGCTGGCGAGCGGGCAGATGATCTCGGGAGCGGGACGGCTGGCGGCGGGGGCGACCCAGCTGATGCTGCTGGCTCTGGGCATCGTGGGACCCGCCCTGCTGGTGGGCATCCCGGCCCTCGAGCTGACCACGACCAAGCCCGCGTTCGGCACCCTGGGCCCCTGGATCGCGGTGGCCGCCTTCGGCATCGGCATCGTCGTGAACCGCTGCGCCCGACCTCGGTCGATGGGCTGGATCCTGATCGTGCTCTACGTCGCGTACGGCGCCCAGGTGCTCGGTGGGCTGTTCATCGGCGGGATGCTGTCGTCCTTCGTGGGCGCCCTGGCCATGACGCCCGTGGCCGACCTGGTCGCCCGCCAGCGCGGCGGTCCGCCCGCGATCGTCAGCTTCACGCCCGCGTTCTGGATCCTGGTCCCCGGCGCGCTCGGCCTGATGGGCGTGGCCACCCTGTTGTCCGGTGACGACACCGGCACCGCGACCCTGCTGACCACCGTGGTGACCATGATCGGCATCGCCCTCGGGGTGCTGGTCGGTCGCGCGGTGTCCACCCTGATCGGCCTCCGTCGGCGGGGCCGAGCCTGATTCTCGGTCGCGACCGCTAGACCCCGATGTCGGCGCGCCGGCCGGCGCGCTTGTCGCACCACACCTCGCCGTCGGCGTACACGACACCGTCGGCGAAACGCCCCTCCACCCGACCGCCGTCGAACTGCTCGTTGTAGAGGCGCGCGTAGAGCCCGCCCCGGGCCAGCAGCTCGGCGTGGGTGCCCCGCTCGACGAGCTCGCCATCCTCCAGGCCGAAGATCACATCGGCGTTGCGGATGGTCGACAGCCGGTGGGCGATGGCGATCGTGGTCCGTCCCTGGGTGGCCCGCTCCAGGGCCTGTTGCACGAGCCGCTCGGTCTCGGTGTCCAGGGCGGAGGTGGCCTCGTCGAGTATCAGCACCCGCGGGTTCATCAGCAGGACGCGGGCGATGGCGAGCCGCTGCTTCTCTCCGCCGGACAACCGGTAGCCGCGCTCGCCGGCCACCGTGTCGTAGCCCTGGGCGAAGCTCATGATCCGGTCGTGGATGTTGGCGTCGCGGGCGGCCCGCTCGACCTCGGCCCGGGTGGCGCCGGCCTTCGCGTACGCGATGTTGTCGAACAGGGTGCCGTGGAACAGGTACGGCTCCTGGGTGACCATGCCGACGGACTGGGCCAGTGAGTCGAAGGTGACGTCGCGGACGTCGTGCCCGTCGATCCGGATGGCACCCCGATCGACGTCGTAGAAGCGCGGCACCAGGTAGGTCATGGTGGTCTTGCCCGACCCGGACGGACCGACGATCGCGGCCAGCTGGCCGGGCTCGATGCTGAGGCTGATGCCGGACAGCGTCCACTCCCGCGGCGGGATCAGCGGCTCGTCGATCGCAGAATCGACCTCGTCGGCGTCCGGGTCCTGCGGGGCGGCGGCACCGAATCGCGGACTCGCCGGGCCGGCGCTCAGCTCGCGGGGCTCGGGATAGCGGAACGAGACGTGGTCGAACTCGACCCGACCGCCGTGCACGGTGCGCTCCAGTGGCCGGGCATCGGGCCGCTCCACGATCGCCGGCACGAGATCGAAGTACTCGAAGATCCGCCGGAACAGGGCCAGCGAGGTCTGCACGTCGAGAGTGACCCGCATCAGCTGCATCAGCGGCATCTGCAGTCGGGCCTGCAGGGTGGTGAACGCGACCAGGGTCCCGGCGGTCAGCACCTCACCGCCACCGATCCGCCCCGTCATCAGGTACCCGGCGACCAGGTAGATCAGCGCGGGCGTGACCGCGAAGAAGGTCTGCACCAGGGCGAAGAAGGTCCGGCCGGTCATGGCCGCCTCGATCTGCAGCCGGGTCTGGTTGCGGTTCTCCTCGCGGTAGCGCTCGGTCTCGGCATGTCCCCGGCCGAACACCTTGGCCAGCAGGATGCCCGACACCGACAGCGACTCCTCGGTGATGGCCGTCATCTCCGACAGTGACTCCTGCGTCCGTCGCGCGATCCGCTGACGCCGGCGGCCGACGCGCACCTGGACGACCAGGAACACCGGCATCACGATCAGGGTGAGGACCGTCAGCTGCCAGGAC
>DATDAP010000746.1:0-8169 GCA_036525335.1 Microlunatus sp. | reverse complement strand
TGTCGACAACGTCGCGCTCCATTCGAACCAACAACCCTCCGTTGCCGATCCGTGTGCGGTGAGCGTTTGACACATCTTGACGACTGCTGCGGCAATCTGGCCTCTGACCTGGCTAAACACTGGAATGCAGCGTATCGGCGTTGCCGATCGTTGACAGTCGTTGACAGAGTTTCCGGCCTGTTTCTGGACACCTTCGAGTCTGCGAAGATTTGCGACATTTGTTCGCCAAAGAGGGCGGCGAACTTCTGCATGTCCTTGCACCGCCACCCATGGTCATCGGCTTCGACTGGAGCGAGCCCGACACGGCAAAGGGCCCCGGACTCATCGTTTGCAGTGGTCGTCATGGCCCTCATTGCGCCTGTACTCCCGACCGGATTTGAACCAGCGCTACCGCCTTGAGAGGGCAGGACCTGTCCTCGGCATCGTCGCTGGTCAGAGGCGGTATGGAGCCTCGCACTGCCGCGTCTTGGGCACAGATAGGGCACAGATCGCGGGCGATGCGGAGGCGTTCCTCGTGCCGTCGGTCGGCGAGTTCGCACACCTCCACCCCTCCTACGACGGCTGCTTGCACCTCGCCCTGCCCGCCGACCTCGCCGGCGACCTCGTCACCCGCGGCTGGGGCCGCATGCACCCCTGGGCCGGCACCCGCCTCTCCCCCGGCTTCGTCATGGTCTACGGACCCCGCGACGAGACCGAGCTCGCCACCGTCGCAGGAGTGGTGGCGACCAGCCACGCCTACGCCCTCGGGACCGTCGGAAACTCCTGAGATCGCCTGGCCCAGGTGAGCGTGTCGTTGGCGGCGCGCGGTCAGGCTGATATGCGCAGGTTGGTTACCGCAGGACGGTGCTTTCGGCAGGAGCGGGACCGCGTGTCTTGGGTCGAGCGTCGCGAGCGGGTCCTCGCTGCTCATAGGTGTTGCGGGTCGCTCCTCGCGCTGCCACCGGCCATCGTTGGACCACGGAGCAGATCGTGGGGTCCCTACTCCTCGAGCAATGCCAGGGACCAACACCATCCCCCCGAGTTCGCGGGCGATCGTGACGTTGACGATGGTCGACTTCTTAGCCACCAGGACAACGAAGCACGAGGCGCCCGTCCCCAAGGACGGGCGCTTCACTCTGCCTCTTAACAAGCAGGTCACTCCATATCAGGTGTGAGAAACGACCCGGCAGATGTGCACCTCAGGCACGACTCCTGGACGGTTCCGTGGACGCGGGTCGACCGTGCCCGTTGGCGTTGTCCGGCGCAGAAGGCTGGTCGGTGCGCCACCGTCGTACCAGAGTGGCTCGCGCAATGAGGAGGAGCGGTACCGCGATCTGGACCAGCCCGCCGGCTTGCATCGTGGTCCCGGCGCCGAGGGTGGCGATGATCGCGCCGCCGGAAAGCATGCCGAGGGACACTCCGCCGTTGGTGGTGACGTGCTGCACGGCGAAGGCGGTGCGGCGGTCGGCGCCCGTGGTGTGCTCGGTGATCAACGCGTTGAGGGCAGCGATGCCCAGCGGCATGGCGAAGCCTCCGACGGCAGAGGCCACCGCCAGCGCGAGGAGGGACCCTGCGAGCCCTGGCAGCAGCACCAGCGTGGTGCCCAGGACGAGCCAACCGCTGACCATCACCGGGACCCGCGGCAGCCGTGTCACGAGGAGCGATGCAGCCACCGATCCTGCAAGAGAGCCGACGCCGTATCCCACCATCCCGGCGGCAACCAGCTGACCCGGTCGCCCGGTCTCGACTCCGAGGATGGCCAAGCCCAGCGAGAAGCTGAACCAGCAGAACCAGCCGATTCCGGCCATCGCAATGCCGTCGGCGACCAGCGGGTGAGAGCGCAGTACTTCCCGCGCGGGGCGCGGAGCGGACTGCACCAGCTCCTGGTGGCGGACGTAACGACCGACCGGCACCACGATGCACGCGGCCAGGGCGACCGCGATGGCATCGGCCCACATCAGCGGCGTCGCCCCCTGGTGGGTGACCACCCAAGCAGCCACCGGCGGGCTGCCGACCATGCTGATCCGGTGGGCGAGGTCCTGCCACGCCAAGGCACGAACCGCGACCCCCGGGCCGAGCCGGTCTCCCAGGTCGGCAAGCAACGCTCGGGTCGCGGGACCACCAACGGCGGCAGCGGCACCGGTCACCAGGCCACTGACACAGAGATGCACCACGGTCAGGTCGCCCCGCACTGCGCCCACCGCCACGATGAGGTGCCCGAGCGCCTGGACGCCGAGGACTACGCCGAGCGCGCGCCCGGAGGTCAGCCGGTGACGCAGCCGAGCCGCCCACCACGGGGACGTCACCGATGCGATGCCGGCAGCACCGGCCACCAACCCCGTGGCCCACAGCGAGCCTGTCTGCTGCAGCGCGATGAGGGGAAGCGCGACCTCGGTCAGCCGCAGTCCCGTCCAACTGACAAAGGTCGCCAACAGGATGCGTACCAGGTCCTTGTTCACGCTCCCAGCATGTGGCAGGCAATCCCTTGGAGGTAGACACACGTTGGCTCCGGGAAGTCATAGTGTGGACCTATGAGTTCGCCATCCTCACAGCGAGCCGGCGCGTCTCCGCCCGATGTGGCGGATCTCCGACTCGTTGTCGCCATCGCCAGACACGGGTCGATGGGGGCGGCGGCCCGCGAGCTCCTGATAGCGCAGCCGTCTGCCAGCCAGCGGCTGGCAGCCTTGGAGAGACGGTGCGGAGTTCGGCTCTTCGATCGAGATACCACGGGAGCCCGGCCAACGGCCGCCGGCGAGGAGATGGTCGAGAACGCGCGACACATCCTGGGCCACCTTGAGCAAGTGTTCGAGCGCAGCCGTGCGGCCGCAGACTCCGACACGATCTCGGTGGGCACCTTCGCCAGCCTCGCGATACTGGTGTTTCCTGCATTGCACGTGGCGCTGCCGCACCTGCGCACCAGCCAGGTCACCGACCACGGCCCACGGCTCGTCGAATGGGTCGCCGAGGGTTCGCTCGACGCCGCATTCGTCGCGATCGCCGGCCAGATGGAGCTCCCACGAGGAGTCACTCACCAGGTGGTCGGCATGGACCCGCTCGCGATGCTGGTCCCCGCCACCTGCAGCCTCCGCTCTGCGGCTCGAAGACAGCTCACCGGCCGAGTCGTGGTCACCTACACCATCGACCATTCCGGCGAGGAGCTCGATCGGCGGCTGGTTGCGCTGGGTGCCATCCCCAACCGAGCGGCAACCGCGGAGACAGGGGTGCGACTCGGCCGAATGCTCGGCAACCCCGTGGTACTCCCACGCTCGCTGATCCGGGCATACCTCGTCGAAGGCGACCGCGAGCTGGCCTTGAGGTTCGGCGGTCCTCGGCTGTCCCTGGTGAGTCGGCTCCCGGTCCCGCCCTACTGGGAGCGCGCCGTGCCCGTCGTACGCCGGGAACTGGGCCTGTTGGCTGTCCCCGCGAGGTCCAAGCGACCCCACCACTCCTAAGCTCTCTCCTCGAGCGACGTTCAGCGGTCTTCTCGAGGACTCACGCGATCAGAGCTTGGCGCGACGGGGCACCAGCGCCGCGACGGCGTCCGAGACCAGCAGCTCGCCTTCCGTGAGCTCCAAGCACACGCGGTTGATCTCGGGCTGGAAGAGAAGAACTGCTATCACGTGTGCCACGTCGTCTCGCGGTACGGACCCGTAGGCGATCGCGTGCCCCAATGTCACTCGCCCCGTGCCGGAGGCGTCGGTCAGGGTCCCAGGCCGGAGGATGACCCAGTCCAAGGCGCTCTCGGCCAGGGCAACGTCGGCGGATCGCTTCACGGCCATGTAGTGCTCGAAACCCTCGGAGCGATCACGAGCGCGTCCGGCGTCCATGAAGACCGAGACCAGCAGGAAGCGTCGGATGCCGGCGATCTCGCAGGCCGCGACCGCCTTCTCCAGACCACGGCCGTCGATGGAAGTGGTCAGGTCGAAGCCGGTGCCGTGCGCGCCGGCGCTGAACACTACGGCGTCGTGCCCGGCCATTCTCTGCGCGATCGTCTCGGCAGCATCCCCGATGAGGTCTCCGAGCACGGGTCGGGCGCCGGTCGCTCGCACGGCGTCGCCCTGCTCGGGCTTCCGGTGCATGCCCGAGACCACGTGCCCTTCGGCGACCAGGCGCGCGGCGAGGGGGCGACCGACTCCCCCGGCAGCGCCGATCTGAAAGACCCGCTTCGTCGGGCCGGCCAGACCAGTCGAGCTGTCCATGGGTTGGACCTCCTAGGTCGATAGCCGCTGCCGGATGCCACCCCGCGAACCGAGTCTCGGACTCGATTCGCTGCCGAGTCGGTCGCGCTCTCGGCCTCCTCCGGCTTCGCCTCCGAAGGACCGACCTTGCCCGTCTACCTCATCTCGCGCTCCGCAGTCCCACCGGGCGGTCTACCGCATCCGACCGAGAGCGCCACTGGTGATACGGGGCAGACTGTCGAGCCTGTCAGCCGACCTCTGTGGCGCCGTTCTCGGATCCGCGACGTCGCTTCAAGGTGACTACCGCGTCGTCAAAGTGCGCCTTCAGCACCGCAACGGCGGCGTCGGTGTCGTCGTCACGGATCAGGTCGGCGATCTGGCGGTGCTCCTCGACCAGTTGGTCCGGGCCCTCATACGCCCCGGTCAGCACGCTGAGACACAGGCGGGTCTCGGAGATCACGGTCGTGAACATGCGTTCCAGCCGCGGGCTGGCCGCTGCCGAGACCAGCTTGGTATGGAAGTCGAGGTCCCGGTCCGCAACCGCCGGCCAGTTGCCGGCGTCCGCGGCCTTGCGCATCGCCCGGACGATCGAGTCCAGAGACGTGAACGCCGACGCCGACCGTCCCGTGCTCGCGATCCGCCGGACCGCCGCGGTTTCCAGGGCTTCGCGTGCCAGGTACACATCGTCGATGTCCTCGTCCGTCATCACCGGGACGAAGACACCTCGATGGGGCTCACTACGCAGCAGCCCCTCCTGGATCAACCGTTGCAAGGCCTCACGCACCGGTCCCCGGCTCACCCCGAAGCTGCTGGCCAGCTCGACCTCGTTGAGCTGCGAGCCCGGTGGCAGGGTCCCGTCGATGATGTTCGACCGGATCCGTTCCCCGACCATCGATGCGAACGTCACGCGAGGAATGCGCGTGGCCACCTCGTGCTTTCCCGCCACAGTGCAGCTCCTGCCGTACCAGACCACGGCACGGTGCCGCGGCATCCACGTGAGCACGCGGAGTGCGCCCACAAAGTTCAACAGTCAACATCATACGGGGCCGGTGGGTACGCGTCGGGTGGCTGGCCAGATCCAGCACCGTGTTGAGCGCGTCGGGTCGTCCTCGTTGGCGAGAATGCGGCCTGTAGCTCGCCCACCTACTTCAACGGCGTCGGCACGTCCTCATGCGCTCCCGCCTCCGAACGATTAGGGGACCAAGAGGGCATCGGCGTGTCTGCTACGTGACCAATGCCCCGCGCTACCAGGCGAGGGGCGCCCGCTCGTAGAAGAACCCGCCGGTGGGCCCGTCGTCGTGCAGCGTGGCCAGCCAGACCGCGGTGTCTGCCCCCTGCTCGACCGGGCGGTCGGAGTCCGGGCTCATGTCGGTCCTGGTGTAGCCCGGGGACGCCGCGTTCACCAGGATGCCGTCGTGCTCGACCTCGGCCGCCAGCACTCTGGTGAGCATGTTGAGGCCGGCCTTGGAGACCCTGTATGCGGGCGAGCCAGGCGTCTGCGTCAGCTCCAGCGAGGCCAACGTGCTGGAGAGGTTCACGATGCGGCCGTAGCCCCGCGCGCGCATTACGGGGATCGCCTCCACGGCGCACCGCCAGGCGCCGAACAGGTTCGTCTCCAGCGTGAACTGCACCTTGGCCAGCTCCGGCAGCGAGGCCCGGTGATCCGGTCCGTCGATCGCGATGCCGGCGTTGTTGACGAGCACGTCCACCGCGCCGAATCGCTTGACGGCCTCCTCGAACGCGGTGCGCACGGACCCGGCGTCCGTGACGTCCAGCTCCACAGCGATGGCGTCCCCGTGGTCCCAGCCGTCGAGGTCGCGAGCTGCCTCCGTGGCCCGCTCGCGGTCACGCGCGGCGACCACGACCCGGTAACCCAGTCCCGAGAGCTGCCGGCATATCTCCCGGCCGATGCCTCGGTTGCCACCAGTGACGAGGGCGACTCGCTTCTCGACCTGTTCCATGCCTTCGGGCCGCCTACCCGGGGACGTCACGCCGCGACGCTGACACCTATGGCCAGGCCCACCAGGTACGTCGCACCGGCAGCGACGGCGCCGAATCCGAGCTGCCGGACGGCGCTGAGCCACCAGGGAAGCGTCGTCGCGAGGGAGGCAAGACCCCCGGCGATGAGTAGCCCTAGACCGCCGACCGCGAGACCGGCCAGCAGCGAGGTGAAGCCGAGCAGGAAGGGAAGCAGCGGCACGATCGCACCGAGCGAGAAGGTGACGAACGAGGAGACGGCGGCGACCTTCGGGGACGGCTTCTCCCGCGGATCCAGGCCGAGCTCCTGGGTCACGTGCACCAGCGCCGCCTGTTGAGGATCGCTGTGAACGTCGCGCGCCGCAAGTGCCGCAGTGGACTCGCTCATGCCCATCTCAGCGAACATCATCGCGAGCTCGCGCTCCTCCGCCTCCGAGTTCTCGCTGATCTCCGCGGCCTCCTTCTCCCACTCCCGGTCGACCTGCTCGTTCTGCGTACGGACCGAGGTGTACTCACCCATGGCCATCGAGAAGGCGCCTGCGACCAGGCCGGCAAGGCCGGTCAGCACGATGAAGTGGGGAGTAGCGCCCGCGGCGCCCACCCCCGCGACCAGGGCGATGTTGGTCACGAGACCATCCATCGCACCGAAGACCGAGGCACGGAGGGCGCCTCCGGAAACGTCAGCGTGGGTGTGGCCGACCTCGGCAGTACCCACCTTGTGAATGAGGGAGTCAGTCATGAGGACAGATTATCGAAGCCTGTTGACTGTTGACAATCTAGGTGAGCCTCGCCTAAAACTTCGGGGTGATTGGCTCCTTCGGCACAGGGACGTCCGCCGTGGATCGCCTCCATGCCCGGGGTTAGACCCTCGGCCTTGTGGCCGAAGACTCGAAGTACGCCGGCTGATCGACGTGCTCGGCGACAAACCACCGGCACGCCCAAGCGGCCATCGGTGTCGCGGTCTCCCCCGGGAACCGTCCGGTCGAGATCCAGATGGTCTGTAGCACGGCGACGAACTGAGGACACCGTGCATCGGTTCCTCGCCGGAACGCGGGTCTCGACGCCCGCGGGCTCTTCAGCTCAGGCTTTCAGGAACGGACGAGCCGGGCGATCGCCTCGGAGGCCTCCTGGAGCTTCATCTCTGCCGCCCGGCCGTCGGCGGACGCCGCGTCGACGACGCAGTGCCTGAGGTGCTCGTCGAGGAGCCCGAGACCGACCGACTGCAGGGCCTTCGTGATCGCCGCGATCTGGGTGAGGATGTCGATGCAGTACTTCTCCTCCTCCACCATCCGCTGCAGGCCCCGGGCCTGGCCCTCGATCCGGCGTAAGCGTCGCGCGTAGTCGTCCTTGCGCTGGATGTACCCGTGATGCGTCTCGGTCATGCCCCGTCTCCGGTTTGGTTTGGATGGGCGAAAGCGTTCGCCAGTGTACCCCCTACCCGTATTTACCGGTACCCCCTACCAGTATGACTCGGGTATGGCCCTTGACCCGATATACGCTAGGGGGGTATTGTATCCATTAATGACACCCGCCTCGAGATTCCGATAGGGAGACACGGATGCCCACCACCCAGCCGGGGTACATCGCACGCAAGGGCGACTTCACGCGTCCGCTTCGGCGGATCGAGGTTCAGGCGCGTGGCCTGCAGAGGATGGTCGAGCAGGACAAACACTGCATCGACATCGTCACCCAGGTCTCGGTGATCACCTCAGCTCTCCAAGCGGTGGCTCTCGGCCTGCTCGACGAGCACCTCCAGCATTGCATCGCAGACGCAGCGGTCCTCGAGGGGCCACGAGCTGACCAGAAGCTCGACGAAGCCTCGGCGGCGATCGCCCGTCTCGTCCGCTCTTGAACAGGAAAGGAAGTCCGAAGGAATGACTACCACCCAGAACTACACCGTGACCGGCATGACCTGCGGTCACTGCGTCATGTCCGTCACCGAGGAGGTCCAGGAGATCCCTGGCGTCGAGAACGTCGACGTCGTCCTCGCGACCGGGAGCCTCACCGTCACCAGCAGTGAGCCGGTCGACGACGA
>DATDAP010000745.1:0-6062 GCA_036525335.1 Microlunatus sp. | reverse complement strand
CGGCCGAGGAATGGCCCGCACCGCGACCGGGGTGTGCCCGCCGGCGGCCAACACGTCGGTCAGCGCCTCCCGCTGGCTGTGGGGCGCACCGGTCGGGGCGTGCCAGACCCGACCCCAGGCCTCCGGACGATCGGCGACGGCGGCCAGCGTCCGCGCCATGTCCGCGACGTCGGTCCAGCTGTGCGGCAGATCGGGCTTGCCGATCACCCAGGCGGTCTTGCCCTGAGTGGCGGTCGACAGGTGCCGGGTGATGTGCCCGTTGCCGCCGACGCCGGCGCCCACGTAGTCGGCACCGCGGACCTCGACCGCCCTTAGCCGACCGGCCTCGTGGCGAGACCTCGCCTCCGCCCACATGGCCGCTCGCAGGCGGCCCTTGTGGTCGGTCGCCGCGTCCGGCTGGCCCTCGACCATCGGTGCGTCGGTCGGACCGTACGGGTAGAGGCAGGAGGCGGTCACCAGCGTCGCCCCGGTCCGCTCCGCCGCGGCCAGCAGACTCTCGGCCAGCGGCGGCCAGATCTGCTCCCAGGTGGTGTAGTCGACGGGGTTGGCGCAGTTGAACAGGGCCGCGGCACCCTCGGTCAAGCGGCTCAGCGCGGCAGAGTCCGAAGCGTCGGCGGCTACCGACTCGACGCCGTCGAGGTGAACCCGGCCCGAGCGGGTCACCAGCCGCACCTCATCGCCGCGCTCGCGCAGCACCTCGGCGGTGTGCCGTCCGACCGGCCCGGCGCCGACGATCACGTACATCTTGGTCATGGTGTGTCTCCTCGTCCAGAAGTGTGAGCAGTGCTCTCGTTTCGTCCAGCATGCTCCCTTGTCTCCGCAGAGTCAAGAGCGGTGCTCTCGTTTGGTTGCACTGTCCGCGATTCGCTGCCAGACTGACCGGGTGCCCACCTCTGCTCCCTTGACCGCCCGCGCCGTCGCCCGCCGCGAGCTGACGGCGGCGATCGTCGCCAGCGCTCGTCGCCAGCTCGCCGAGATCGGGCCCGCCCAGCTCTCGGTCCGGGCGGTGGCTCGAGATCTGGGCATGGCGTCGTCGGCGGTGTACCGCTACTTCCCCAGCCGGGACGAGCTGCTGACCGAGCTGCTGGTGATCATCTACGGCGAGCTCGCCGACCTGGTCGAGGCGGCCGACGGGGCGTGTGAGCGTACGGATCTGAGCGGTCGCTGGCGCACTCTGGGCTCGACCCTGCGCGACTGGGCGGTCGCGGCCCCGCACGAGTACGCGTTCCTCTACGGATCCCCGGTTCCGGGCTATGCCGCCCCGGAGGCCACGATCGCGCCGTCCGCGCGGGTCACCGGTGTGCTCATCGGCTTGGCCGTCGACCTCGACGTCAACGGCCAGCAGACGGCGGCGTTCGCCGACTTCCGGGGGGCGGCCGGCGTCGACCTCTCCGACGAGGCGATCCTGCGCGCGATCACGGGGTGGGGCGGGCTGCTCGGGGCGATCAGCCTGGAGCTGTTCGGGCACCTGCACCGTGCGGTGACCGACTACGACGCCCACTTCGCGCTGGTGCTGGACCGGCTGGACCCGGCGCACGCCTGAACGCAGCGACGCCCCCCCGGAGGGGGCGTCGCCATGTCAGTCGGAGTGCGCTACTTCTTCAACAGCGAGCGCAGCACGTACTGCATGATGCCGCCGTTGCGGTAGTAGTCGGCCTCTCCGGGGGTGTCGATCCGCACCACCGCGTCGAAGCTGATGTCACCCGCGGTGACCTTCACGGTCTTCGGCGTACGACCCTCGTTGAGCTCGGTGACCCCGGTGAACTGGAAGGTCTCCTCCCCCGTCAGGCCCAGCGACTCGGCGTTCTGGCCTTCCGGGTACTGCAGCGGGAGGACGCCCATGCCGATCAGGTTGGAGCGGTGGATCCGCTCGTACGACTCCGCGATCACGGCCTTGACCCCGAGCAACGCCGTGCCCTTGGCCGCCCAGTCCCGCGAGGAGCCCGAGCCGTACTCCTTGCCCGCCAACACGACCAGCGGGATCCCGGCCGCGATGTAGGCCTCGGACGCCTCGTAGACCGAGGTCACCGGGCCGCCCTCAGCGGTGAAGTCACGGCTGAAGCCGCCCTCGGTCCCGGGAGCCAGCTGGTTGCGCAGCCGGATGTTGGCGAAGGTGCCGCGGATCATCACCTCGTGGTTGCCGCGTCGCGACCCGTACGAGTTGAAGTCCCGTCGCTCGACCCCATGCTCGGACAAGTACTTGCCCGCCGGAGCGTCGGCCTTGATCGCCCCGGCCGGGGAGATGTGGTCGGTGGTGATCGAGTCGCCGAGCTTGAGCAGCACCCGGGCGTCGGCGATGTCGGTGACCGGCACCGGATCGGCCGGCATCCCTTCGAAATAAGGGGGTTTACGGACGTAGGTGGAGCTCGCGTCCCACTCGAAGGTTTCGCCCTCCGGAGTGGGCAGCGACTGCCACTGCTGATCTCCGGCGAACACGTCGGCGTAGGAGTCGTTGAACATCTCCGCCCCGATCGAGGAGGCCACGATCTCGTCGATCTCGGCCTGGGTCGGCCAGACGTCCTTCAGGTACACGGGATTTCCGGACTCGTCGGTGCCCAGCGGCTCGGTGGTGATGTCGATGTCCATGGACCCGGCGAGGGCGTACGCGACGACGAGGGGCGGCGAGGCCAGGTAGTTCATCTTGATGTCGGGGTTGATGCGTCCCTCGAAGTTCCGGTTGCCCGAGAGCACCGAGACGACCGCAAGATCATTCTCCTGGACCGCCCGGCTGACCTCGGGGATCAACGGACCGGAGTTGCCGATGCAGGTGGTGCACCCGTAGCCGACCAGGTTGAAGCCGAGCTTGTCCAGGTAGGGCGTCAGACCCGAGCGGTCGTAGTAGTCGCTGACCACCTTCGACCCGGGCGCCAGCGTCGTCTTCACCCACGGCTTGCGGGTGAGACCCTTCTCCACCGCCTTCTTCGCCACCAGGGCGGCGCCGATCATGACGCTCGGGTTGGAGGTGTTGGTGCAGGAGGTGATCGCGGCGATGGTGACCGCGCCGTGGTCGATCTCGACCTCGGCGCCGTCCAGGGTGAGCTTGGTCTTCTTGGAAGGCCGGCCGATGTCGGCGGGCACGTCCTCGCCGTACTCGTGCGGCTCGCTGTTGCCGTTCCCCCCCGAACCGGTCGGTGAGTCCGAGGCCGGGAAGGACTCCGCCACCGACTCGTCGTAGCCGCTCAGGTCGTCGGCACCGACGTAGTCGCGCAGCGCCTCCCGGAAGCCCTGCTTGGCGTGAGCCAGGATGACGCGGTCCTGGGGGCGCTTCGGGCCGGCGATGCTGGGCACGATGGTCGACAGATCGAGCTCGAGGTACTCCGAGTAGCGCGGCTCGTGATCATCGTCGTGCCACAGCCCCTGCTCCTTCGCGTACGACTCGACGAGGGCGATCTGCTCCTCGGAGCGGCCGGTCAGCCGGAGGTAGTCGGTGGTCTTGGAGTCGATCGGGAAGACGGCGATGGTGGAGCCGTACTCGGGGCTCATGTTGCCGATGGTCGCGCGGTTGGCCAGCGGCACCTGCGAGACGCCCGGCCCGTAGAACTCGACGAACTTGCCGACCACCTTGTGCTGACGCAGCATCTCGGTGATGGTCAGCACCAGGTCGGTGGCCGTCGCCCCCTCGGGCAGCGCACCGTTCAGCTTGAAGCCGACGACCCGCGGGATGAGCATCGAGACGGGCTGGCCGAGCATGGCCGCCTCGGCCTCGATGCCGCCGACGCCCCAGCCGACCACCCCGAGTCCGTTGACCATGGTGGTGTGGGAGTCCGTGCCCACACAGGTGTCCGGGTAGGCGTACGTGACGCTGTCGCCCCCATCTGATGTCACGGTGCGCGGGAAGATCACCCGGGCCAGGTGCTCGATGTTGACCTGGTGCACGATCCCGGTGCCGGGCGGTACGACCTTGAAGTCGTCGAACGCCGTCTGACCCCACCGCAGGAACTGGTAGCGCTCGCGGTTGCGCCCGTACTCGATCTCGACGTTGCGGGAGAAGGCGTCGGCGGTGCCGAACACGTCGGCGATGACGGAGTGGTCGATCACCATCTCGGCCGGAGCCAGCGGGTTGATCCTGCTCGGGTCGCCGCCCATGTCGGCCATCGCCTCGCGCATGGTGGCCAGGTCGACCACACAGGGCACTCCGGTGAAGTCCTGCATGATCACCCGGGCCGGGGTGAACTGAATCTCGTTGGACGGCTCTGCACTGGGATCCCAGGCCGCGAGCGCACGGATGTCGTCGGCGGTGATGTTGGCGCCGTCCTCGGTCCGCAGCAGGTTCTCCAGCAGGATCTTCAGGCTGTAGGGCAGCGTCTCCTGCCCCTCGACGGCGTCGAGTCGGAAGATCTCGTACGACGCGTCACCCACCGCGAGGGTGGACTGCGAACCGAAGCTGTTGACACTCATTGCGTCTCCATGGGGGTCGATGGAAAAGTATCTTGACGTCAAGATATCACGCGGGGTCTTCAGGTCGCACTCTAGCGACGTGCGGCGGGAGCCGGAACGGATGGTCAGGTCGGCTCGAGGATCGCCACCGCTTCCAGGTGGTGGGTCATCGGGAACAGATCGAATCCGCGGATGCTGGTCGGTCGGTAGCCACCGCGGGCGGCCCGGCGGAGATCGCGGGCCAAGGCGGCCGGATCACAGGCGACGTACGCGATCGCGCGTGGCCGGCGGGCGACCACCGCGTCGACGACGTCCTTGCCGGCGCCGGTGCGGGGCGGATCGAGGACGACCAGGTCGGTGCGCCTGGGCAGCGTACGGAGCACCCGCTCCACCTTGCCGGCGGTGAACTTGGCGCCGGACATGTTGCGGCGAGCATGCACGATGGCCGGCCGGCTCCACTCGACCCCCCAGGTCCGCACCCCGGCGTCGACCAGGGCGCCCGCGAACAGGCCGACCCCGCAGTAGAGGTCGAAGGCACGCTCACCGGGGCGGGGCCGCAGACCGTCGATGACCGCACCGACCAGGGTGGCGGCAGCACCGGGATGTCCCTGCCAGAAACCGTCCGCAGCCAACCGCCAGTCCCGGCCGACGGCGTGCTCGGTGATCTCGGCGCTCCCCCGCTCGGGCCGCCCGTCGACCAGCAGGGTGGGCGGGTCCGCCGCCACCGCCAGCAGCTCGGTGTCGGGTGTCCAGCTCTGCCCGCTGACCGAGGGAGTGTCGACGTGGGCGATCGGGCATCCGCCGGCCGGGACCGGCTCGATCTCGTGCGAGCGGTGTCGCCGAAGCCCCGCGTGTCCGTCGGCGTCGACCTGGTAGCGCATCCGGGTCCGCCAGTGCAGCCCGTCCTCGGTGCCGGCGGTGCTGACCGGCTCCAGCTCCCCGTCCCAGTCGACGTCGGCGAGCCGGTGCAGCTGCTCGGCCAGCACGGCCTGCTTGAGGCGTCGTTGCCCGTCGAGACTGACGTGCTGGAAGTCGCAGCCCCCGCACTTGCCGGGGCCGGCGGACGGGCAGCGGGGTTCCACCCGGTCCGGGCTGGCCTCGATGATCTCGACGGCGTCCGCGCGCCAGAAGCTCTCATGGGTCGTGTCCGTGACGGCGATCTGTACCCGCTCACCCGGCAGAGCGTGGCGGACGAACACCACCCGCCCGTCCAACCGGGCCACGCAGTGACCGCCGTGCGCGACCGGGCCGACCTCGACGACATCCATCATGATCCGAGGGTCGTCCATCTACGACCCGAGGTACGAGCGGCGACGGCGGGACCGACGGTCGTCGCGGGCCAGACGCTCCTCGGCCTTGCCGGAGGACTGCAGCAGGTACGGCACCGACGTGACCATCACGCCGGGAGTGAACAGCAGCCGGGCCTTCAGCCGCAGCGCGCTCTGGTTGTGCAGGATCTGCTCCCACCAGTGACCGACCACGTACTCGGGGATGTAGACCGTGACCACGTCCCGCGGAGAGTCCTTCCGCAGGTTGCGGACGTAGTCGAGGATCGGACCGGTCACGTCCCGATAGGGGGAGGCGATCACCTTGAGCGGGATGTCGATGCCCGTGTCGTGCCACAGCCCCACCAGCCGGTCGGTCTCCTCCGGATCGACGGAAACGGTCAGCGCCTCCAACACACT
>DATDAP010000744.1:0-3064 GCA_036525335.1 Microlunatus sp. | reverse complement strand
CTGGATCTGCGCGATCTGGCAGGGCGTGTCGTCGTTGGTCTTGCAGGCGTTGGTCGTGAGCTCGATGTCGTTCGGGTGGTCGGTCTCGTACTGCTTGGCGCCGGCGATCATGGCGTCCCAGAAGCCGCCGGTGGCCTTGGTGAGAAGAGTGACCTTGATCTTCTCGTTGGTGGCCCCGCTTCCACTCCCGGACGGCTCCTTGGTATCCCCGTCGTCGCTGCCGCACGCGGAGATGAGCATCGCCCCCGCTGCGAGCACGACCAACGCTTTCAGTCGAGTCGACATGTGTGTTGCTCCTTCTTGTCGGATCTGCCGCACGTGTTGTGCGTCCAGGTGGTGAAGCTTCAAACGGTTGTGCTCCCTCGAGCCCCGACGATCCAGGACACGAGTTGTTCTTGGTTGTCCGCAGTTGCCGGCACTTCGCCGATCTTGCGTCCGCCGCGCATGACCATTGCCCGGTCCGCGACCGCCATCACGTGGTCCATGCTGTGAGAGATCAAGATGACCGCGACGCCGGACGTTCTGAGCCGATCGACCAGCTGCAGGACCCGCGCAGACTCCCGAAGCCCGAGGGCAGCGGTCGGCTCGTCGAGGATGACGAGCTTCGAGGAGAACGCCACTGCTCGCGCGACCGCCACTGCCTGGCGTTGGCCTCCCGACATCAGTGCTACGTCAGCATCGAAGTCAGGGAGCCGGATCTGCAGACGGTCGAGAAGGTCCTTGGTGCGGGTGGACATCTCCTTCTGCTTCATCCACTGCAGACCGCGTGGCAACCAGGACGGCCCCGCCACTTCGCGGCCGGCGAAGAAGTTCGCCGTCGGGTTGAGGTTGTCGAACAGGGCCAGGTCTTGGTAGACGGTCTCGATCCCGTTTGTTCGCGCATCGGCCGCCGAGGTGATGTGGACGGTGGCCCCGTCGATCTGGATCTCGCCTCGGTCGAGTTTGTGGACGCCGCTGATGCACTTGATGAGGGTCGACTTGCCGGCGCCGTTGTCGCCGAGGAGGGCGAGGACCTCACCGGAGCGGACCTCGAGGTCGACGCCGTCGAGTGCGACCACGGCCCCGAAGGTCTTGGTGGCACCACGAACGCTCAGGACAGGTTCCACCCCGGAGGGAACGACGGCGTGGACGGCGTCAGTCATGCGAGCCTCGCCTGCATGCTTCGGAACCGGTTCTCGACGAAGGCCCGCAAGACGTCGAGCTCGACGGCGACGATGACGACCACTCCTACGGCGATGTACTGGAAGTTCGGGTCGAGACCGAGCAGGTTGAGGCCGTTCTTCATGACCCCGAGGATCAACGCACCTGTCAGGGCGTTCAGGACGCCGCCACGGCCGCCCAGGAAGCTGCCGCCGCCGATGATCACCGCGGCGATGGCGGTGAGCTCCATGCCCTGGCCGGTGAACGGCGAGCCGGCGTTAGCGGTTCCGACAAAGAGCATCCCGCCGATGGCCCCGGACAGGCCGCTCATGACGTAGACCGATATCAACGTCCAGTTCGTCGGCACGCCCGTGCGGACCGCGGCCTCGGGGCTGCCACCGACGGCGTAGATCCAGCGGCCCCACACGAGCTTGTGCAGGATGACGGCACAGATGACCGCGAAGACGATCACCACGAGCGTGGCGTAGGGGAACCATCCGAGGGGGTCCGCGCCCGGGATCTCAGTGATACGTCCGCCGCCGAGCTTGTGCACGATCGACGGTGAGCCCAGGACGGTGGAGCCACCGGCGATGTAGAGGGCGAGGCCGGCGCAGATGGTCAAGGTGGCGAGGGTGGCGATGAAGGGATGCGGCAGACGCCCCCACACCAGCAGCAGCCCGTTGACCAGACCGACGGACAACCCCGTCAGCAAGGTGACCCCGATGGCCAGCCACGCCGAGTTGGTGTCGCGGTAGACGACGGTGACCATCTCGCAGCACAACGAGACGTTGGAGCCGATCGACAGGTCGATGCCGCGGGTGAGGATCACCAGAAGCTGTCCCAAGGCGATGACGCAGACACCGCTGGTCTGCTCGAGGACGTTGCCGATGTTCCCGAACGTCATGAATACGTGGCCCTCGGTGGCCGCCCAGAGGAACAACATCATCAGCGCCAGGATGAATAGCGGGCCTGTCTTCAGCGCGAGCAGGACAACCTTGATCGCTCGTGACGATCGGGCGTTGCTCGCATCCGATCCTTTCCCGAGCTCGGGCTGAAGGGTCGCCCCGTCGACGCTGATGCCGACCCGACTCGCCGACTCGTCGTCGATCACGTCGCGCCTCCTTTCCTGCGGCATCGGGACCGCCGCAGAGGCAACATATCCTAGAACCTATAGGATATGGAAGATTGAGATACAGTAATGTCACCCCCAGCACTCGACACGCGAAGGCCGAGATGGACCGTTCTCAAATCGAAGCAATCCGCGAGTCCGCCGCCGGACAGCGCCTGGCCCAACGCCAGGCGTTGCCCGGTTCGGTGTACGAAATCGTCACCGACATGCTCATGACCCACGCGTTCGAACCGGGCGCGCGCCTCAACATCGAAGAGCTCGCCCGCACCCTCGGCGTGTCCCCGACACCGGTGCGCGAGGCGCTGGCGCGCGTTGAGGCCGACGGTCTGATCATGAAGCAGCCAGGGCGCAGCTACACGGTGGCGCCCCTCATGGGGATCGAGCAGGTGCGCGAGCTCATCGAGCTCCGGTTGCTCGTCGAGCCCGCATTGGCCGCCAAGGCCGCTGCCCACGCGGAGGCGAACGAGATCAAGGAGCTGCGCCGCGTTGCCCGGTCCGGCGGAGCCGGCGCCGAGATCACGGCTGCCGCGAACCGGTTGGACATGGTCTACGACGCGACCTTCCACGCCATGGTCGCCGACCTCGCCGGCAACCAGATGATCAGCGACATGCTGACCCGACTGCGCAGCCACCTGCACACCTTCCGGCTCTACTACCACGCTGGCTTGCACTCGGTGACGAAGAACGAGCACCTGGCGGTGGTCGATGCGGTCGCCCGGAAGGATCCCGACGGGGCCGAGGAAGCGATGCGTGCCCACCTGGTGTCAGCGCTGGAGCGGCTGGAGACGTTTGTCG
>DATDAP010000743.1:0-16064 GCA_036525335.1 Microlunatus sp. | reverse complement strand
AAGCGAAGCTCCGGGTCGGCAGTCAGGTTGCCGACCAGGGTGATGACGGTCTCGCCAGCCATGTGTGTCTCCGTTGGATCAGTCTGTGTGGTGTGCGGTGCCAGCCTGCCAGTGGCCACTGACAGGACTCGCCTGCCGGTGGCGTGTCGGCGAGCTGACGGGCGACGACCTCAGCGGGTGTCGGGCCGGATGACCTTGGTCCGCATGATCGACTCGTTGATCCGGAACTGGCGATCCATTTCCTTCACGTCGTCCGGCTCAGCGTTCAAGGTGATGACGGCGTAGATCCCCTCGGTCTTCTTCTGGATCTCGTACGCCAACCGGCGACGACCCCAGATGTCGAGGTTCTCCACGGTGCCGCCACCCTTGGTGATGACGGTGAGGTACTGCTCGAGCGTCGGCTGAACCGAACGTTCCTCGGTGTCGGGGTCGAAGATGACCATGACCTCGTATGGGCGCATGCGCGAACTCCTCCTCCTCTGGTCTCAGCGGCCATGGGACGTCCCCATGGCAGGAGGGCGATGCCTTGGCGCACGACCTCGGATGGTCGAGCGCCAACGGAGAAGATTACCCGGCGGGCACTCATGCCGCCAACTCGCGGCCTCACACCCCGCTGGCGCCCCGTTTCCCTCGCTGACGCCCCCCTCTGGAGTGGGGGCGCAGGGCAGCGGAAGGGGGCGTCAGCGGTGAAGCGTCGGCAGGAACGAGCTACTCGTAGACGTACAGGCTCTCGCCCGGGAAGGTCCACGACAGGCCGTCACGGAGCCGGTCGCGCCACGACTCCCAGCTGTGACCGTCCCGCGACTCGGTGTAGTTGACCGTCATCCCGGTCTCGGTGAACACCGGCACCATCGACCGGTTGAACACGATCAAAGGCTCGTAGACACCGCAGGACTGGAACAGGCGATCGGCCACCCGGATCGGTTTGGTCCGATAGCGGTTCATGAACTTCACCACCGGCTCGAAGGCCGGGTCCTCACCGCGCAGAGCGCCGATGTCGGTGAACACGAAAGAGCCCGACTGCAGCAGCAGCGACCCGTACGTCTGCGGGTAGCGCACCGCGGTGCTGAGCGAGGCGATCGCGCCGAAGCTCGACCCCATCAAGGCCCGACCGGTGGGATGGGCGATCAGCGGGAACTGCTCCTCCAGCTGACCGAGCAGCTCCTTGGTGATCCAGCGGGCGTGCGGTCCCGAGTTCGGGTACTCCCGCAGCCGATCGCCCGGGTAGGTGAAGGCGACCACGGTCTCGGCCATGTCGAGACGGTGGATCAGGTTGTCCAGCACGGTCTTCATCGACGCGTACTCGAGGAAGTCGCCCCCGTCGTGGACCACCAGCAACGGGTAGCGGGTCGTCGTCCGGAACCGCGCCGGCAGGTAGAGGGTGACCCGGTTGTCGCGCCGTTGGGCCTGGCTCCTGATCACCAGCTCGACCAGCTCCCCCGGGCGAGCCTCCGGGTCGTGCAGCGCCCAGTCCGGGACCTCGTACCCGAGCCCGTAGCAGACCGAGGAGTCTCCCACCGGGCTACGGGCGATCTTGGGGTTCAGCGGGTCGTTGAACCGCTCCCAGTGATCACCGCGCCGCACCTCCAGCTGGTACTCCACCCGCGAGTCCCGCGGGATCTCGACCACCACGTACCACAGGTCGGTGCCCTCGATCCGGCGCAACGGCAGCTGGTCGGGGATGCCGACCACCCGGTGCCGGAGGAACACCTGGTCGGCCTGCTGCCAGGCGACGAACGTCGCCTGGGTCCCTTCCAGGATGGGAAACTCGTGGCGCTCGACGAACCTCTCCAGCGCCAGTTGATCAAGACTCTTGGACTCTCGGAGCCGGTTGATCGCCAGCTTGCGCCGCATGGCGGACATCAGCGGTCCCACGCCCGACGTCGCTCGGGTTCGTGGGAGTCGCTCGATCTGCAGATGGAGCGACTCCGTGAAACCCGAGCGGCGTCGTCGACGCGCGCCATGATCGTGATCATCAGGCGGTCCGCGCCGTCACGACGTCGGCGTCGACGGGACGCCGAGCCGGCTGACCGCTGTCGTCGAACGGTACGCCGGCCCGCTCCTCGATCACGTGGTCCTCGGTCCGCGCCCAGATCGCGCCGTCCCGGGTGATCCACCGCGCGCCCACCGGCGGTGGCCACCCCCCGGTCAGATCGACCCGGACGCCGTCATCGAACAGCAGGCAGGTCCAGCCCTTGAACCGGCGGGCCAGCAGGGCCAGCTGGTACGGATCGTGCATCGGCAACCGGTGGCGCGGATGGGGGAACGTGAGCACCCCGGAGAAGACGCCGAGGCCCTCGGCCCACACCTCCGGCAGCCGACGCCCCGCCGGTCGGTGGGCCCCGAACAGCACCACCCGGTCCGACAGCGCCATCGCCCCGGCGGACCAGGTGATCACCGGCTTCTTGATCATGGTCACCATCCCGAAGACGTGCAGCAGGTGCAGCAGAACCCCGACGTGCCCGCCGGTGATCACCAGCCCTGCGCTGTCGTCGACGACGTCGGCCAGCTCCCGTCGGTGCGCGACCACGCTGTCCCGCTCGCCGATCTGCGTCGCCGCGTAGAACTGCTGTCGCGAGGCGGCCACCTCGTTCAGGTGCCAGGTGTCGAGGGCGCGCAGGGCACGGATGCCGTCGGCCACACCCGCGGCCCGGACGGCTGACATCTTGTCTCGCCGGTTGACCTCGTCCAGAGCCGCCACCGCGTGGAACAGCCGTTGCGCGTAGACGGTCTGTTGTTCTTCCAGCAGCTCGGCCAGGCCACGCTCGGCGGCGGCGAACTCCGGGTCGACAGCCGTCAGCTCCTGCCAGCGCTGATAGAGCCGCAGGTTGACCATCCGGCCACCGAGCACCTCGCCCAGCTCGGCGTCGGCGGACTCGCGTTCCCGCCAGCCGGCGTTGATGGTGGCCACCCGCCCGGTCGGGATGAGGTCGGCGACCGCGGTTCGGGTGGCTGCCGTGCGACGTTGAGGTCCGAGTACGGTGACGTCCACGGTCAGCCGGCGTGGACGGTGATCGTTTCACCGACGTCGTTGAGCATCCCGCGCAGCACGTCGAAGTCCGGGTGCTTCAACCGCACGTACGCGTTCGCCATGTAGCCGGCCTCGACCGCCTGGGTCGGGGTGCCTGCCCCGGGCAGGTGAGCGTCGATCACCCACTCGCCGTACTGCTGCTGCATCTCCTCCACTCCGGAGTAGCCCTGGATGTGGCCGTCGCCGGTGGGACGCAGCGCGACCATCCCCGCGGCGTACTGTCGGCTCAGCGAAGCGTGCACGTCACCGTGCACCACGGCCCTGGCCCACTCGGTGAAGATGTCGACGTCGTTGCCGGCGGCGTAGAGGTCCCAGGCACCGACCCCGGCGGGCCGGCAGCCGACCTCGGAGAAGCGCAGACCCTTCGGTCCGTAGAACCATTCCATGTGGGTGGCCGAGGTCCCGATGCCGAGCACCTCGTTGACCCGGTGACCCATCTCCTTGAGCTCGCCGTAGCTCTCGGCGTGGTCGACCCGGTTGGTGGAGACGAACTGTGGCGAGATCCAGCGAGTGCGCATCGCTTCCAGCACGTTCGGGTAGTAGTGACAGACGAAGTCGTACGCGGCACCGCCGTTGATCGACAGGGTGTCGTAGAACCCCTCGTGTCCCTCGACGAACTCCTCCAGCGCCACCGAGCCGACCCCCTCGGCCCCGAACTGGGCCAGGGCGGCGTCGAGCTCGGTGTCGTTGTCGACCCGGCTGGTGCCCGAGGCGCCGGCCGCGGCCCGGGGCTTGATGATCAAGGGATAGCCGGTCGCGCCCGCGAACGCGTGGGCCTCGTCCACTGAGTCGACAGCGGCCGACGCCGCCGTGGGGACACCCGCCGAGCGGAGCGCCTCCTTCATGGCCGGCTTGTCGCGGCACAACCAGGCCGTACGCCGACTGGTACCGGGAATCCCACAGGCTTCCCGCACCTCCGCTGTGGGCAGGATGTGGGCCTCGATCGTCGCCTCCAGTCGGTCGACCCACAGCTTGTCCTGGACCCAGCGGACGGCATCGCTGAGGGCAGCGACGTCGGTGACGGAGCCGATCTGGTGGTAGTGGTGCATCCAGCTCTTCAGCTCGTCGTCGAGCCAGTCACCGGGTCGCTCGCCGATCCCGATCACCGTGGCGCCGACGGCGTGCAGACCGCGGACGAACTGGCGCTGGTTGGCCGGGAACGCAGGCTCCACGAAGATCACGTTCATGGGGGCCGAGCCTACGGCGGTTCGGTCGCTTTGTCCCCTGCGCGAGCCCCTCGCTCGCTAGGCTGACAGCAACGAGACCTCGCAGGGCTACCGAAGGAGAGAAGGACATGTCCTACGACCAGGCGCCACCGCCCCCCGGGGGCGGAAATCCCTACGGCGCACCCCAGTACGGCGGCCCCCCAGCCCAGGACCCCGGCCGCACGATGGGCATCGTCGGCCTCGTACTCTCCATCGTCGGCTTCTTCTGTGGCGTCGGCGCCATCGCCGGGATCATCGTGAGCGCGATTGCGTTGAACAAGTCCAAGGCGGCCGGATTCAAGAACAACCTGGCCCTCGCGGGCCTGATCATCGGGATCGTGTCACTCGTCCTCGGGGTGATCGTCGGCATCACCTACACGCTTCCGATGTTCCAGCAGATGGGCGGCTAGCCCGCACGTGCCTCCAGGGGCGGTCACTCCGTACGGGGTGGCCGCCCCTCGGCATGTTCGCGGTGGGACAGCAGTACGGTGCCCCGGGCTACGGCGGCCCACGACCGGCCGAACCAGGCCGCGCCTACATTCGTTCCATGACACAGTCGTCGCGGTGGGCCATCGGTGGCGGTCGCCTCCGGTTCCCCGACATCAGCCCCCGGGCGTACGAGCATCCGGCCGACCGTGGGGCCTTGGTGGCGCTGCGGGCGATCCCTGGCTTCGACGCCGTGCTCAAGGCGGTCTCGGCCGCGATCGGCGAGCGCAGCGTCCGGCTGCTCTTCCTCGCCTCGGCCATCCGGGTCTCGCCCCGGCAGTACCCGCTGCTGCACCAGATGCTCAACGAGTGCGCGACCGCGCTGGACGTGCAGCCGGTCCCTGAGCTCTACGTGCAGCAGAGTCCGCTGCCCACCGCGATGACCGTCGGGCTGGACCGTCCGCTGATCGTGATCAGCACCGCGATGCTCGACCTGGTCGACGACGACGGGCTCCGGTTCGTGATCGGGCACGAGATGGGGCACGTGCTGTCCGGGCACGCCGTCTACCGCACCATGCTGCTGCAGCTGATCAACATCGCGACCTCGATCCAGTGGATGCCGATCGGCTACTGGGGCATCCGGGCGATCATCCAGGGGCTCAACGAGTGGTACCGCAAGTCCGAGCTCTCCTGCGATCGCGCCGGGCTGCTCTGCGGGCAGGACCCCAAGGCGGCGCTGCGGGTGCACGCGACCCTGGCCGGGGCACAGAACCCCGACGAGATGGATGTGGCCGGGTTCCTCGACCAGGCCACGGAGTACACGACCACCGGCGACGTCCGGGACAGCCTGCTCAAGATCGTGCAGATCAGCGCCCAGACCCATCCCCTTGCCGCCCTCCGCGCCGCCGAGCTGCAGAAGTGGGCGGCCGGTCCGGAGTACCGGGCGATCCTGTCCGGGGAGTATCCCCGCCGTTCCGAGGACGCCGACGCCCCCATGAGCGACGACGTCAAGGCCGCCGCGGCCTCGTACGCGAACGCCTTCCGCACCTCCTCCGATCCGCTGTTCCGGGTGGTCGGCACGGTCGGCACCGTGGTCGGCGGGGTCGGCAACGCCGCCGCTGGTCGGGTCCGGGACTGGTGGCAGCAGGGACGCGACGGTGACGAGCACGACGGCCGCTCCTGATCCTGCGATGATCGGGCGGTGAGCGAGAGCACGGATCCCGCGGACCCGACGACCACCCCGGCCAAGCCCTCCGGCGGCGCCCCGGTGGCGGAGGCGAAGCCGGCGAAGAGCCCGAAACCGGCGAAGGTCAAGAGGCCGGTGACGCCGGAGCAGCTGGAACGCCGCAAGGCGACGATCCGGTTCACGGTGTTCGTGGTGGTCGGGGCGGTGCTGACCGTGCTGCTCTACTTCCTGCTGTCCGCCCTCATCCCCCGCTGGTGGTCCCAGTCGGTCGGTCGGCAGGTGGGCGGTCGCATCGGTGCCGGTGTCGTACTCGGTCTGCTGTACGGGTTCGTGTTCACCTTCTTGCCGTTGATCGTGCTGGCCCAGGCTCGGCATCGCGCCTTCAGCTGGCCGGCCAAGGCGATCATCGTGCTCGTCGCCGCCGCCCTGACCGCTCCGAACCTGATGACTCTCGGCATCGCCATGGGCGACGGAGCGGCCGCCCGGGCCGGCAACCGCACCCTCGACGTGATGGCCCCCGCCTTCCGCCAGGCCACGCTGTGGGGTGTGGTCCTGGGGGCTGTCGCGGCGGTCGTCGTGGTGACGTTCTCGATCCTGTGGGGCCGGCGCACCAGCGAGCTGAAGCTGCTGCGGGCCCAGGTCGAGCAGCTGCAGAAGGACCTCCCGCCGGCCCTCCCCGCGCCGACCGAACCACCGCAGGCCTGACCGCCCCGCCCTCCCCGTACCGGCCCCTTCTCGCTCGGGTTCCTGCTTCTGGCGCTGGTGGCAACCCGAGCGAGAGGAGTGGAGCGGACCGAACCGGGTAGGGGTGTGGGCGGCGGCGTCTAGGGTCGAGTCCATGAGCGACGTCCGGATCGGTGGCCACGGTGAGCAGCAGGACCCGATCGACGAGGCCCGAGCCCGTGGGGCCGATCTGGCCCAGTTCTTCCTGGGCGACCCGCAGGGCTGGAAGGGCCCCGAGTTCGCGTACCCGGGCGGTGCCGCGGCCCTGAAGATGGCGGCCGAGGCCGCCGACATCGCGCTCTACGTGCACGCGCCGTACGTGCTGAACGTGGCGACCACCAACAACCGGATCCGGATCCCAAGCCGCAAGTTCCTCCAGCAGTACGTCAACGCGGCCGCCGAGATCGGAGCGGCCGGGGTGATCGTTCACGGCGGGCACGTGCTCAAGGACGACGACCCCGCCAAGGGGTTCGACAACTGGCGCAAGTGCATCGAAGGCCTGGAGATGCCGGTCCCGCTGCTGATCGAGAACACCGCCGGCGGCGACCAGGCGATGGCCCGCCGGATGGAACGGATCGAGCAGCTCTGGGATGCCGTCACGTCGGCCGCCGGGGGCGAAACCGTCGGTTTCTGCCTCGACACCTGCCACGCCCATGCCGGTGGGATGGTGCTGGCCGAAGCGGTCGAACGGGTCCTGGAGATCACCGGCCGGATCGACCTGGTGCACTGCAACGACTCCCGTGACTCCTTCGACTCCGGCGCGGACCGGCACGCCAACCTGGGCGACGGCGAGATCGCCGCGGAGACCCTGCTCGCCGTGGTGGCGGAGGCCGGAGCGCCGATCGTGGTGGAGACGCCCGGTGGCCGGGAAGGCCAGGCGGCCGACATCGCCTGGCTGCGCAAGCACCTGCGCTGACTCTTGGTCCAGGGGCTGCCGGGTTCACCCGCGGCCGTCGCTGACCGCTCAGAAGGTGACGCCCGTGCCCGCTCCGACGATCGATCTCGCACCCCTGGTGGCCGCTACGGCCGGCCTGACCACCCCGTTCGCGATGGTCGATCTGGACGCCTTCGACGCCAACGCCGCCAGCATCCTTTCGGGCCCACGGACTGCCGATCCGGATCGCCTCGAAGTCGCTGCGCTGTCGGACGCTGACGGACCTGGCACTCGCCGGAGTACCGCTGGTCTCCGCAGCGGCGTTGGCCGGCGCCTCGGCCCTGACCGGCCCCGGGCTTTCGCGGCATCCTGGCGTACTCGCTCGTGGAAGCGCTCTGGTGGGCCCGAGACGGCCACGCTGACGTCGTGGTCAGCTATCCCACCGTCGACCTGGAGGCATTGACCGAGTCGGTCAGGATCCCGAGCTCGCCACTGCGATCACCGTCATGGTCGACTCCCGTGCCCATCTGGACCTGATCGACAGGGCCGCGCCCGTGCATCCGGTCCGGGTGGCCATCGACGTCGATGCTTCGCTCTGGCTCGGCCCCCTGCATCTCGGGATCCGGCGCTCGCCCGTGCACACCCCCGACCAGGTCAAGAAGCTGGCCCAGCAGATCGCCCGCCGCGACAGCGCCCGGTTGGTCGGACTGATGCTGTACGACCCCCAGATCGCCGGGCTGCCGGACGCCTCCGCCGCCGTACGCCTGGTCAAGCGGGCCTCCGAAGCCGAGCTCGGTCGCCGCCGGGTCGCCGTGCTGGAGGCCATCCGGCCGTACGACATCGACCGGCAGACCATCGCCGGCGCCATCTCGACCGGCACCTACGGCAGTGGCAACCGGCTCGGCGGGCTGGCCACCCAGGTCCGCGGGCTCACCCTGATCACCGGTGACGGCTCCGTGCTGCGGTCCTCGGCCGGCGAGAACGCGAGGTGCTGGCCGCGGCGGCGGTCGGACTCGGTGCGCTCGGGATCGTCGTCGAGGTGACCCTGCGGTGCGTGCCGACCTTCCTCCTGCGGGCCGAGGAGGGCTCGGCCACCCTGCCCGAGGTGCTGGAGAGTTGGCCGGACTGGACCGCCGAGAGCGACCACGTCGACCTGCACTGGTTCCCGCAGACCGAGTGGGTGCTGACCAAGCGCAACCACCGGATCGACGGGCCTCCCGAGCCGCTGTCGGGGTGGCCTCGCCTGGTCGATGACGAGCTGCTGGCCAACGGGCTCCTCGGGCTGATCAACGAGATCGGCACCCGTCGGCCCGGATGTCAGCCGCGGATCAACCAGCTCGCGGGTCAGGCCCTGACTCCCCGGGCTTCACCGACCATTCCGCCGCGGTCTTCGTGTCTCCGCGACGGGTCCGGTTCGTGGGCTGGTCCGGTGCACCGGGCCAGTCACTCGTTCGTTCGGGCCCCGGCTCGGCGCAGCCGGCGGTGGACGTGCTTGACGGAGGTGGCCGCCCCGCCCGACACACAGCTGCCCTCCCCACAGCTGCACCCTCCTGTCGCAAGCTGCATCCGCTATAGGCGGTGCAGTGCCGGGCAGAGGCCGCAGCTGGTGAGAGCGGGGTCAGCCGAGGTCGATCTCGGTCCACAGCCCGTCCGCGGCCCGGCGGATCTCACCTACCCCGACGGCGCCGGCCGGGATGTCCTCGTCGGGTCGCAGCAGCGTGCGACCCGGAGTCCGGAGGGCGGCGACCAGATCCGTCTGGGGGATGGCCGTCCACCGCTCCATGCTGCGGAACGACAGCATCGAGGTGATGTGCTCCGGCAGCACGTCGTGCACCAGTGACTTGGGTGAGCCGTTGTGGCTGCCGTGGTGACTCACCTTGTAGAGGGTCGCCCGCTCCAGCAGGGCCCGGGCGTCGGTGTTGGCCAGGATCTCGCGCCACACGCCCCACTGCGCGTCGCCGGGGAAGACGATCCGGACGTCCTCGATCTCGACCACGAAGACCAGGCTGGTGTTGTTCAGGCACCGATCCAGCCAGGACGCCGCCGCCAACGCGTCCTCTGGGTCGAGCACGGCATGGTCGAGCAGGTCGTCGTCGGCGTCCAGGTGGGGGTAGCGCTGCCGGAAGACGGCCCGGTCGGTGATGCCGTACGCCGGACCGAACGGACCGACCACCGCATCCCCTCCGTCCCGACCGACGGGAACGGCCGCACCGGAACCGACGCCCAGGCTCAACGCCAGCCACCGTTCCAGCTCCGGCGGGTCCATCGCCTTGATCGCCTCCTCCGACCGCGCCGGACCGAGCAGGTGGATGCGGGCGTCCGGCAGCCCGGCCAGCTCCGTCCGTACGGGTGCGGTCGCGCTCTGGAAGCGTCGGGTCGGCTGCCCGGCGAAGCCGTCCCGCAAGGTCGTCATGGCCCGTTCGTTGGACAGCGAGTTGAGGGCGATGGCCGCGATCTCCGGCCCGTCCACCGCGAACTGCTGGTGCAGGATCCGGGCCGCACCGTCGAGCCGGGTCCGCAGCCGTTGAGCCTCGGTGTCGGCGGGGTCCTCACACCACGGCAGCCACACCTCTCCCACCGTCACGTCACCCCACCGCGCATCGGTGAACCCGGCGATGTGGTCCTGGTGCCGATGGCTCGCCACGACCAGGTCGATGATCGGGCTGCCCCCCGGACCGTCACTGCAGGTGGCGATCAGGTCGGAGATGACCGTGCCGAGTGTGTGCTCGCCGCGACCCATGCCGTGCACACCGCAGTCGACCAGCATCCGCCACGGGCGCTCCTCGAAGCGCGGCACCGTCAGCAGGAAGCAGTCGCCGAATCCGACGGCGTACATCCGCAGCGTCGCGGTCACCACGGCCGACTCCGATCCAGTCGACCCAGGGTGAGCGAGGCCGCGATCCGGCGGTCCCGCCCTCGTCGGTACGCCACCGATGGGTAGGTGGCCGTCGGGTCGTCGATCCGCCAGGGTCCGGGCAGGTCCACGTCGTCGAACTGGTCCACGAACGTACCGAGGGCCGCCAACCGCGCCGCGCCACTCGGATCCCCGACCGGATCCAGGCCCGGTGTCGGGCGGGCGACCACGCACCGGACCTCGCCGTCCACATCCGCCACCAGCGTCAGCCCGCCGCGAAGCGGGACGCCGCCGACGTCGCGGGCCTCCGACACCTCGGCCGGTGCGGTTTGGATGATCTGGACGACGACGTTGACCTTGACCAGACCGTTCCCCGCCAGCCGGAACACGGCGTGGAAGCTGCGCACCTGGATCTTGAGCCGGGGATTCAGTCCGAGTGCGCCGGCGTGCTGGCGCGCGTACACGTTGAGGGCCTTGGCCACGCCCTTGCGCCGGTCCTGCAGCTCGACGGTGTCCTCGGCGCCCGACCGACGGGCGCGGAAGCCGAGCGCGGTCTCGGCGACCAGGGGCTCCACGACCGCCGCCACGTCCAGCGGTGGCAGTCCGAGCTCCGCGGCCGACGGCCAGGCGACCGCCTCGTCCGCCAGACCGCTCACCCCGTCGGGGTAGATGCCGCGTTTGCGGAAGCCCTCCACCAGCGCGGCCCGCAGACCGAGGGTGTCGGCGGGGAACAGGTCGGCGTCGGCGGTCACCGCCGAGCGGAGGAAGTCACCGAAGGTCACGTCGACGGGAGGCAGGTACTGGAACGCCCGGATGCACATCATCAGCACCCGCTGCGCCATCGCCCTCGCCTCACCGGCCACCCGAGCGACCAGATCTGGATGCAACGCGCCGGGAGGCAGCTGACCGGAGCCGGCGGTGGCGATCCGGATCAGGTCGGCGATGGCCGCCTGGTAGGTGGTGAAGAAGGCGTCGAACACCGCCGAGACGAAGATCGATCCGCGGGCGTGCGGTTCGAGGGTTCGCCCCAGCCGGGTCGGATCGGGATTCTCCTCGCCCAGGGCGTCCCGCAGTGCCCGCCCCCGCCCGGTGCTCTCCCCGAACTGCTGGGCCAGCTCGACCAGCGGCGAGCGGGCGGTCAGGTCGGCCCGGTTGGACTGGATGTAGCGGGCCAGCAGCTCCGGTAGCGCGAAATGCTGGAACAGCGCCACCACGTCGGCGAAGCCCTCGTGGAAGGCGTACACGTCGATGTTCGTCGCCTCCTTGTAGAGGGGGCGGAGCCGATCGACGAGCGCGTGCGTCGCCTCGTGCACGACGATGTCGTGGGACAGGCAGCTGAACACCCACTGCCCGGGCAGGTTCCGGCCGGCGTCGCGGGGATCGGTACGGAAGTAGCCGAACCGCAGCGACCCACCGTGGCCGTCGTCGAAGACCGCGTTCTCACCCTGGAAGCCGTGGGGGAAGATCCGGAGTCGCTCGCTTCCCCGCCAGCGGAACCTCCTGCCGAGCCCCCGCTCGAAGTTCTCCAGCAGCGAGCTGGTGACCGCGTACACCATCTGCTGGTGGAACCGGGGGTCCCGCTCGCTGGGCGCGAGACCGTCCTGCGCCAACAGGATCGGATCATCCAGATCGACCGGGGTGTAGAACCGCTTGGTGCTGGCGTCGTAGTCGATCACCTGCACCAGGTCGCCGCTCGGTCCGGGCCGCAGCGGCTCGTACGGCACCGTGATGGTGACCACCTCGTTGCCGGACAGCCGCGCGATCATCGGGTCGACCGCGTAGATCTGCAATGACCGGCGACGAGGCTCGGGGTAGGCCAGCGCCGCCGCCGAGCTCACCTCAGCCGCCAGCCGTCCGGCTCCAGAGGCGGGAGGCATCTCACGAGCCGCCATCGGTGGGCGGGACCAGCCGCAGGATCGGCGGCTGCTGCGGCCGGTTGGCGGTGAAGGCGTCCGCCGGTTCGGCCGCCCAGTCGGCGATCTCGTCGCGCAGACTCGCCGTCCGCTCCTGCACCGCGGCCAGCTTTTCGCCGGAGATCCGGTACGAGGGCTGCTCGTCGGGATCGGCCAGCAACGCCTCGCAGAACGGGGGCTGCTGCACCGTGTAGCCGCGCTCGAAGGCGGACAGCCAGTCGCTCAACGCGGCGGTGGACGTGCGGTAGCGGATCCACTTGTGGTTCGGCCAGCCGTCCCCGCCCGGACCGAACCGATCGACCAGCCGGGCGGCGGCGAAGCGTCCGCGCTGACTCAGGGCCGTCACCAGCTCGGGCGGCATCGCCAGGTTGATGCCACCCTCGGCCCCGTCCTGGTAGACCGTCACCACCCGGTCGCGATAGCCCGGCATGGTCAGCGAGGCCTGGTCCACCCAGGTCCGCGCGGTCTCCACCAGGGACAGCCCGAAGGAGAACAGGGCTGACAAGGGCTTGGGCGCCCACCGGGCCGTACGCCGATGCCCGCCGCCCTGGTTGACCAGCGGCAGGTAGCTGTTGTCCCGTTCGTCGTCGCTGCGCGGGTGGTCGTCGCTGAAGGGGGCCAGGTCGATGGCGAAGGTCGGCCGGGACGGCAGCACCGAGTCGAAGAACTGCACCGGCAGGTTGGCCGTCAGTCCGCCGTCGGAGAACCAGTTGACGTCGAAGACGGGCCGCTCGGTGACCGCCGCGGCGTGCTCGGCCAGGCTCGCGTCCGGGTGCTGCTGGCGCCACTCGCGGACCGCCTTGACGTACGCGAGGTTGGCGCCGGTGTAGTCCAGCGCGTACAGCGGCACCGCCGAGATCAGCAGCGGGAAGCTCAGACTCATCCGGGTCGCGACGATCAGCGGCAGGTCCGCCGCCCGCGGGAAGGGTCGCAGCGCTCCGGCGTGGATCAGCAGCACCTCGCGGATCCGCCGTCCCGCCGGTCCCGACGGCAACGGCGGCGGGTGATCGACCATGGCCCGGACCACGACCGGACCGAACAGCTTCTCGAACTCGTCCGGCTTGAAGAAGTAGATGTCGTCGCTCCACGGCATCGCCATCGGCTGGGAGCGACTCAGGTTCGTGGTCATCATCTGCAGCTGCAGCTCATCCTCCTGCAGATGGCCGAAGGTGAGCGGCTGGTCGTACGGGCGGCCGGCCAGATCCTGGAGACGTCGGTACAGCCACGGGGTGAGCGCGAGCTCGCTGTCGTCGGCTCCGCGACCCGAGCTCATGCCGAAGCCGACGGAGGGTAGCCGACCGAGGTCGGCCAGCACCCCACTGAGCAGCGCGATGAACAGCCCCACCAGGGTCCCCAGGACACCGACGACGACGGCCAACGCGAGGGTCACCACCGCCAGTGCACCCGACCCGGTCGGGAGCCGGACCAGTCCGACGATGCCCAGCACCACCAGGGTCAGCCCGAGCACGACCCCGAGCAGCGACCGGATCGGCGCCTTGGCCGTCGCGTGGGCGACGACGGCCAGCGCGGCCGTGAGCAGCCGTACCCGGGACGGCTTGTCCGGGAGCTCGGTCTTCTGCTCCAGCACGGCCGACAGCAGCCCGAACAACCGCTCAGCCTCGGGCTGCGGGCGGAACAGGTGGAACAACAGAGAGCGACTGTCGGGTTGGTTCGCCGCGAGCAGCTTCGGGAACTGGGCCAAGCCGAGGAAGCCGCGCGGCAAGGCGTCCGAGTGAACGGAGGGCAGGGGTGCCGGCACAAGAGTGTCGGTCACCGACCCGGCGGTGGACGTACTCGGGTCGACAATCGGCAGCGCCGGCCGCGGCAGAACGGATCGACGGCCCATCTCAGCGGCGACGGCGGCCGCGGCCGCGATCGCTCCCGCCGAAGCACCGCCCACCGAACGCAGCCTGTAGGTGGTGGCCAGCTCACACACCGCCAGCGGGTAGACGACCCCGCTGGTGATGCCGCCCTTCATCACGATGTCGCACTGCTGCTCGGGTTCGCCGGGGAAGTCGGCGGCGGTGAAGTCGGTCGACCCTGAAGGGCGGATGTGTGCCCTCGGCGGACGCTCCTGGGCGGGAACAACCATGGCGATTCCTCTCGGACGAGGTCAGGAGCAGTGCCGTTGGATCGTTGATACACCCAGGGAGGCCGCGGCGAACAGAGCCGATCGGGCATGGCGGCGACGGCGGACGACGAAGGGTTCCTCGCGTCCTCGCCGGAGGCGCCGACCTCGCATGGCAGACTATGGTCCGCCGATCGAGCGGAACGCCGCCGACGATCGGCAGGTCCTGTCCACACGCGTCGACGACCTGCTCCGATCGACCGCCCACCGGTGAGGAAGAGGTGACATGACAGCGCCCACCCGCGTGCACCACGGTGAACGAGACGAGTTCGAGCCCGTCTACCACCACTACGGACCGCATCGGGCCGGACTGCCCCCGCTGGTGCCCTACTTCCGGGAGCTGTGGGCGCGCCGCGAGTTCGCCGCCGAGATGAGCAAGGCGACGTTGCGGGGTGCCAACGTCAACACGTTCTTCGGCCAGGCCTGGATCGTGTTGAACCCGCTGCTGCTGGCCGGGGTGTACTACCTGCTGGTCACGATCATCCGGCAGCGCCACGACCCCGAGCTGTTCACCCACCTGACCCTCGCGCTGTTCGCGATGACCATGGTGCAGACGGCCGCATCGAGCGGGGCCACGTCGGTGACCGGCTCTGGCCGACTCCTGATCAACACCGCCTTTCCCCGGCTGCTGATCCCGTTGTCGGCGGTCCGGACGGCGTTCTGGCGGTTCCTGCCGACGATCCCGGTGTATCTCTTCTTCCACGCCATCTTCGGTCTGACCTGGCACCCACGGATGCTGGTGTCGCTGTACTTCCTGCTCACCATGGTCGTGTTCAGCATGGGTCTGGCCGCCCTGTTCGCCACCCTTCAGGTGTACTTCCGTGACACCTCGAGCTTCCTGCCGTACTTCCTGCGACTGTGGATGTACCTGTCTCCGGTGCTGTGGATGCCCGAGATGCTGGACAAGATGTCTCCTGGCCTGCGGTTGCTGGTCGAGCTCAACCCGATGTACCCGATGCTCACCGGTTACGCCAACCTGCTGCAGGACCAGGCGTACCCACCCCTGTGGATGTGGATCGCCGCCGGCGCCTGGGCGATCGGCACGGTCATCGGCGGTTTCCTGTTCTTCATCTCGAGGGAGCGTGAGTTCGCTGTCCGGCTCACCTGACGAGCGGCAGACCGGTCTGGCGGTCAAGGTCGACAACCTGTCGATCACCTACCGCACCACCTTCGAGCGCAAGCCCACGCTCCGCCAGGCTCTGGTCCGGTTCGGCCGGGGACAGCGGTCGGTACGCGAGGTGCACGCCCTGACGAACCTCACCTTCACAGTGCCGGAAGGGACCGCGATGGGGATCGTCGGAGCCAACGGCGCCGGCAAGTCCACCCTGATGCGGGCGATCGCCGGGATCCTGCCGCCCACCCAGGGCTCGATCGAGGTCTGGGGCAAGGCGAGCACCCTGCTCGCCCTCGGGGTCGGCTTCAACAAGGAGCTGTCCGGTCGGGAGAACATCATCCTCGGCGGGCTGGCCTCCGGGTTGTCCCGCAAGGACGTCGAGGAGCGGGCCGACGAGGTGGCGGAGTGGACCGAGATCGGCGACTTCATCGACTTGCCCATGCGCACGTACTCCTCGGGCATGTCGGCTCGGGTGGCCTTCTCCGTCGCGGTGCACATGAAGCCCGACATCTTGATGGTGGACGAGGCCCTGTCCACCGGCGACGCCCGCTTCCGGGCCAAGGCCAACGACAAGATGGCCGAGCTCCGCTCGTCGGCGCGGGCCATGTTC
>DATDAP010000742.1:0-8714 GCA_036525335.1 Microlunatus sp. | reverse complement strand
GACAGACTGCAGCCAGGCGCGCGGTCCCGCGTGCCTACGCGATCGGAGGCCCATGAGCGTCGAACCGTTGTCTCCCACCCAGGCCGGCGGGCTGTTCCGGCGCAAGCCGATCGGTGACCGCCACGGTCCGCAGCTGAACCGGACGATGGGCACGTTCCAGCTGATGATGTTCGGGGTCGGCGCCACGGTGGGCACGGGCATCTTCTTCGTCCTCTCCTCCGCGGTGCCCGAGGCCGGGCCCGCGGTGATCGTGTCGTTCCTGCTGGCCGGGATCGCGGCCGGTCTGGCGGCGATCTGCTACGCGGAGATGGCGTCGGCGGTGCCGGTCTCGGGTTCCACCTACTCCTACGCGTACGCCACCCTCGGCGAGATCATCGCGATGGGTGTGGCCGCCTGCCTGCTGCTGGAGTACGGGGTCTCCACCGCCGCCGTCGCGGTCGGCTGGAGCGGCTACGTCAACGAGGCGCTGGTCAACATCACCGGCCTGCAGCTCCCCCAGGCGATCCTGGCTGCCCCTTTCGGGGTGCCGGGCCAGGACACTGGGATCCTCAACCTGCCGGCGGTCATCCTCACCTTCTTGTGCATGCTGCTGTTGATCCGCGGGGCCAGCGAGTCCGCCAAGGTCAACGCGATCATGGTGGTGATCAAGCTGACGGTGCTGGTGATGTTCTCGATCATCGCCTTCACCGCGTTCGACTCCAACCACTTCGCCGACTTCGCCCCCCTCGGCGCCGCCGGGGTCGCCACCGCGGCCGGCACCATCTTCTTCTCCTTCATCGGTCTCGACGCGGTGTCCACCGCGGGCGACGAGGTCAAGGACCCACAGAAGACCATGCCGCGGGCGCTGATCGGCGCCCTGTTCATCGTGATCGGGATCTACCTGCTGGTGGCGATCTCGGCCATCGGCGCCCAGCCGTGGACCGACTTCGAAGGTCAGTCCGAGGCCGGTCTGTCGAAGATCCTGGAGATCATCACCGGCAACACCGTGTGGGCCACCATCCTGGCCCTCGGTGCGGTGATCTCGATCTTCTCCGTCACCCTGGTCACCATGTACGGGCAGACCCGCATCCTGTTCGCCATGGGTCGGGACGGGATGCTCCCGAAGACCTTCGCCAAGGTCAGCCCGCGGACTCAGACCCCGGTCAACAACACGATCATCGTGGCCATCGTGGTGTCCCTGCTGGCCGCTTTCGTCCCGCTGGACTACCTGATCGACGTGGTGTCCATCGGCACCCTGACCGCGTTCATCGTGGTCTCGCTCGGCGTCATCATCCTGCGCTACCGGCAGCCCGATCTGCCCCGCGGGTTCAAGGTGCCGTTCTTCCCTGTCACGCCGATCCTGTCGATCATCGCCTGCGGCTACATCCTGGCCAACCTGCACTGGTACACCTGGCTGGTCTTCGCCCTCTGGGTGTCGGTGTTCATCATCTTCTACCTGCTGTATGGGAGGAAGCACTCGGTGCTGGGTCGAATGCTCGCGGGCGAGGACGTCGACGCGGACGACGCGGAGGTTGGAAAGTGACCGTGTCCGATGGTCGCGCTTCGCGCTCCGCGGTCATGAGCTCCGCGGTTTCTCGCTCGTTCGTCGCGTTCTGGGACGACGAAAAGCGTGTCGCCCCAGAATGCTCCTGCCCTCCCGAGAGGCTCCGCCCATGACCGTCTTGGTCGGCTACGTGCCGCACAAGGGCGGCCGCGGCTCGCTGGATCTCGGTCTGCAGCTCGCGCACGCCCTCGACACCTCACTCCACGTGGTCACCGTCGTCCCGCGGCAGTGGTCGACGCCGTCGCTGGCCCGGGTCGACGCCGAGTACGCCGAGTTCGCCCAGCAGCTGGGGGAGCAGGCCGAGGCCAAGGCGCGGGAGTACCTGGTCGACCCCAGCGTCGAGGTGCCGATCGACTACCACGCCATCAGCGGGCGGTCGGTGACGTCCGCCCTGCTCGAGGCCGCCGACGAGTGCGGGGCGTCCGTCCTGGTGCTCGGCTCCAGCACCGACGGGGCCGTCGGACGCATCGTCGTCGGTTCCACCACCGACAAGCTGCTGCACTCCTCGCCGGTTCCGCTGGCCCTGAGCCCGCGGGGCTACCGGTCCACCGCAGCGGACAGCTTCAGCCGAGTGACCTGCGCCTTCTCCGACGGGGACGAGTCCGAGAAGGTGGTGGCCCAGGCCGTGTCCTTCGCCCGGAGCATCGGCTCGCCCGCGCGGGTGGCGAGCTTCGGCGTCCGTGGCGGGACCATGTACCCGCCCGAGGTCGGGCTGTCGGCGGAGGACTCGGTGCTGGATTCGTGGCGCGAGCAGGCGTCGGAGGCGCAGGACCGACTCCGGGCCGAGCGCGTGATCGGTGACGACACCGAGACCGTGATCGCCACGGGTGCGGGGTGGGGGGAGTCGATGTCCAGTGTCGACTGGAAACCCAACGAGCTGCTGGTGCTCGGTTCCTCGACCCTCGGTCCGATCGCCCGCGTCTTCCTCGGTTCGCGAGCCACCAAGCTGATCCGGCACGCACCGGTGCCGGTGGTGGTCGTCCCGCGGGGCTACGAGCTCGCTACGGATTCCTGACCCCCGGGGGATACGCGCTCTTCGCGGACGGTCCCCGCGCGGCTACGGGTTGGTCGCGGACTGACCCCGCCGGATCCGCACCGACAGACAGGTCACGCAACCCTCGAGCTTCTCGAACTCGGTGATCGGTACGGTCACCACCTCCAGCCCCCGGGCCGCGTACAGGTCGGCCGTGCGCGGCGCGTCGGCGGACATGATCACCGCCCTGCCCCCGGCGGACGAGACACCGAGGTCGACCACGGCCGTGCCGTGTTCCTCCGGTACTGCCAGGAACCTGGGATAGGCGCCGGTGTCATCGACCAGCGGCGGGAAACCGACCACCGTCCCGTCGGGCAACGCGGTCACGCCGGACTTCAGGTGCAGCACCTTGGTCACCGGCACGGCCACGACCCGCCAGTCTCGCGGTTCGAGCAGGGTCGTGAGCTGGGCGACGCCGGCCTCGTCGGTGCGCCCACTGAGCCCCACGTACACCGTCCGGCCGATCTTGAGGACGTCACCGCCGTCGAGGTGTCCGGGCGCGGTGATCCTGGTCAGCTCCGGCCGCACGGCCGCGGGCAGAGCCGCGAAGGCGTCCTCGGTGGTGCGCACCTCACCGCGCCGGGACGCCGCACCCGGCGAGGTCAGCACCGCCAGATCGTCGAACACCACCACCGTGTCCTCGACGAACACGCCGTCCGGGTGGTCGTCGGCCGGGGGGACCTGGTGGACCGTCCAGCCGTGGGCGGCGAACGCGTCGACGTAGCCCTGCCACTGTCGAAGCGCGAGCTCGGCGTCGACCGGAGCACGATCGAGGTGGGTCAGCTCACCGTGGGCGAGAGCCGGCGACGGGCGTCGGACCAGCAGGTGACCGGTCGTCACGGGGTCTCCTCGGGGTGCGGGTGCTCGGTCTTGGGGAAACCGCCGATGCCGCGCCAGACCAGGTTGCTGACCAGGTGCTTGGCCTCGTCGAGCGCGATCCGCTGGGTTCCGCCGGAAACCCAGTAGCGAGCGCTGACCTGGGCGATCCCGACCAAGGAGATGGCCAGCAGCTTGGACTGCTCGTACGGCAGCCCGGTGTCGTCCCCGATCACCACCGCGATGGCGTCGGCGATGTCGTTGTTGACCTTCCACAGCCGTTGCTGCACTTGACCGTCGCCGGTCAGGTCGGACTCGAACACGAACCGGAACTGGCCGCTGGCCGACGACACGAACTCGTAGAACGCGCCCATCGTGGCGACTACCCGGTCGGCGTTCTCCTCCGTCGAGTCCAGGGCCTCTTCGACCACCTCCACCAGCCGGTCGCAGCTGGCGTCCAGCAGCGCGAGGTAGAGATCGAGCTTCGAACCGAAGTGCTGGTAGAGCACCGGTTTCGAGACGCCGGCGGCCACGGCGATGTCATCCATCGCGGCGGCGTGGTAGCCGTTGGTGGTGAAGACGTCGTTGGCCGCATCCAGCAGCTGCGCGCGGCGTTGGTCGCGCGGCATCCGGGTGGGACTCTTCTTGGCGGCGACGGCCTCTATGCTCACGGGCGCAGCCTAACCGGCCCGCTCCCCACTAGCCGGCATCGCCGCTGACCAGCGGCAGTTCCGGCCGGTCCGGGTGCAGCAGGTCGGCGGCCAGGTCGCCGTGCTCGGCCACCCGCGCCAGCACGTCCTCCGGTGAGAACTGAAGATCATCCGGGCCGTTGGTGGCCGCGACCTCCTCCCAGGTGATCGGGGTGGCCACACTCGGTCGCTCCCGTCCCCGCATCGAGTACGGCGCGATGGTGTTGCGGGCCGCGAGGTTCTGGTTGTAGTCGACGTAGACCCGTCCCGCCCTCTCGGCGATCGACATCGACGCGACGAAGAAGTCCGGCAGTCGCCGGTGCAGGGTGGCGTTCAGCTGCTTCACGTACGCCCAGATCCGTCGACTCGGCGTGGGCGCGACCGCTGCGTAGACCTGGATGCCCTTGCTGCCGGACGTCTGGGGCACCGGCACCAGACCGTCGGAGGCGAGGCGCTCCGCCGCGATCATGGCGGCCCGGGCGACGTCGACGATCGTGGTGCCCGCGCCGGGGTCGAGGTCGACCACCACCCGGTCGGCCAGTGGGTCGCCCCGTTCCAGTGCCCCGGCCGCGGCCGTCCGGGGGTCCAGCACCCCGACCCGCCACTGCGGGACGTGCAGCTCCAGCGCCGCGAGGTTGGCCAGCCAGACCACGGTGGCCGGCTCGTCGGCGACCACGTAGTCCACCGGGCCGTCGCCGGTCAGGATCCGCGCGGTGCGCACCCAGCCCGGTGTGCCGGAGGGGGCGTTCTTCTCGTAGAAGCTGGGACCGGCCACCCCGTCGGGGAACCGCACTCGGGTCAGCGCCCGGTCGGCGATGTAGGGGAGCAGCACCTCGGCGATCTGGGAGTAGTAGCTGATCACCTCGGCCTTCGTGTAGTTGGTGGCCGGGTACATGATCTTGTCCAGGTTGACGACCGACAGCTCCCGGCCGGCGACCCGGGTACGAATGGGCTCGGAGGCTGCCATGGCGCCATTCAACTCCAGCAGTGGTTGGAGCCGGGTTGGAGTCGAGTCCACGAGCCTGGTCCCATGAGTCTCACGTCGCCCTTCCTGCTCGCCGTCGTCGTCGCCCTCGCGGCGATCCTTCCGGTCACGGTGATCGTGCTGTGGGGCCGTGGACCCACCGGCATCCCCGGCCGGCTGCTCCGGCTGGTCGGCATCGTGCTGTGCCAGCTGCTGGCCGTCGGCGCCATCGGCCTGTACGCCAACAACCAGTACGGCTTCTACAACGGGTGGGGCGACCTGGTGGGGAGTCGAACGCCGCCGCCGGGACGGTCGACCTGACGAACCTGGTGCCGGCCGACGGATCGCAGGGCCGGGTGATCACGATCGCGGTCAAGGTCCCAGGGGCCACGGGTCTCGGCGCGGCGCGCCTTCCGGTGCTGATCTGGGTGCCGAAGGAGTACGACCAGCTCCAGCACCGGCTGACCAGGTACCCGACCGTCATGGTGCTGCCCGGTCAGCCGAGCACCCCGGAGGCGATGTTCAACGGCTTCTCGTTCGGTCGACAGGCGACCCAGGCCATCGACTCCGGCAAGGTGAAGCCCTTCATCGCCGTGTTCCCGCCGCTGATGATCGCCCCACCCCGAGACACCGAGTGCACCGACATCCCGGGCGGACCGCAGGCGGAGACCTGGCTGTCGACCAGCGTCCGCGACCAGGTGATCCGCAAGGTACGGTCCGACCCCGCAGGTGCGAAGTGGTCCGCGATGGGCTTCAGCACGGGTGGCTTCTGCGCCGCGAAGCTGCTGCTGCGCGACCGACAGGCGTTCTCCGCGGCCGTGAGCATCGGCGGTTACTTCGACGCCGAGACCGACCCGACCACCGGGAACCTGTTCAAGGGCAACGCGCAGCTGCGGAACGAGAACTCGCCGATCTGGCTGATCAAGCAGCCACCGCAGCAGCAGACCAACCTGTTGATCGTGGCCAGCAAGCAGGACAAGGACGCCTGGGTGCCGGGAGCGAAGTACGCCGACACCTCCAAGATGGTGACCCAGTCGTCCGGTATCCCCGGGGTGGCGACGTTGCTGATGGACAGCGGCGGCCACAACTACACCACCTACGGCGCGACACTGCCGCAGTCCTTCATCTGGCTGGCACAGGTGGGTGCGATCTAGCTGGTGCTCGCGAGGTAGACCGTGTTGGTCGCCTGGCGCTGCTGCAGCGGGTTGGGGAAGGAGACGACCTCGGCGGCCACCTCCGTGAAGACCTCGCTCAGGACGTCCAGGTACGCCTGGTCGGGCGGGTCGTTGGACCAGAGGCCGAAGACGCCACCGGGAGTCAGCCGGGTGGCGAGCTCGCGGACGCCGGAGACCGCGTAGAAGTCGGCGTTGCCGGCCCCGAGCTGGTGGCGCGGCGAGTGGTCGATGTCGACCAGCACCGCATCGAACCGGCGGTCAGGGACGTCCGGGTCGAAGCCGGACTCCCGAGACATCGAGAAGAAGTCGCCGAGCTCCAACCGGCACCGCGGATCGGTGGTCAGCGCCCGACCCAGCGGGACCAGCTCCCGGCGGTGCCAGCCGATCACCGGGGCCAGCGCGTCCACCACGATCAGCCGGCGGACCCGATCGTCGGCCAGCACCGCGTCCGCCGTGTAGCCCAGACCGAGACCGCCGACCACGACGTCCCACCCGCCCGTCGAGATCCCACGACGCCCCAGCCAGCCGAGCGCCAGGTCCGCCAGGGCGATCTCCGCGACGGTGAACAGACTGGACATCAGGTACTCATCGCCGAGCTTGACCTCGAAGATGTCGACGCCGGTGACCGAGTCCTGGCGGCGCCGTAGGCTCACCTCACCGATCGGGGTCGGCTCCCACGCGAGCTCCTCGAACCGTCTGCTCACCCGAAAACGTCCCGTCGGTCGATCATCGGTTGGGCCGCACCAGCGGGAACAGGATGGTGTCGCGGATGCTGAGCCCGGTCAGATTCATCACGAGCCGGTCGATGCCCATGCCCATGCCGCCGGTCGGCGGCATCCCGTACTCCAGGGCCTCCAGGAAGTCCTCGTCCACCTGCATGGCCTCCGGGTCGCCGGCCGCGGCCAGCAGCGACTGGGCGACCAGCCGCTCACGCTGGTCCATCGGGTCGACCAGCTCGGAGTAGGCGGTGCCCTGTTCGGCGGCGAAGATCACCAGGTCCCACTTCTCGGCCAACCGGGGATCGTGGCGGTGCTGCCGGGTGAGCGGCGCGTTCTCCTTGGGGAAGTCGGTGTAGAAGACCGGGGTGGTGGTGGTCGATTCGCACAGCTCGCCGTAGACCTCTTCCAGCACGAAGCCCCAGCGGCTGTCGGCGTCGAGATCCAGTCCGATCGCCGCGGCGTGGCGCAGCAGCACCTCGCGGGGAGTCTCCGCGGTGATCTCCTCCCCGAGCTTCTCCGAGACGGCCTGGCAGATCGTCTTGACGGGCCAGTCGCCGGAGAGGTCGTACTCGACGATCTTGCCGTCGGGACCTTCCGCCCGCCGGGCCACCGGTTCGCCGTACACGGCGACCGCAGCCTCCTGGATGATCTGCTGGGTCAGGATCCGCATCGTGTCGTAGTCGCCGTACGTCTCGTACAGCTCCAGCGAGGTGAACTCCGGGTTGTGCTTGAAGTCCGCCCCCTCGTTCCGGAACTGCTTGCCCATCTCGAACACCTTCTCCATGCCGCCGACGATCAGCCGCTTCAGGTGCAGCTCGGTGGCGATCCGCAGGTAGAGATCGAGGTCGTACGCGTTGATGTGGGTCTCGAACGGCCGGGCGTTGGCGCCACCGTGGATGAGCTGCAGGATCGGGGTCTCGACCTCGGTGAAACCGCGCCGGGCCAGGGAGTCCCGGACGCTGCGGACCACCGTCGCCCGGGCGTACGCGATCTCGCGGGCCTCGGGTCGGATGATCAGGTCGACGTAGCGGGCCCGGATCCTCGCCTCCGGGTCGGTGAGTCCCTTGTGCTTGTCCGGCAGCGGCCGCAGCGACTTGCTGGTCAGCTGCAGCGACGTCGCCTGCACAGACAGCTCACCGGTGCGGGTGGCCATCACCTCACCGGTCACGCCGATGTGGTCGCCCAGGTCGATGTCCCGGCGCCACAGGTCGAACAGCTCGTCGCCCACCCGATCGCGGGAGACCAGCACCTGCAGATCACCGGAACCGTCCCGCAGGGTGGCGAACCCGATCCCGCCGAGCTTGCGTTTCAACAGCACCCGGCCGGCGATCGACACCGTCTCGCCGCTGCTGGCGTCCGCGGCCAGCAGACCGGCTTCCGCCCGCACCTGGGCCAGGGTGTGGCTGCGCGGGTAGCCGACCGGGTACGGCTCGATGCCGCGGGCCTTCAACCGGTCGACCTTGTCGCGACGCACCCGCACCTGCTCCGGCAGCTTCTCCGCCGACAGCGCCTCGGCCAGCAGATCGGGCTCCGGCGGCATCAGCGCGCGCACCTCGGCCGCGTACTCCTCCGTCCCCGTCTCCAGGGCGGCGGGTGCGCCGGACTCCTTCCGGTTCAGCAGCGAGCTCAGGCTGGGTCGGGTCAGGAAGCCCTCGGCGCTGCCGGCGGCCGTGCCGACCCGGGGCAGGTCGGAGGCGTACTCGAAGCACATGAAGCGCGGCTGCCAGCTCGGCAGGTACTTCGCGTTGGACCGGTAGAGGGACTCGAGCTGCCAG
>DATDAP010000741.1:0-4009 GCA_036525335.1 Microlunatus sp. | reverse complement strand
GGGCCGAGTTCTGCATCGACAAGATGTACAGCCCGGACTCCTCCCGCGGTCGGCTCGGTCTGCTCGAGCTGCGCGGGTTCGAGATGCCGCCGCACCCCGACATGGCCCTGGTCCAGGCGCTGCTGGTCCGCTCGATCCTGGCCCGCTCGGCCCTGGACCCGTATCGGGCTCCGCTGATCCGCTGGGGCACGCGGCTGCACGAGCGGTTCCTGCTGCCGCATTTCGTGGCCAGCGACCTGGCCGACATCGTGGCCGACCTGCGCCGGCACCAGATCGACATCGACCTGGACTGGTTCGACCCGTACCTGGAGTTCCGGTTCCCACGGATCGGCATCAGCCAGATCGGCGACGTCGCCCTCGAGCTGCGCTCGGCGATCGAGCCGTGGAACGTCCTCGGCGAGGAGTCCAGCTCGGGCGGCACCGCCCGCTACGTCGACTCCTCGGTGGAGCGGGTGCAGGTGCTCGTCACCGGCCTCGACACCGGCCGGTACGCCGTCACCTGCAACTCCCAGCCGGTGCCGCTCCGCTCGACCGGGACACCGGGCAGCTATGTCGCCGGCGTCCGCTACAAGGCGTGGAAGCCGTGGTCGGCGCTGCACCCGACGCTGGAGATCGACACCCCGCTCGTCTTCGACGTGGTGGATCTCGGCAACCGGCTCTCCCTCGGCGGAGCCACCTACCACGTCGTCCACCCGGGCGGCCGCTCGTACGAGCACCCGCCGGTGAACGCGAAAGAGGCGGAAGCGCGGCGGTCCCGGCGGTTCGAGGCGAGCGGTCACACCACGGGGGTGATCGACGTCGACGCCCTCGCCGAGCGCGCCGCCTGGCGCGGCAGCGACGCCGACGACTACCCGCTCACCCTCGACCTGCGGCGGCGTACCCCACGGCGCTGGGGTCGCGGATGACGGTCCTCGAGCGCTACCTCGATCGCTTGGTCCAGCCCGACATGTTCGCGGTCGGTGTGCCGGTGTTCGACGAGTTCGCCGGGCCCCAGGGCACTGTCCGCGAAGCCTGGTCGGGCCTGGCCGAGGGCCTGCAGTCGTACGCCGGTGCGGACCTGCGGCGGGCCCAGTGGGAGGTCGCCCGGCTGCTGGAGGACGACGGTGTCACCTACACGCCAGGCCCGGCCTCGGCGGTCACGTTCGCCGATCCGGCCACCGCCCCCGGCAAACCCGCCGAGTCGCCGCCGCTGGCCGAGCAGGTGCCCTGGCGGCTGGACCCGTTGCCGCTGGTGCTGCAGGAGCGCGAGTGGTCGGCGCTGGAGGCCGGCGTCGTTCAGCGCTCCGAGCTGCTGGACGCGATCGTCGCCGACCTGTACGGGGCTCAGAAGCTGTTGGCCGGTCGACACCTGCCCGTGCCCGCGGTGCTGGATCACGACGAGTACCTGCGGACCCTGGTCGGCACCGACATCGTCAGCCCGTCCCTGTTCATGGTCGCCGTCGACCTCGGTCGAGACGCCGATGGTCAGTGGAAGGTGATGTCGGACAGGACCCAGGCGCCGTCCGGGGCCGGCTACGCGATGCAGAACCGGCGGGTCGTCTCCCGGGTGATGCCGGAGGTCTATCACGCGGCGCACCTGCACCGGCTGACTCCGTTCTTCCAGGCCATGCGGACCGCCCTGGTCGACTCCGCGCCCGCCCGGGTGGAGAACCCCCGGGTCGTGGTGCTCAGCCCCGGCACCCTTTCCGAGACCGCCTTCGACCAGGCCTTTTTGGCCTCCCTGCTCGGTTTCCCGCTGGTCGAGGGGCGGGACCTCACCGTCCGCGACGGCCGGGTCTGGATGCGGGTGCTCGGCAAGCTGGAGGAGGTCGACGTCATCCTCCGTCGGGTCGACTCCATCTGGACCGATCCGCTCGAGCTGCGACCCGGGTCCCGGCTGGGCGTCGCCGGTCTGGTCGAGTGCGTCCGGCAGGGCACCGTCAGCGTGGTCAACACCATCGGCTCCGGGATCGTGGAGAACCCGGCGTTCATGCCGTACCTGCCCGATCTGTGCGAGCGATTGCTCGGGCAGCCGCTGCGGCTGCCGTCGGTGCAGACCTGGTGGTGCGGCGACCCCGACGGTCTGCGCTACGTCACCGATCACCTCGACGAGCTGGTCATCCGACCGACCAGCCGCGGTCGGGGTCGCAGTGTGCGGGCGCTCGCCCTCTCCCGGCAGCAGCGGGAGCAGGTGCTGGCCATGGTCCAGGCCGACCCGCACCGCTACGTCGGTCAGCAGGTGCTGAACCTCTCCTCGGCCCCCACCACCGCCGACGACCAGCTGGTGCCCCGAAACGTGGTGCTGCGCTCGTTCGCCGTCCGGGACGGGGCGTCGTACACGGCGATGCTCGGCGGCCTGGCCCGGGTGAGCGACGACACCGACGAGACGCGCGGTGTCCTGGTCACCGCCCCCGGCGGGGGGATCGCCAAAGACGTCTGGGTGGTGAGCGAGCACCCGATCATCACCGGCCGCCCCGCCGGCGTCCGCGTCCGGGGCGAGGCCGAGCACCTGGCGGCCCCGGTGGACGCGGCGACCGCCGCCATGGTCCCGCGCGTGCTGGCGGACCTGTTCTGGTTCGGTCGGTACGCCGAGCGCGCCGAGGATCTGCTCCGGCTGACCCTGGCCACCCGGACCGTCGCCATCGAGACCGACATGGACCTCACCCCCGGCCGGACGCTGGAGGTGCTGCTGCAGGCGGTCACCAAGGTGTCGACCACCTATCCCGGCTTCCTGACCGCGAGTCGGCAGATGATGCCCGAGCTGCGGGCGCTGCTGCTGGACCGGCACCGGTCGGGCACGGCGGCGCAGTCGCTGAGTGCCCTCTCGCTGGCCGCCCAGGGTGTCCGCGACCAGCTGTCCGACGACGTCTGGATGGTGCTCGCCGACATCGAGCGGGCGTCCGCGGCGCTGGCCGCGAACCCGTACGACCAGGGTCTGCAGCTGACCGACGCCAGCGAACGCATCCTGTCCGGTCTGCTCGCGCTGGCGGGGATCGTCAGCGAGAACATGGTGCGCGACGCCGGGTGGTACATGCTCGACACCGGGCGCGGACTGGAGCGGGCCCTGCAGATGCTGTCGCTGCTGCAGGCCACCGTCTGCGTCGAGCGGTCGTGGGACACCGAGCGGATGGTGGTCGAGGCCGTACTCACCGCGTCCGAATCGATCGTCACGTTCCGACGCCGCTACCGCGGGCGGGATAGGGTCGAGGCCGCCGTTGAGCTGCTGGTCTTCGACCTCCGCAACCCGCGCTCGGTCGCGTACCAGGTGGAACGGATCCTGGGCGACCTGCGGGCCATCCCGAACGCTTCGCCCACGGCCCGGCCCCTGCGGCTGGCCGACGCGCTGGCCCACAACCTCCGGCAGGTCGACCCGGCCGAGCTGCTCGGGGCGGGCGAGGGCCCGTCGCCGGTCGGTCGCGCTGAGCTCGGCACCTTCTTGGCCGGACTGTCCAGCCAGCTGCGCAATCTCTCTGAGGCGATCCGCGACCAGTACCAGCAGCTGCCGCCGATGCCGCAGCCGATGTGGGGCAACTCGGTGGGAGGCAGGCAGTGAGATCTCACACCGGAGGGGTGGCGCGATGAGGTACCGCGTGCAGCACATCACCACGTACACCTACGACGACGACGTCACCGGGAGCTACGGGCAGTTCCACCTGCGCCCACGCGATCTCGACTGGCAGCGCTGCCTGTCGCACGAGGTGACCGTCGACCCGGGGGCCTCCGACCTCTACCGACACGTCGACCTCTACGGCAACACCAAGTCCTACTTCCACGTCACCGAGCCGCACACCGAGCTCGTGGTCACCGCGACGTCGGAGGTCGAGGTGGACCCACCCCGCTACGACACTGACGCCCTGGCCCGGCCCTGGGAAGATGCGCGGCCGCTGGTCCCCGGCACGGTGGCCGAACGGGACCCGGACGCCTGGCGGGCCATCGACTTCCTGTTCGCCTCCACCCTGGTGGACCTACCGCCGGGGATCAGGGAGTACGCGGAGCAGTCCTTCACCCCCGGGCGCGCGATCGGGGAGGC
>DATDAP010000740.1:0-2005 GCA_036525335.1 Microlunatus sp. | reverse complement strand
CCGGGTGCTGTCGATCCTGGCCTGCTTCGACAACCGGCATCCGACCCTGCGGCTGGCCGAGATCGCGCGCAGGGCGGATCTGCCGGTGCCGACCGCGCATCGACTGGTGGGTGAGCTGGTCGCCTGGGGTGCGCTGACCCGACGCGACGACGGAGCGTACGTGATCGGACGCCGACTTTGGCGGCTCGGCCTGCTGGCGCCGGCGTCCAGCACCCTGCGGGAGGCCGCGGCCCCGTTCCTGCACGACATCCATGCCGCCACCCGAGCGACGGTCCACCTGGGGGTGCGGGACGGCGTCAGCGTGCTCTACCTCGAGCGGTTGTCCGGCAGCGTCTCGGTGCCCGTGGTCAGTCGGGTCGGCAGCCGGTTGCCGCTGCACGCGACCGGTGTGGGCAAGGTGCTGCTCGCGTACGCCCCGGCGGAGGTCCAGCTGTCCGCCTTCGGCCGACTGGAACGGATCACGCCGTACACGATCACCCAGCCCCGGATGCTGCAGAACCAGCTGACCCGGGTACGGGAGGAAGGCTTCGCCGTCACGCAGGAGGAGATGAGTCTGGGGGCGTGCTCGGTCGCCGTTCCGGTGCGCGATCCCCAGCAGGAGGTGATCGCCGCCCTGGGCATCGTCGTCCCGTCGCTCGGCCGGCATCGTCAGCGGTTGGTCGCGGCCCTCCAGGTGGCGGCGGCCGGCGTCGAGCGCACGCTGACATCGGTCCGCGAGGACCACTGACCGCACAGGTCCTCGGGACGACGAACGCGCGTTCCACTGGACGGAAACTGGTCATCGCCAGCACCCCGCGGTGTGGGCTCAGATAGGGGCCATGACGACGACGCCTGCTCCGAGCGCACTCCGCAGCACCACCACGGTCGGCATCGTCGGCGGTGGACCGGCCGGCTTGATGCTCTCGCACCTGCTGGCTCGGGAAGGGATCGAGAGCGTCGTGGTGGACAACCGGACGTACGCCGAGATCGAGCAGACCGTCCGCGCGGGCATCCTGGAAGCCGGCAGCGTGCGGTTGCTCGTCGACACCGGGGTGTCCGATCGGGTGCTGCGGGAGGGCGACGAGCACACCGGCATCGAGATCGGGTTCGACGGGCGGCTGGCCCGGATCGACTTCGCGGATCTGGTCGGTTCGTCGGTGTGGCTCTACCCGCAGACCGATGTGTTCATCGACCTCGCGGCGGCGCGCTCCCGGGACGGCGGCGACGTGCGGTTCGGGGTCACCGACACGGCCGTCGACGACCTCACGTCCGACCGACCGGTGCTGCGGTTCACCGATGCCGGCGGTGTCGCCCACGAGATCCGCTGCGAACTGCTGGTCGGCGCCGACGGCTCTCGCAGCACCTGCCGACGCCAGATCCCCGAAAGCCGACGACAGCAGAGTTTCCGGGAGTACCCGTTCGCCTGGTACGGCATCCTCTGCGATGCTCCCCCGAGTGCGCCGGAGCTGGTCTACAGCCACTCCGAGCGAGGCTTCGCCCTGATCAGCCAGCGCACGGCGTCCCTGCAGCGGATGTACGTCCAGTGCGATCCCGACACCGACGTCGCCGCCTGGTCCGACGACCGGATCTGGACCGAGCTGCAGGCCCGGGTCAACCCGAACGGTCTGCAGCTGGTGGATGGTCCCATCACCTCGCGCGCGGTGCTCCGCTTCCGCAGCTTCGTCTGCGAGCCGATGCGCTACGGCCGGCTGCTGCTCGCCGGCGACTCGGCCCACACCGTGCCGCCCACCGGCGCCAAGGGACTCAACCTCGCCCTGGCCGACGTCCGGGTGCTCGCTCCCGCGATCCGGGAGTTCCTGGCCACCGGGGCCGAGCGTGCGCTGGAGGACTACTCAGCCCGCGCGCTGGCCCGGGTCTGGAAGGCGCAGCACTTCTCGTCCTGGATGACCAGCATGCTGCACCTGCCGACCGACGGGTCGGACTTCGACCTGCGACGGCAGCGGGCGGAGATCCGCTCGATCATCGAGTCCCGCGCGGGGTCGACCTATCTGGCGGAGGGCTACAC
>DATDAP010000739.1:0-22110 GCA_036525335.1 Microlunatus sp. | reverse complement strand
ACCGAGGCCCGGAATTCCTGGGGCAGCAGAGATCTCCGGCACCGCACATCGGCGTCGCTGCCCCATCGGGAAGGAGGATCTGCTCGCGCCGACCTGGCGAGCGGCTGCGGCCCGTGCGACAGTTCGACCAGGGTGAGCCGTCCGGATCGCCCACGGGCGGAGGTCACCGCAGGTGCATGATCATCTCGGTCACGCGGCACCGGGCTCCGCGGTACTAGGGTCTGTTGTCGTACCGCAGTCTCGACGACGGAGCAGCCGATGCCTCAGCGCCTGATCTTCGTGGGTCCACAGGTGGCCGGCAGCGCCCCGCCCCAGCCTCCGAACGGTCCGCACCAGCAGGGACCACGACCGCCGGTGCCCGGTCAGCGACCCGGTCCCCCAGGTCAGCGCCCCGGACCACCAGGACAACGACCCGGACCGCCGACCCCGCCGTACGGACCCGGCGGGCGAGGCCCCGGCGGCCCGGGCGGCTATCCGCCCCAGTCCGGCGGTGACGGAGGTCCCTTCGGCTCCCGACGCAACTTGATCCTGGCCATCGTCGGCGGAGTGGTGCTGATCGGCGCCGCGATCGGCATCGGCTTCTGGCTGGTCAAGCCTGGCGGCAGCGCGACCCCGCCTCCCGTCGGACAGGTCAGCGCGCCGCCCGCCTCCCAGACCTCGACGCCACTCCCTTCGACCCCCGCCACCCCGTCCGGATCAGGGTCGCCGTCACCGTCGGCCACTGGCGGATCGACGGCGCCGGGCGCGCTACCGGCGGGTCCACCGCTGGCCCCCAATCTGATCGTGGTGCCGATGCGTACCGAGGACGACGACGACGACACCCGACCGCTCTACCTCGTCGATGCCGGAGGCTCCGCCGACCCCGAGAAGCTGCCCGGTCCGGACGGGAAGCTGGCGAACCCCATGTTGCAGCGAGACCGGACCTCCATCGTCTTCCTGGAAGACGGCACCCTGCACGTGATGGCCTCCGACGGTAGCGCCGAACGGGATCTCGCCGATCGCGAGCCCGCCGGGTGCGACACCGTGGCGGGTGCCAGCTGGAGTCAGGCGGATCCGTCGACGCTGGTGATCTCGTGCCGACTCGCCAAGAACGACTTCGAGCTGCTCGTCGTCAACACGGATGGTCGCTTGATCCGGCGGCTGGATGCTGGCGAGGAGCGCTTTGACGACGTGACGATCTCGCCGGACGGACAGACGGTGCTCTACTGGGCCAGTGCGTCCGGCACGGGCGATGGAGGTTCGCTCTTCACGTTGCCCCTGGTGGGCACCGGCGCACCGAAGAAGATCACCTCCGGTACCAAGGGTCTCGACGCCGACCCGTCGTGGTCGCCCGACGGAAGTCAGATCGCGTTCCGACGACTGATCGGCGGCGTGGGTGGAAATGCCGATGTCTACGTGATGAACGCCGATGGTTCGGCTCAGCGGGCGGTGGCCGAGACGAAGGCGGCCGACATCAAGCCCGTCTGGTCTCCGGACGGGAAGAACCTCGTCGTCATCTCCAACCGGAAGTCGGCGTTCGGGAACGCGGGCAAGACGTGGGATCTCTGGTTGACGCGGGTGAGCGACGGCGAGGTGCTGAACAACTTCAAGCTGGAGGCCGACGAGATCACCACTCCGACCTGGACCTATCGCTGAGGCAGGTCAGGAGTCGTCATTCCTAGACGGGTGCCCGCCAGCTGCTGTGCGCCACCTCGTCCGGAAGCGGGAGCACCACACCGAGGTCGTCCCACACCCGCCGGTGGTCGGCCCGGGCGACCGCGGCGGCACTGAGGTCGCCGATGCGCTCGTACGTCTCGATCAGCAGCCGCCAGGCCGGGTCGTGGCAGGCGTCCAGGGTCACCGACCGACGAGCGAGGTCGATCGCGACCCCGTGATCGGCCACCGAAACGGCGTCGGCCGCAGCCGCAGCGGCGAGCCCAGCAGCCAGCAGCCGCAGCCGTTCCCGGTCCTCCACCACCCAGTCGGCCGGGCCGACCTCGGGCAGAAGGTCACCCAGGTAGAGATCCAGGGCGGTCTGACGCGCCGTCAGCGCGTCACCCCGGCGAAGATGTCGCGCGTCCTCGATGGTCCGCTGGAACGCGGTCACGTCGATCGCCGCGCCCGGAAGCAGCAGCTCGTACGCGTCGCCCTGCCGCCTGATCGGGTCACCCGGCACGCCGCTCACCGCCAGGCAGTGACGGATGCTGGAGACCGCGACCTGCAGACTGCGAACCCCCGAGCTCAACGTCGCCTCGGGCCAGAGTGCCTCGATGAGCAGTTCCCGGTGCAGCGGACGACCCTGGTGCAGAGCCAGCAGCATGAGCAGGCAGCGCGCCTTCGGGCGCAGTGCACGCCAGTCGGTCTCGACGCCGTTCACCCGGAGGCTGAAGGCACCGAGGCAGCGCAGCTCGATCGTCGGCTGGTCGACGGGGCCGGCTGTCCGTCTCACGGACGGCGCGGGCACGTGCGCTGCGGTGGGCGAGGCGGCGGCGCTCAGATGGTCGACCGCTCCGGCCAGGGCAGGAGCACCGAGCTCGGTGGCCAGCCTGGCGACCTGCGCACTCGCGTCGGCGGCCAACACCGCGGCGCCGGCTCGCCGGGCGGTGATCGCGAGACCGACGGCGGCGACCAGCAGCGACCAGCGGTCGCTGCCGCGCGCCAGTGACGCCAGCAGATCGGCGGCCGCCTCGACCCGCCCGTCCGCCAGGCCCACGTCCAGCTGCACCACCGTCTGCAGACACCGGCCCAGCCGTGCGAGCCACGGCCAGCCGTCCATCTCCGCCGTCAGGGTGATCGTCTCGATCTGGCCGACCAGGTGGTCCTCACCGGCGCGGATCGCCTGCGCCAGGCAGCCGACCAGCTCCGCCGCCAGCGTCTCCCAACCGATGGCCCCGGAGTCGGGCGTCCAGGGCACGGCGAGCAACCGTTCCGCGGTGACCAGATCGCCGGCGAGCACGTAGGCCAGGCCCCTGAGCCAACTCCGCTCGTACGACTCCGGACGGCGCACGTCCCGCGTCAGCCGACGCAGCTCGATCGAGAGCCGCAACAGGGCCGACTCCGCATCCGCGCCGGGTGGCACCGGCGGCAGGGCACTCGTCGCCGACTGCGGGAGCCAGACGCCGACCGCCTGCCGCTCGGCGGCGCAGCGCCGGCCGAAACCGGGGTCGTCCAGCAACCGCTCGGCCTCCCGATAGGCCTCCAACGCCTTCTCCACCTGTCCGTCGCGAGCGAGTCGCCGAGCGCCCGCCAGCACCAGGCCCGGGTCATCGGTCGGGGCGCCGGGCAGAGCCAGCATCCGCCACAGGGTGTCGTCACCGTTGACGACCGTGGTGTCGGGTCGCATCAGCCGGGCGACGGCCCCCCAGTCCTCGGCGCGGGCGTGGGCCCGGACCGCCTCGGCCGGCCGGCCGGCCTCTTCCAGCAGTCGCCCGCTGCGGGCGTACAGATCGCGCGCCGCCCAGCCGCCCAGCTCGTCGATCAGCAGCACCTCCAGGTGGGTCTGCAGCACCTGATGATAGTGGTACGTGAGCCCTCCGTCGGAGGTGGTGGTGAAGAACTGCTCCCGCTCGAGCTCGGCCAGTACCCCCGCACTGCCCTGGGTCTCGAGCAGCGCGTCGCACAGGTTCCCGGTCAGCACACCCAGCGCGGCGGTGTGCAGCAGGAACCCGCGCCGCTCGCTCGGCAGCCCGTCCAGGACGTTGCGGGCCAGGTAGGAACGGATCAGCCGAGACCGACCGGACAGCTCGGTGACGGCACGTTCCCGCTCGACCCGACCCAGCTGGGTGGTGGCCAGGTGGAACAGCTGGAGTCCCGCTGCCCAGCCACCCGTACGCCGGGTCAGGGCCGCGGCGGCTTCCGGCGTCAGCGGAGCGTCGTAGACGGAGCGGAAGAGCTGCTCGACCTCCCAGGAGCGGAAGCGCAGGTCCTCGCCGTCGACCATGATCAACTCGCCGGCCACCAGCAGTCGGGACGTGTTCAGCCCCGGCTGCCGGCGGCTGCCCAGCGCGATCGTGATCGTCCGCGGACGCAGCCGGAGAAAGGTCTCGAGCGCCGCCTCGGCCGACGTGCCGGCGATCTCATGGAGGTCATCGACGACCAACCGGACCGGGCCGACGTCGGGGCTGTCGAGCCGTCGTACGAGATCGGCGACCCGACCCGAGCCCGCGGCCTCGATGATGCCGGGGTCGGCCAGCGCCGAGCCGAGGGCGAAGCCGAGGTGACGGGTCAGCGCGACCTCGTCGGCATCCTCGGGCCCGGCCCGATACCAGGCCGCTGGCAGGCCGTCGCTCTCCACGAGCTGGGCGAGCAGCGTCGTCTTGCCGGATCCCGGCGGTGCGAGCACCAGCAGACAGGAGCAGTCCTGGCCCTGGTCCGACAGACCGGCCAGGCATCGGTCGAGCCGCTCCCGAACCAGTCCGCGCAGCATCGGACGCCGGACCTTCTCCAGGAAGATCACCGGATCCGGGGTGCTGCGCAGATCGTCCATCGGCTCTCGATCGGTTGGCTGACGGGCCATGACGCGAAGAGAACCGAGAACCCGCACAGATACCCGCAACACCCCGCCGACGACCCGACCTCCCCATGCTAGGGACGATTGGTACGCCTTGCGAAGCCTTCGCGGCCATCGTCGGACGGCTGTCCGGGTGTTGTCCGGGTCCGTCCCGGAGAAACCGTCAGCGCTCGGCGACGAAACGCCGGGTGACGGCGATGTCGAGGTCCCCCAGACCGGACGACACGATCTCCGTGAACGCCGCCCGCAGGGTGGGGAGCAGCAGGGCGTGGGTGTCGGTATCGGCGGCGACCGCGGTCGCGAAGTCGAGGTCCTTGACCATGTACCTGGCCACCCCCGACGGGCTGTAGTCCTCGGTCACGATCCGGTCACCGCGGGTCGCGAGAATCCGGCTGCCCGCGTAGCCGCCGGCCAGCAGCTCGAACAGGGTGGCGAGATCGAGACCGCTGCGGTCGGCCAGCACCGCGGCCTCGCCGAGAGCGAGGATCGTGGCGGCGACGATCATCTGGTTGCAGGCCTTGGCGACCTGACCGGCGCCCAACGGACCCAGGTGCACCGGAGTCCCGCAGCCGGCCAGCACCGGGAGCACGCGGGCGACGTCGGCGTCGGCTCCACCGACCATGATCGACAACGTGCCGGCGGTGGCGCCGTCGACGCCCCCGGAGACAGGAGCATCCACCACTCGTACGGCCCCATCGGTCTGGTGACCCAGACGGCCGGCCAGCTCGCGGACCCCGGCGGGTGAGGAGGTGGAGGAGATGATCACGACCAGATCCTCCGGGTCGGCGGCCAACAGCCCGTCCGGGCCGGCCAGCACGCCTTCCACCTCGGGGAGGTCGGGGAGCATCAACAGCACCACCTCAGCGTCCTCGGCCAGCTCTTTGGGGGTGTCGCGCCATTGCGCGCCGGAGTCGAGGAGTCCGGTGTGCTTGGCGCGGTCGCGGCCGGAGATCAGTACGGTTCCGGGCACCCTGGCCAGCAGATTCGCGGTCATCGGCCCACCCATCGCCCCCAGCCCGATGACACCCACGGAGCAGTCTTCTTCGACGGTCGGCATCCGAGCAGCATAGCGAACGCTGTTCAATACTGTGAATGCTCCCTAGACTGACCCGGAGCCAGCCGCCACCGAAGCCCATCAGTCACCGAAGCCTGGAGAAGCCGCATGAGCACCCTGGACACCCGACTGCGTGTCGTCGTCGCCACCCCGCTGAGCGAGCAGAACTGCCGGCGGATCCTCGAGCTGGAGCCGAGGATCGAGCTCGTCCGCGACCAGACCCTGTACCCGCCGATGCGCCACCCCGCCGACTTCTCCGGCGACCCGTCGTTCCGCCGCACACCCGAGCAGCAACAGGCGTTCGAGCAGCTGCTCGACTCCGCCGACGCCCTGTACGGGGTTCCCGACGTCGATCCGGCCGCCCTCCATCGCACGGTGGAGGCGAATCCGAGCCTGCGCTGGGTGCACACCATGGCGGCCGGAGGCGGCGGTCAGGTCAAGGCCGCCGAGCTGAGCGCCGAGCAGCTGGCGCGGATCGCTTTCACCACCTCGGCCGGCGTGCACGGCGGACCGCTCGCGGAGTTCGCGATCTTCGGTCTGCTGGCCGGCGCCAAGGAGCTGCCGCGGCTGCAGTCCCTGCAGCGTGATCATCAGTGGGCCGGTCGCTGGGAGATGAAGCAGGTCTCGGAGATGACGGTGCTGGTCGCCGGACTGGGTGGCATCGGCGCCGAGGTCGTCCGCCGACTCGCCGCCCTGGGAGCCCGGGTGATCGGTACCAGCCGGCACGCCCGTCCGGTCGAGCACGTGGACCTGGTGATCGGGCCCGACGAGATCGCCGCGCACGTGGGTGAGGTGGACGCCATCATCTCCACCCTGCCCGGCACGGCGGCGACCGAGAAGCTGATCGGCGCGGAGGTGTTCGGGAACGCCAAGCCGGGCACGATCCTGGTCAACGTGGGTCGGGGCACGGTGATCGACGAGGAGGCGCTGACGGCGGCCCTGGTCGACGGCCGGATCGGCTTCGCCGCCCTGGACGTGTTCGCCGTCGAGCCGCTGCCGGCGGACAGCCCGCTGTGGGATGCTCCGAACGTGCTCGTCAGTCCCCACACGGCCGCTCTCAACGTGGCCGAGGACCGGTTGATCGCCGAGCTGTTCGCCGCGAACGCCACCCGCCTGCTGGACGGCGCGGACCTCGTCAACCGGGTCGACACCGTTGACTTCTACTGAGCCCCCACCCGGCAGCGCGGGACCCGATGGTGCAGAGCCCGACAGGGACGCCGATCGCTCTCCGGCTCCGGCCGTCACCCGGGCGCTGGCGATCTTGAGTCTGCTCGCCGACGCCCGTGGCGAGCCGATGGGTCTGGCCGACATCGCCCGCGGCATCGGGGCCGCGAAGTCGTCCACCTCCAACCTCTGCCAAGCGCTGGAGGAAGAGGAGATGATCAGCCGCGGACCCGCCGGCTACGTGCTCGGCCGGCGCAACGTCGAGCTCGGCGGCGCGTTCATCGCGCAGTTCAACCAGATGCGCGAGTTCTACACCTTCTGCGAGAACGCGCCGCTGCTCAGCCACGAGGTCGTCCAGGTCGCCATGCTCAACGGCACCGACGCGGTCTACCTGGCGCGGCACGAGGGGCGCGCGCCGATGCGTCTCACCGCCAGCATCGGCAGCCGCTTCCCGGCCGCCCCGACCGCCGTCGGCAACGCCCTGCTCAGCACGCTCACCGACGCGGAGATCATCGACCGGTTCCGGGGCCCGCAGCACTTCCCCCAGCTGACCGAGCGCAGCGTACGGACGGTGCCCGCCCTGCTGGCCAAGATCCGAGCCACCCGGGAGCGCGGCTACGCGATCGACGACAACGAGGTGCATCCGGGGATCTACGGCGCAGCCGTGGTGCTGCCGCCGTGGACCAGCGGCGACCAGCCCCTGGCCATGGGCACGTCGCTGATGGCCACCAGTGCCACCCCGGAGTTCGTGGCGGCGATCGTGTCCGAGTTGCGTGAGGCCGTCCGCCGACTCAGCAACCCGCTCTATCGGGCCGCGCTCTGGTAGATCCGGTCGTTCAGCCTGTTGAACTCTGTTCAGCATGCTGTTAATCTCCTGATACCGTCCAATCAAAGGAGATGACGACCGTGGCCGCTGACCACCTCACCCCACCCGTGAGCGAATCCGACGATCCGGAGTACGCCGCCAACCTGCGGCGCGCCACCCTGGCCAGCACGGCCGGCAGCGCCCTGGAGTACTTCGACTTCGCGCTCTACGGTCTCGCCTCGGCGCTGATCTTCCCCACGCTGTTCTTCAGCAACCTCGACCCGGCCACCGCCTTGATCGCGAGCTTCGCCACCTTCGGGGTCGGTTTCGTGGCCCGTCCGCTGGGTGGCCTGTTCTTCGGCACCATCGGTGACCGACTCGGCCGCAAGTGGGTGCTGGTCGTCACCATCGTCTTGATGGGCGGGGCGTCGACGCTGGTCGGGGTGCTGCCCACGTACGAGACCATCGGGATCTGGGCCCCGATCCTGCTGGTCTTCCTGCGGCTGTGCCAGGGCTTCGGCGCCGGCGCCGAGCAGGCCGGCGCCACCGTGCTGATGGCGGAGTACTCGCCCGTGAAGAGCCGCGGCTTCTTCTCGGCCCTCCCGTTCATCGGCATCCAGGCCGGCACCCTGCTCGCGGCCGGCGTCTTCGCCTTTCTCGGCACGCTACCCGAGGAGGTCGTGCTGGGCTGGGCCTGGCGGATCCCCTTCCTCGCCTCGATCGGGCTGATCCTGATCGCGTTGTTCATCCGGCTGCGGCTCAAGGAGAGCCCCACGTTCGTGGAGCTGGAGAAGCACGAGCAGATCGCCGAGAGTCCCATCCGGGACATCTTCTCCAACTCGCTCGGCAGTGTGCTGCGCGGGATCGGCCTGCGGATGGCCGAGAACGGTGGTTCCTACATGTTCAACTCGCTCGCCGTGGCGTACGCGACCAAGACCATCATGGTGAATCCGTCGATCGGACCAGTCGCGGTGGCCGTGGCTTCCCTGATCGGCATGGTCTCGGTACCGCTGGCCGGGCGCATCTCGGACCGGTTCGGTCGAGTCCCCGTCTACCGGTTCGGCGCGATCGTCATGCTGGTCCTGGCCTTCCCGGGCTGGTACCTCATCTCGCTCGGTAACCCGGTGCTGGTGATCGTCGTGATCGGGGTGGCGATCGGCTTCGGCGTCAACACGATGCTCGGCGCCCAGTGCGCCTTGCTGCCCGAGATGTTCGGCAACAAGCACCGCTACCTCGGCGTCGCCATCTCCCGCGAGTTCAGCGCCGTCATCGCGGGCGGTCTGGCCGGCGTACTCGGGGCCGTGCTGATCAAGGAGTTCGACGGTTCGTGGGTGCCGCTGGCCATCTACGCCTTCATCCTGGCCGCGATCACCTTCGGCACCACCTTCATCACCCCGGAGACCAAGGGTCGGGAGCTGACGAAGCTGAGCGACGCCCTGCACGAGGAACCGGTGGGAGCGACCCGATGAGTGTCTTCGACCTGACCGGACGTACCGCGCTCGTCACAGGCTCCAGCCGAGGCATCGGCTACGCCCTCGCCCAGGGTCTGCTGGAGGCAGGGGCCCGAACAGTGGTGCACGGCCGCGACCGCGGAGTCGCCGAGTCCTCGGCCGCCCGGCTGCGGGAGATCACCGGCGGCGAGGTGCTGGTGGAGACCTTCGACGTCACCGACGTCGGGGACGTGGACGCCGGCATCGGTCGCATCGAGCGGTTCTGGGGCACCCCGGACATCGTCGTGAACAACGCCGGCATCCAGCGGCGCGCCCCGCTCACGGAGTTCGCGGTGTCCGACTGGCACGACCTGGTGGCCACCAATCTGACGAGTGCGTTCCTGGTCGGTCAGCGGGTCGCCCGGGGCATGGTCACCCGGGGCAGCGGCAAGATCATCAACATCGGGTCGGTGCAGAGCCGGTTGGCTCGGCCCAACATCACCCCGTACAGCGCGACGAAGGGCGGCATCGTGATGCTGACCCAGGGGATGTGTGCCGACCTCGGGCCGCACGGCATCCAGGCCAACGCGCTGGCGCCGGGCTACTTCGCCACCGAGCTGACCAAGGCCCTGGTCGACGACGTCGAGTTCAGCGCCTGGGTCGCCCAGCGGACCCCGGCCGGTCGCTGGGGTCGGGTGCACGAGCTGGTCGGCGCGCTGGTGTTCCTGTCCTCGGCAGCGTCGGACTTCGTCAACGGCCAGACGATCTACGTCGACGGCGGCATGACGGCGGTGGTGTGATGATCATGGACGTCCTCCCCCGGATCCTGATCGGGATCGCCCACAACAAGACCCTGAACAACCACCCGCTGCCCATCCAGGCCTGGCACAAGTCATTGCGCTCGATCGTGGCGAACGGCGAACCGATCGTCGCGCGCCGCGACGTCGGCACGATCAACGTCGAGGGCGAGCTGGCGGTGATCATCGCTCGAGACACCGCTGGGCTCACGGTCGACAACGCCTTCGACTACGTGGCCGGCTTCACCATCGCCAACGACGTCACCAACGTCGACCGGAACGCCGAGGACGAGAAGATCTTCCAGGGCAAGGGTGGCCTCGGCTACACCCCGCTCGGTCCGCGGGTGGTCGAGTCGCTGCCCGATCCTGAGCACACGTCGATCCGCGTCTTCGTCAACGAGGAGCTGCGGGCGGACTCCGGCACCCAGAAGCTGCCGTCCACCATCGCGGCGAGCCTCGCCTACGTGACCGCCTGGGTGCCACTCGGACCGGGTGATGTGATCATGACCGGTGCGCCCGGCACCGCCGTGGCCGTCCGGCCCGGTGACGTCGTCAGGATCGTGGTCGACGGCATCGGCACTCTCGAGAACCCGGTGATCTGATGTCGTTGCCCAGCTCGTCCCCCGCCGTCGTCGCCCACGCCGCCGACGATCTGCGGATCGATGACCTCCCGCTCCGGGCGCCCGGTCCCGACGAGGCCGTGGTGGAGATCGCGTACGGGGGCATCTGCGGTTCCGACCTGCACTACTGGACCCACGGCGCGGCGGGTGAGTCGATCCTGAAGGCGCCGATGGTGCTCGGTCACGAGGTGGTCGGCACGGTGGTCTCGGCAGCGGTCGACGGCACCGGTCCTGGGGCCGGCAGGCGGGTCGCCGTGCACCCCGCCTCGCCCGCCGGCGACGGGGTCACGCGCTACCCCGCGGACCGGCCGAATCTGTCACCCGGCTGCACCTATCTCGGATCCGCGGCCCGGTACCCGCACACCGACGGTGCCTTCGTCCGCTACGCGACGCTGCCGTCCCGGATGCTGCGCGAGCTGCCCGACGGCCTCGACCTGCGGACGGCGGCGGCCATCGAACCAGCATCGGTGGCCTGGCACGGCGTGGGCCGGGCCGGCGACGTGACCGGCAAGGCCGTGCTGGTGATCGGAGCCGGACCGATCGGGGCACTGATCGTCGCCGTCCTGAGACGGGCCGGGGCCGGCGAGATCATCGCGGTCGACCTCCATGATCATCCGTTGGCGGTGGCCCGGGAGCTGGGCGCCACTCGCACGCTGAACGCCACCGACCGCGCCGCGATCGACGCGGTGCAGGCGGACGTGGCGATCGACTCCAGCGGCAGTCCCCGCGGTCTGGCCAGTGCGATCCGCGGCACCGCTCGCGGCGGACGTGTGGTGATGGTCGGGCTGCTGCCCACCGGCGATCAGCCCGTGCCCCTGTCGCTGGCGATCACCCGCGAGCTCGAGCTGGTCGGCTCGTTCCGCTTCAACGACGAGATCGACGAGGTGATCGCGGCTCTGACCGACGGCAGCCTGGTGGTCGATCCGGTGCTCACCCACGAGTACCCGGTCGCCGAGGCCCTGGAAGCATTCGCGATGGCCAAGGACGCCTCCCGATCATCCAAGGTGCTGCTGCGGTTCGGCGACTGACCGACCGTCGTCGCGGGTCCGCGGCTCAGCGGGTGCTGCCGATGCTCTCCCGGATGGCGTCGGAAGCATCCCAGTCGTTGACGTGCAACGCGGCGACCACCGTGTCGTCCTTGACCCAGAACGCCCGGAAGGCCCCCTGGTCGCTGGCAACACCGTCGATATCGCCGTCGACGTCCACCCGGTCGTAGCCGTCCGGACCGACACTGCCGACGTACTCCATCCCGAGGTCGTACTGGTCGGTGAAGAAGTAGGGCATCCGATCGTACGCCTCCGCACCGCCGAGCAGGTTGTGGGCGGCCGTCTTGCCCTGCTCGATCGCCGTCTCCCAGTGCTCGACCCGGACCCGCCGGCCGAGCTTGGGATGATCATGGTTGGCGATGTCGCCGATCGCGTACACGCTCGCGTTCGAGGTGCGCAGCTGCGCATCCACCAGCACCCCGTCGTCGACCGCGATCCCGGCCGCCTCGGCGAGCTCGGTGGCCGGCGCGGCGCCGATACCCACCACCACCAGATCAGCCTCCCGTAGGTCGTCGGCCGTCACCGGCGCCCCCAACCGGAGGTCGACGCCGTGAGCGCGGTGCAGGTCGGCGAACACCCGGGCGACCTCGGGACCGAGCACCCCGAGCAGCGGCAGCTCGGCCTGCTCGTAGACGGTCACCTCGCAGCCGGCCTCGCGTGCCGCCGCGGTGACCTCCAGCCCGATCCAGCCGGCGCCGACCACCGCGATCTTGGCTCCGGCCGCGAACGCCACCTTCAGCCGGTCGCTGTCCTCGATGCTGCGCAGGTACGCGGACGGCGTGCCCGACTCCTCGGCCAGCCGGAAGCGACGGGGACTCGAACCCGTGGCCAGCAGCAGGCGGTCGTACGCCAGCCTCTCGCCCCCGGTGATCTCCTGGGCGGCGAGGTCCAGGGCCGTCACGGTGGTGGCCAGCCGCAGGTCGACCTCGTGCTCGGCGTACCAGGGCGTCTCGTGCACGAAGGCGCCCGCGATCGGGTCGTTGCCGAGCAGATAGCCCTTCGACAACGGCGGTCGCTCGTACGGCGGATGGATCTCGGATCCGATCAGGATCAACCGGCCGTCGTACCCCTGCTCCCGCAGCTCGGTGACGGCCGTTCCGCCGGCGAGGCCGGCTCCGACGACGATGATGGTCACGGTGGTCCTTTCGTCGTCGAGCGCCAGGCCGGGAGTGATCAGCGCTCGCTGAGGCCAACGCTAGTCCCGACCTCCACATCGCCCCAACAGGAACGGACCTGCGGGCACGACGTCAGGTCGGTGGACCGTCGAGCACCGTGGGGCGGTACTCCAGCAGCTGGAGTCCGCCGCCGAAAGTCCGGCTCTCGCTCAGCTCGAGGCCGACGTCGGGATACCCGTCGTAGATGCGGTCCTGACCCGTCGCGCCGGTGATTACCGGGAACACCACCACCCTGAAGCGATCCACCAGACCGGCCGCGACCAACGATCGGCACAGGCTCACGCTCCCCAGCGTCCTCAGCTCGGAGGCGTCTGCCTCCTTCATCCTCCGCACCTCCTCGACCGCGTCGCCGCCGACCAGTCGGGTGTTGGCCCATTCGATCGGCCCGGTCAAGGTCGAGGAGAAGACGACCTTGGCCAACCGGTCGAGCGCGCCGACTTCTTCTCCGGCGGCGGCGAACCCGGACATCAACCGGTAGGTGGTGGCCCCCATCAGGACCGTGTGATCCGGTTGCTCGTCCAGCCAGCGGAGGTAGTCGGGGCTCTCCAGGCCCCAGTAGCCCGGCCATCCCTCAGCGGCTCCGTAGCCGTCGAGCGAGGTGATGAAGTCGACCATCAGCGTTCCCATCGGGGTCTCCCTTCGTCCGGCGTCCACCGTCCCGCCTGTTCGCACTCACTGACCTGACCGAAGCAGTGCCCGGAAGTCATCGGGATCGTCGCTGTTTCAGCGAGTGCGCCGAAAGTGCCAGACCGCGATGGCCGGGTTGTTCCAGGCGGCGCGGGTCGCTGCCGGGTCGAAGCCCAGCAGCGTCCACGGCCAGAGTCGCCAGTCGCCGATCTCTCGGGTGCGCTCCGGTAGGGGATCCTGCGGGGTGGAGGGGCGGCGTGGCGTCTCCTCGTAGCTGACCACCGAGAAGCCGGCGGACAAGGCAGCGACCAGATGATCGGCTGTGGAGTGGCGGGCAGTGGTCGCCAGCTGGGGTCGCCCGTCCGGCCCGTTGGCCTTGACGACCGAGCCGAGGAAGACCAGATCCTCGTGCACGTCGGAGACCACCAGGTCTCCACCGGGGCCGAGAACGCGAGCGAACTCCGCGTACACCGGGGTCAGGTCGACGACGTGGGTCAGGGCAAGTCCGGTGACGACCAGGTCGGCCTTGGCCGCCGGAAGCGGCAGAGCGGTGAGCTCACCGACGGCGAAGGCCACGTCGGCGGCGCTGGCCCTGGCTCGCTCCAGCATCGCCGGCGAGTTGTCGACCCCGATGGTCTGGAAGCCGAGGGCGGCCAGCTGGCTGGCCAGGCGCCCGGTGCCGCAGGCAGCGTCGATCGCCCGGCCCCTCGGGAGCTCGGCGACGAGAGCGTTGATCAGCGGTGCGTCGAGATCGAACAGCCCGTTGCCCGGGTCGTCGTAGCTGCCGGCCCACTCCGCATACGCCGACTCCGTCGCGTTCGGTTCGATCAGCACGCCCGGGTGTGAGGCCAGCTCTGGATCATCGAGCAGCGCCCGCACCGCCGCAAACCGCTCGCGGACGAAGCGCTCGTCATAGTTCTCATCACCGGCCCAGGAGCGCAACAGCGCCAGACCTTCCAACCCCAGCAGGTACGCGAGCGGGTGCTGATAGATCACCCGCGGACCGTAGTCGACGCCCGGCGCGTTGTTCCATCGGATTCTCGGACTCTCGCTGCTCAGGCGCACGGAATTCGGGCGCAGATGATCAGCCGGTCATCCGCGGGTGAGCGACGCGCGGAGCTGGGCCAGCCACTCCGTGCCCAGCCGACGGCCGTCGGGGAGCTGGTCTTCCCGATCCCAGCGCCAGGTGGTGATCATGGCCAGGACGAGGATCCGGCACAGCCGGAGCAGATCGGGATCGGCACCCGGATAGTGCGCTGCGACCTCGTCGGGTGCGTGCGCGAGATCGAACTCCCTCGGCCCACGACAACTCGTCTCGAGGTCGACGAACAGCAGCCCGTGCTTCGTGGCGATCAGGTTGCCCGGGTGCGGCTCGCCGTGCAGGAGCTGCTCGTCCCCGTGCTCGCCGACCGTGCGTCCCAGTCGTCGCATCGTCTCGCCGAGCAGCCGGCGGTCCTCGCCGGCCAGTGCGGGAGTGAGGTCGCGGCTCGCGATCAGCTTCAGGGCCGAGTTGATGCGATCCGTGAAGCGCGGCGTCGAGACCTCCAGCGTGCGCAGGCCGACGTGCAGCCGTACCAGAGCGTCGGCGTAGTCGGTCGGTGAGATCTGTGCTGAGCTCGACTCGTAGTAGGTCCAGAGGGTGACCACGAAGCCGTCACGCTGGTAGACATCGGGCGCCACGCGAGGCTCGAGTGCCGCTACCGGGCAGTCGGCTGCGGTGAGCCGCCGGGCGAGATCGACCTCGAACTGCGCGACCTGCTGGTCCGCCGGTGCCACCCTGGCCAGGACATCACACGGCAGCAGCCGCAGCGTGAGCTTGTTCGAGTTGTTCAGCACGATCGCGTCGTCGCTCGTCAGGTCGAGCGAGGCGGCGATGGACAGGGCTGCGGCCACGGCACGCGCGACCTCTGATGGCTGCATCCCTCCGACCCTAGCTCTGGCCGCCATCGCCGTCCCCGCTTCCAGTTCCCCCCGCTAGCACGATGGTGTCGACCTGGGGAGCCCCGGCAGGTCCGGTCAAGGGCTGGTGACCACCTGATCGGCCCCGCCCAGCCCGGCTCGAGCAAGCACGCCGCCGTCACCGGCGACCGTGACCCCGAGCCGGGTGGCGGCGATCAACGGCAGCCTTCCCGAGAGCACCCCGAGCACCGCCTTCGGAGGCCCGGTGACGACGAGATCGGGCGGCCGCCCACCATCTCCTGGTCGAGTGGACGCACGAGGCGCCGTACGCGCCCGGACCGCTCCGGACCCGATCTCGATGATCACCGGCTCGTCCCCGGTGACGATCTCCAGGATCACAGCGGGCTCGTCCGGCTCGGTGTCGCGCAGCATCGCCTCGATGGGAATGATCAACCAGCGGCTACGGAACTCGTCGTCACCGTTCGCCGCCGGCACCCGCTCACCACCCCAGACGGAGAGGGCCTCGACGGTCGCACGCAGGCCCTGCCCCAGCTCGGTCAGTCGCAACAGCGGGGTCGCCACCGGCGGTCGGGGCTCCTCACGCCGGAGCACCCCGGCGGCCTCCAGATCACGCAGCCGATCGGCCAGCAGGTTCGTCGCGATCCCGGGCAGACCGTCACGCAGGTCGGTGTAGCGAGCACCCTCCGGCCGGACGAGCAGCTCACGGATGATCAGCAGACTCCAACGATCGCCGATCGCGTCGAGCGCCAGCGCCAGCCCGCACAGCTGACCGTACGACCGCGACATCCGACTCCCTCTCTCGTCGAGGATCGCGCCTGGTTGACGGGATCACGTTGCTACTTTAGATTTTCAAGTATGCCAGATCCTCTCGAGATCTTCCGCACCGTCACCGACACGGTGGCCGCGATCGTCGACACCGAACCGGAGCCACAGAGCGAGACCCCCTGTCCGGACTGGAACTACGCCCAGCTGCTGGGCCACCTGGTCGGCGGCGATCGTCTCTTCGCGGGACTGCTGACCGGCAGATCGAGCCTGCCCACGTCCCCCCGGATGGCCCCCGACGCAGACCAGCCGCCACCCGCTCCGTCCGACTACCGAACGTGGAGCTCGCAGCTGGCGACCGTGTTCGGCGACCCGGAGATCCGAGCCGGGACCTTCGAGGTGCCCGTGGGCCGACTCACCGGCGGCCAGGTGATCGTCCTGCGATCCGTCGAGCACTTCCTGCACGGGTGGGATCTGGCCAAGGCCGGCGACGCGCCGACCATCGGGCTCGAGCCCGTGGCTACCGCCCTCGACGGACCTGCCCGGCAGCTGCTCGCTGCCGTCGGGGACCGGACGCTGGGTGAACGACGCCCCTTCGCCTCGTCGCTGGAGATCGGCGAGCACGCCGGCGCAGTGGAGCGTCTGGTGGCCGCGTTCGGGCGTGATCCTGGCTGGGCTCCCGATCCGGTCGCCGGCTACGCCCGACTCACGGAACGTTTCGCCGATCACGCCGACGTGGAGCTGCCCGACGGCACCCGCCGCGGCTTCGGCGCGGACGGCCTGCGGGTACGCAGCCAGGTCTTCGCCTGCACGCACCGGGATCAGCTGATGATCAAGCTCCCGGCCGGCGAGGTGGACCGGCTCGTCGGCACCGGCCTCGGGCAGCCTCTGTCCAAAGCCGGTCAGCGACCGATGCGCGAGTGGGTGCTGGTGCCGTTCGACGGGGCGTCCGCCCGGCGGGTCGATCGGGCGTACGTGTTCGTCAGCGGTCAGGGCTGAACGCTCGGCGCGGGACGCGCGTACGGACCGAGCGACCCGGCCGAGATGATGGGCCCGGAACTGCGCAGGAAGTCCAGGAAGGCGCCGACGGACGGGACGTACGCGCCGCGTCGGGCGACGGCCCCGATGGTCCGTCGTGCCTCCGGGTGGTCGATCCGCAGCTGCACGGTGTCGGCGTCCGGCACGTAGGACGGCAACACCGTCACCCCGAGACCGGCCGAGACGAGCCCTCGCGCGGTGTGGGAGTCATCTGCCTCGAAGGAGATCCGCGGCCGCAGGCCCGAGTCGGCGAACAGCAGCTCGATCAGGTCCCGCAGCCCGTAACCGCTCTTGAGCACGATCAGATCCTCCTGGGCGATCTCGGCGACCGTGACCCGTGTCGCCGCGGCCAGGCGATGACCGCGCGGGACCACCAGGACCATCGGCTCCTCGTACAGCTCGATCACCTCCGAGTCGGCCGACTGCGGAGGTGAGGAGACCAGCGCCACGGCCGACGAACCACGGTCGAGGTCGCTCAGGCACCGCTTCCTGGACCCTTGGGTCAGTCCGAACCGGACACCGGGATGCCGCTCCCGGAACCTCCGGATGAGGGCCGGGACGACCGTCTCGCCGAGCACGGTCTGGAAGGCGATCGGCACCTCGCCCTGTCCGACCAGCTGGTCCTGGGCGACCATCGCCACCCCTGCCGCCACCGTGTCCAGACCGGCGCGGGCGAACGGCAGCAGCTCGCGACCGGCCGCGGTCAGCACGATCCCCCGTCCCTGCCGCTCGACCAGTGGGGTGCCGATGAGCTCGGACAGAGTGCTGAGCGCCCGGCTCACGGTCGGCTGCGGCATCCGCAGGATCGACGCGGCCACCGTCACCTGCTCCGTCTCGGCCACCGTGACGAAGACCGGCAGCAGGCGCAGCACTCGCTGCAGATCCGCCAATTTCATGCGCTCATCGTATATGTGATTGCTCAAACATGCATTTGTGCTCTGGGTGAGCGACATCTAGCGTCAGGTGGGTGACAGAAGCGACCATCGGGTACGTTCGGACCGCGGCCCCGCCGTGGGACGGCTATCGGGCGGCCACTCCGGCGTACCGACGGATGCTCGTCGGACTCGGGGCGGCCGGTGTCGCCACCTTCGCCCAGCTCTACGCACCGCAGGGTCTCCTGCCCTCCCTGGCCGCCGACCTGGAGATCGATGCCTCCCAGGCGGCCCTGTCACTGTCGGTCGCCACCTGGGGGGTCGCGCTCTCGGTCCTGCCGTGGTCGTGGCTGTCCGACCGGATCGGCCGGCTGCGCGCGATGAAGATCGCCATCTCGACCGCCGCCATCGCCGGTCTCCTGGTCGCTCTGAGCCCGGGCATCGAGTCGCTGCTCGCGGTCCGGTTCTTCGAGGGCGTCGCTCTGGGCGGCCTTCCGGCCCTGGCGATGACGTACCTGCATGACGAGGTGCACCCTCGCTCCACCGCCGCGGCCGCGGCGGCCTACATCTCCGGCACCACCATCGGCGGTGCCAGTGGCCGGCTGATCGCCGGCCCACTGACCGAGCTGATCGGCTGGCGACTCGCGCTGGCCGTGGTCGCTGTGGTCTGCCTGGGCGCCGCCCTGATCTTCCTCCGGCTGATGCCGCCGGCCCGATCCTTCACCCCGGAACGACGAACGGCCTGGTCATCGCTGGCCGGGAACGTTCGTCGCTGCCTGTCGGACCGCACCCTGCTGGCCCTCTACGCCCAGCCGCTGTTGATCATGGGCGGTTTGGTCGCGATCTACAACTACCTGGGTTTCCGGCTGGAAGGTCCGGCCTTCGGCCTGCCGGTGATCGCCGCGTCCCTGATCTTCGCCGCATACGGAGCCGGCACGCTCTCGTCCCGGCTGGTCGGCCGCTGGGTGCCGCGCTTCGGTCGGCGCCGGGTCCTGACCACCGGGACCCTGGCCATGATCATCGGGACCCTGCTCACGCTCGCCGACGGACTGGCCCTGATGATCATCGGCTTGCTGATCTTGACCGCGGGAGCCTTCGTGGCCCACGCCGTGGCGTCGGCCTGGGTCGGACACCACGCCCGTGTCGGGCGGGCTCAGGCCACCGCGCTCTACAACGTGTCGCTCTACACCGGTTCGGCCGTCATCGGCTGGGTGGTCGGCTTCGGCTGGGTCGCCTACGGCTGGCCGGCGACGGTGATGGTGGTGACCGTCCTGGCGGCGACCGCGTGGGTGATCGCCACCAGGATCGATCCGGACGCCGCTACTTCATCGACGTGATGATGTCCAGAGTCTTGGTGGCCCCCGCGGCCGGAGTCGTTCGTCCGAACAGCACATCGGTGGCTGACGCGGTGAACTCGGTGCCGAACCCGGACGCGTTGGGCGGGGTCACCTGCGGGGGCGCCACCAGCTCCGGGGTGACCGCCTGGGAGAAGTCCAGAGCGATCTTGGCCTGCGGATCCAGCAGCGGCGCGATCTCCTGCTGCACCGCGGGGATCGCCGGGATCCCGCGCTCCGTGGTCAGCACCTTGGTGGCAGCCGGGTCGGTGAGCAGGAAGTCGATCAGCTTGGCGCTCTCCTCGGGATGCTCGGTGCGCGAGGCGATCGACCAGTACATCGACGCCTTGTTCACCATCTTCGGCGACTCCCCGCTCGCCTGGGCGGGGATCCGGAGCAGCTTCAGCTCGTTCCCGCTGGCCGCCGCGAAGGCTGAGATCTGGGTGTGGAAGAGCAGATGGAAGGCGGCCTTGTTGGTGGCGAACGTCGACGCGTCGAGGGCGGCGGAGGCGTTCTCGACCTGCAGGGCCGCGGGCGGCGCCGCCTTCGTGGAGATCAGCTTGGTCGCATACTCGAAGTAGCTCTGCACGGTGGCCTGGCTGGCGCCCGCCCCATCGGTCGGCCAGACCTCCTCGCCATGCTGGCGCGCCCAGATGCCCAGCTCGGCGGCACCGCTGCCGAAGCCGTCGATCCCGTAGATCCTCTGCCCACCGAGCTTCTCGGTCACCTGCGCCGACGTGTCGGCCAGGTCGTCCCAGGTCCAGGTCTGGTCGTCCGGCATCGCCACTCCGGCCTTCGCCAGCACCGTCGGGTTGACGGCGATCGAGAAGTTTGCGACCCCGATCGGAGCCCCGACCTGCGTGCCTTCCACCGTGCCGGTGTCCAGCACCTTGGAGTCCATGGCCGACAGGTCGAGCTCGTTGTTCAGCGAGCCCAGGTCGGTGAGTGCATCGCGTGCCCCGTACGCAGCGATATAGGCCTCGTCCATCTGGATGACGTCCGGGGAGTCGTTGGCCGCGGTGGAGGTGGCGAGCTTGTCCCAGTACGAGCTCCACTCGCTGTTCTCCACCTTCACGTCGATCCCGGGGTTGGCGGTCTTGAACGCGTCGACGGCTTCCCGGGTGAGCCGGAGCCGCGAGTCGTTGCCCCAGGTCGACACCCGCAGCGTCACCGCAGCGTCCGCCGAGCCCTGGTTGCCGCTACCCGGTGCACAGGCGGCCCCCAGCAGACTGGACAGCAACACCAGGGGTGCGAGCAGCAGCCGGTACGTGGGGCGTCGACCGCCACGCTGCGGTCGAGGAAGTGGGTTCATGATCAACGGCCTTTCTCTTGCGGGATGGGGTTCGAGCTCAGGAAGTGACCAGTCGCGCGGTGACGGCGTCGGCCGAGAGGCCACCGTCGAGTCGCGCATAGTGCGGATGTCCCGGGACGAGATCACGGCGGTGCACCGTCTCGCCGGTGAGCGAAGATCCGTAGAGCGCGGTGACGAGCTCCATCGTGGGACGGGTGGACGCCAAGGTGGTCTCGTGCCGGCGACCGGCCAGCAGGTCGTCGACGAGCCGGTTGATCTGAGCGGCGTGGTTGCTGGGCACGTCGACGGATCGGCTGTCGACCCACGCGTCGCCGGCCGGAGCGGTCGGATCGACGCTCGTCCGCTCTCCCGGGTCGAGCCCGTTGCGGACCGCGGTCGAGGCGTCCGGGGCAGGGCTCCAGGACCAGTCGGCGTCGCGGTAACCGTACAGGTGATCGACCTCCAGCGTCCCGGTCGTGGTGTCGATCCGGATCCGGCTGAGCTCACGGGACGACAGTAGGCTCGTCACGATGGTGCCCACGGCGCCGCTGGCGAAGGTGATCATGGCCAGCGAGACGTCCTCGAACTCCACCGGCCGGGCGAGGCGCGCCGACTGCGCCCGCACCGAGGCCCAGGGCCCCATCAGGTGCAGCAGCAGGTCGATCTGATGGATCCCGTGGCCGAGGATGGGACCGCCACCCTCGCCGGCCCAGTTCCCGCGCCAGTCCGGCAGGAAGTAGCTGTCGGGGCGATACCAGAGTGTCTCGCAGACGGCGACCTGCGGCCGGCCGAGCGCGCCGGCGGTCAGCTGCCCGTGGGCTCGCCGCGCACCCGAGCCGTGCCGGTGCTGAAAGACGCCGTACACGGTGCCGCTGCTCACCTCGTCGGCTGCGGTCAGCGTGTCCAGATCCACCAGATTGGCGGTGGGTGGCTTCTCCAACAGCACCGAACGACCGCGCTGCAGCAGCTCCAGCGTCGGTCCCACGTGGCTGCCCGGTGGGGTGGCGACCGAGACCAGGTCGGGCTGCTGATCGGCCAGCTCGGCGATCGATCCGTACGCCGTCGTGGCGTAGTCGCGGGCGTAGGCGGCGGCGCGCTCGGCGATCACGTCGACGACGCCGACCAGCTCGACCCGTGGGTTGGCCACGTAGGCCCGCGCATGGGAGTTGCCGATGCCGCCGCAACCGACGATGCCGACCCGCAGGCGGTCGCGCCGGCCGTCGTCCTGCCCGGGGGTCATCGGGCGAAACCGCTGGCCGTCGCGTCCCGCTGGGCCAGCAGGGCGAGTCGCATCACCTCGAACGTGTGCGCCTGCGGACAGGCGGTCTCGGTGCGGTGGGCGACGTCGTGCACCAGGTCCGGGTAGTAGCTGAGCTCGACGTCGGAGCAGTCGACGTACTCGGTCTCGGTGCCGTCGACGACGAACAGGTGGTCACGACCGGGCCGACCGGCGATGTCGACGTACTTGCGCAGCTCCAGGTAGCCCTCGGTGCCCAGGATGATCAACCGCCCGTCGCCCCAGGTCGGCAGGCCCTGGGGGGTGTACCAGTCGACCCGGACGTAGCCGTGCGCATGATCACTGCGCAGGGTCGCCTCGCCGAAGTCCTGCATGGCCGGCGAGTCCGGGTGTGTGTAGTTGGCGACTGTGCTGGACACGACCTGGGCGGTGTCAGACCCGGTGAACCA
>DATDAP010000738.1:0-16071 GCA_036525335.1 Microlunatus sp. | reverse complement strand
GGCCGCTTCCCAGCTCGGCGGCGAGGAGCGCGAGATCAGTGTCCTGTTCGCTGATCTCGCGGCCTTCGTGACCTTCAGCGAAGCGCGCGCCCCGACCGAGGTCATCGCGATGCTCAACGAGTACTGGGCAGCCGTGGTCCCCGCCATCGATGCTGCCGGCGGCGTCATCGAGCACTTTGCCGGCGACGGAGTCATGGCGATCTTCAATGCCAGCGGCGATCAGCCCGACCACGGCCGCCGGGCGGCGCGGGCAGCCCTCGCGATCGTCGAAGCCGGACGCCCGCTCGCCGAATCCCATCCCCGCTGGCCGATCTTCCGCGTCGGCGTCAACACGGGATCGGCGGTCGTCGGCACCGTCGGCGCCGCGGGCCGCCTCAGTTTCGCGGCGATCGGCGACACCACGAACGTCGCGGCCCGCCTGATGGCTGCGGGCGAACCCGGCCGGGTCACGGTGGCACTCGCCACGTGGGAGTCGCTCGACTCGGCGCGGGATGGCGTTGAACTCAATCCGATGAGCGTGAAAGGCAAGACCACGCCGGTCGAGGCGTGGTGGCTCCGGGGCATGTCCTGAGCCCCCGTCTTCGACGCACCCAGCCGACCAGGTCCACAGAGGGTGCTTCATCATCCCTGAGGTTCCCGGCCGGCCACCGGCCTGATCAGGGCCAGGGGTTCGAGTCCCTTGGCTCCGCCCCTAGGTCAGCAGGCAAGAGACCACCTCAGGAGCCGAGTATCACGTCGGCCGCCCCGACTCACCAACGTGACCCAGGTCGGGTACGGCCTGGCGGTCGCTGCGCATGTACCCACCACACAGTGCGCCGACCAGGAGCAGCACACCCCCCGATCGCGCGAGCCGGACGCCGAGGTCGTGGTGACCGACCTTCCGGGCCGTCCAGGAACCCAGGAAGATGAGCGTCCCGGCGCCGGTCGCCGTCGCGTGGACGATCCCCACCCGCCGGGCGCCGCGGTCCGCACGCGCCCACTCGGCCCACCCGGTCAACGCCGTCGGGACGGCGGCCACGATCCCCAGGCCGACGAGACGGGTAGCAGCTCGCCGCGTGCCGTCATCGGCAAAGAGATCGAGGTACTGGGCCATGAACCACGCGCCGAAGGGCGCGTCGGTGAGAACGACGTGAAGAGCGATGCCCGTGGCCTCACCGTGGATCAGACGCCGGAGCCGCTCGTTGGCCACGATCGCACTGGCCAGCGGCTCGACAACACGGACAACCGGGTCCAGCCCGTTCCACTGCTCCAGTCGGCGGAGCACGCGGATGAAGGCGCTCGGCGTTTCGTGGTGCGGGGACTCCTCAGCGGCCACGTCGGTTCGCGATGGGGTGTCTGGGGGCATGACGAGTTCCCTCCGATTCCCGCGGGCATCGAACGCCAAGAGTGCCGTCGGGTTGAAGATCTCCCGCCCTCCCACAGTAGGACGGATACAGCGATCTGTCACTACTTCTGTAGTTTGGCTGTCTGCCACGGTGCGGCGGGCACCATCTAGCCGGGCACCCGGTCGAGGCACCGAAGTCGCTGTCCGCGACGAGGTGGACGTGAGCATCGATCAGGCCGGGCAGCACCGTCGAGGTGCGATGGTCGACCACCTGCCAGGCCTCGCCGAATTCCGGGCGTCCCGGTCCGGCTCGGCAGCGGACGGTGACCGACCTCTGCCTCGGCCTGTCCAACGGCCCGACCACCTGCGTGGGAGACTGCGAGTCCCCTAGACGTCGAGACGGTGTGATCTGATGCGCGTGGCTGTCGTCACGACCTACCCTCCCCGGCCGTGCGGGATCGGGATGTTCTCCCAGGATCTCCGCGAGGCGCTGATCGAAGCCGATCCGACCATGCCGGTCGAGATCGTCTCCATCCTGCGCGATCCGCGGCAGATCGCCGAGACCGAGGTCGTGGCCGCGATCCGTCAGGACGTGCGCAGCGACTACGCCGCTGCGGCGGCCACCCTCAGCTCCCGGGGCACCGATGTCGTGCTGATCGAGCATGAGTACGGCATCTTCGGTGGAGACTCCGGAGCGTTCGTGGTGTCGCTGGCCGAGGAGCTCGAACAGCCGTTGGTGGTCACGCTGCACACCGTGCTGTCGGCGCCCTCGGTGCGTCAGGCCGAAGCACTCCGCGCCCTCTGTCGTCGGGCGACGCTGGTCACCGTCTTCACCGAGACCGCCCGTCGGATGGTCGTCGAGGCCCGCATCGTGCCACCGGAGCGGGTACGGGTGCTGCCGCACGGGGCCCCGATGGTCCTGGTCGACGCGGCCAGCGGCCGGGCGACGGACGACCGGATCTCCCAGGTCGCGCTGGAACGGCTCGCGGGCCGTACGGTGTTGTCGACCTTCGGACTGATCTCGGCCGGCAAGGGGATCGAGCTCGCCATCTCGGCTCTCCCGGCGGTGGTGGCCGCCCATCCCGAGGTCCTCTATCTGATCGCCGGTCAAACCCACCCGGAGGTCGTCAAGTCCGAGGGCGAGAGCTACCGGTTGGGTCTGGAGCGGCTGGTCCGCGAGCTCGACCTGACCGAGCACGTGCACTTCCTCGACCGGTTCTTCACCGAGGCCGAGCTGGCGGTGCTGCTGTCCTCCACCGACCTCTACCTGACGCCGTACCGGTCCCGCGAGCAGATCGTCTCCGGAGCCCTGACCTTCGCCGTCGCCGCCGGTTGCCCCGTGGTCTCCACGCCCTACTACTACGCGGAAGACCTCCTCGGCTCCGGGGCCGGCGTGCTGGTGCCGTTCGACGACGCCGCCGCGATGTCCGGGGCGGTACTGGACCTGCTCGACCACCCCGACAAGCTGGAACGGGCCCGGACCGAGGCCCGTCGGGTCGGGTCCGCCCTCGCCTGGCCCCAGGTGGGGGCGGCCACGCTCCAGGTGCTGGGCGAAGCGGCCGAGCTCGGGCCGGTGGCCGGTGTCGAGAAAGCCCCCGCGGCCCTGCGGGCCCCGGCCATCCGTCCCGACCATCTGCTCACCCTGGTCGACGACGTGGGCATCATCCAGCACGCCAACGGGATCGTGGCAAACCGCTCCACCGGCTACTGCGTGGACGACGTGGCGCGGCTGGCCGTGGCCGCGCTCGGTCTGCATCGCCAGCTCAGTGAGCCTCGCTACGCCCGGATGCTGTCCCGGGCGCTCGCCTTCCTGCAGCACGCCTGGGACTCGTCGACGACCGGCATGCACAACTTCATGACCTACGACCGCCGGTGGATCGACGATGCGCACCACGGCGACCATCTGGGGCGGGCCGCCTGGGCCCTGGGCGAGGTGGTCGGCGCGATCCCGGCCCGACCGGAAGCGGCCCCGAGTCTGCGGCTGCTGGAGGACATGGTCCCCGCCCTCGAGGCGTCGACCAGCCCCCGGCAGGTCGCCTTCACGGTGCTGGGACTGGCCCGGCTGGACCTACAGTCGATGTCGAGCACCCTGGAGAACCTGCTCCGCCGGCTGGCCGGCCGCCTGTACGACTGGTACGCCGGGGTGCGCAGCGACGACTGGCGCTGGTTCGAAGGCGTGCTGAGCTACGACAACGCTCGCCTGCCGCAGGCCCTGATCGCCGCCGGCTACCGGCTGGATCACGCGGAGTGGCAGCGAGCCGGCCTCGAGGCCCTGGACTGGTACGCCGTCCAGTGCGGCATCGAGACCGACAGCGTGCGGTTGATCGGCAACCAGTGGCGGCTCCGGTTGCACCCGGTACCGGTGACCGACGACGGGGACGAGCAGCCGCTGGAGGCGGCCGCGTTGGTGGAGGCGCTGGTCGAGGCCATGGTGTCCACCGGCGACCACCGGTACGGACCGCAGGCGGTGCTGGCCTTCGAGTGGTTCCTGGGACGCAACCGGTACGGGCTGGCGGTCTACGACTTCGCGTCCGGTGGGTGCCACGACGGCCTCGGGCCGACCGGTGTGAGCGAGAACGAGGGTGCCGAGTCCACCCTGGCCTTCCTGCAGGCCCTGCTCGCCCTCAACGGAGCCGGGCTGCAGTTCTCCGTCTCCATCCCGTGAAGATCGGCCCCTCATGAAGATCGGACTGCTGGGCCCGATCGCCTGGCGGACGCCGCCGCGGCACTACGGACCCTGGGAACAGGTCACCGGACTCCTGGCCGAGGGGCTGGTGGCGCGCGGGCACGAGGTCACGCTGTTCGCCAGCCTCGACTCGATCACCGCGGCGAGCCTGGACGGCGTGATCCCGCGGCCGTACGCCGAGGACGCCCAGCTCGACGGCCGCGTCTGGGAGGCGATGCACGTCGCGCACGCGCTGGCTCGGTCGGCCGAGTTCGATCTGGTGCACAACCACCTCGACTGGCTGCCACTCGCCTTCGCCGCCCACTGCCGGGCGCCGCTGCTGACCACGATCCACGGTTTCTCCGATCCCGCCATCCTGCCGGCGTACCGCGCCTCGTCCTCGGCGTTCGTGTCCATCTCCGACGCCGACCGGGTGCCGGAGCTCGACTACCTCGCCACGATCTACCACGGGATCGACCTCGACGCCCTGCCGTTCTCCGCGGTCGGCGGGGACGATCTCGTCATCCTCGGCCGGATCCATCCCGACAAGGGCACCGCCGCGGCGATCCGGATCGCCGCGCTCACCGGGCGGCGGTTGCTCATCGCCGGGCTGGTCGCCGACGAGCGCTACTTCCGCGACCAGGTCGAGCCGCAGGTCGACGGCGATCGAGTCGTCTACCTCGGCTCGGTGGGTCCGAAGCAGCGGGCGGACATCCTCGGTTCGGCCCACGCCCTCCTGCACCCGATCGCCTTCGCGGAACCGTTCGGTCTGTCCGTGGTCGAGGCGATGGCCACCGGTACGCCGGTGGTCGCCTTCTCGCTCGGGTCCATGCCCGAGGTGATCGATGAGGGTGTCACCGGGTTCCTGGTCTCCGATGTGGACGAAGCCGCCACGGCCGTGGCCCGCGTGGCTGACCTGGACCGTGCGACGGTCCGCCGCGTGGCGGAGTCCCGATACGGCGCGACCCGGATGGTGGACGACTACGTTGAGGCCTATGCCTCCCTCTGCGAGCGCCCTCAGTGAGGGGCTCTTTCGTCGCCATCCCGGCAACCCGCTGCTGACGCCGCAGCGGTGGCCGTACACGATCAACGCGGTGATGAACGCCGGGGCGGCGCTGGTCGACGGTGAGACGGTGCTGCTCTGTCGGGTGGAGGACCGGCGGGGCTTCAGCGATCTGACCGTGGCACGGTCGCACGACGGCTTCTCCAACTGGGTGGTCGACACGACGCCCCTGCTGGCTCCCACGCCGGGTGCCCGGCACGAGTCCTGGGGCTTGGAGGACGCGCGACTGACCTGGGTGGCCGAGCTGGAGGCCTGGATCATCGCCTACACGTCGTTCGGACCCGGGGGACCGAGCCTGTCGTTGGCTCGTACGCGCGATTTCCGGACCGCGGAGCGGCTCGGCATGGTCAGGGCCCCGGAGGACAAGAACGGGGCGCTGCTGTCGCGCCGGGTCGACGGGGACTGGGTGCTGTTTCACCGACCGGTGACGGCGATGAGCGCGCGCGCCGACATCTGGCTGTCCCGCTCCCCGGATCTGCACAGCTGGAGTGCTCCCGAGCCCGTGCTGTCGGCCCGCGAAGGCGGCTGGTGGGACTCGGCCCGGATCGGGATCGGAGCGCCGCCGATGGAGACACCCGAGGGGTGGCTGCTGGTCTACCACGGCGTACGCCAGACCGTCGCCGGAGCGCTGTATCGCGCCGGACTCGCCCTGCTCGATCTCGACGATCCCAGTCGGGTCATCCGCCGCTGCGAGGAGTGGGTGCTCGGACCGAGCGAGTCGTACGAGCTGGTCGGCGACGTGCCCGGGGTCGTGTTCCCGTGCGGCCTGGTCCACGTGCCCGAGACCGACGAGCTCAGGCTCTACTACGGGGCGGCCGACACCTGCATCGCCATGGCCACCGCGTCCCTGTCGGACGTGCTCGCGTTCGTCCTCCAGCACGGGGTCCAGCCCGAGTAGCTCGTCGCGACCACCACCAGAGATCAGCCGCCCAGGCCGGTCACCGTCGCGATCTCGGATCCGTAGAGCGAGTAGGGGGGCGTCGGCAGGGAGAACTGCGGGTTGTAGGCGGGATCCGTGCCCGCCTGGAACAGCACGATGATGTCGGATCCGCCGAAGGTGAAGTAGCCGAACTGGTCGCCCTTGAGGCACGCGGCCCCCGGGACGTGGGTCATGTTCACCCCCGACACCTGGCACATACCGACCGGAATGACGCCGACGATGCCGACGTTGCCGGCCGGCGATGACGTCGTGTCGATCGTCAGGATGCCGCGCGCCTGGGCGAACTCGTACGCCCCCTCGGAGGCGTCGTAGGCCTGGAACTGGTCCTGGGCCAGCTGGACCTTCAGATACACCTTGCCGTGCACGGGATAGCACTCCTGCACCGTGCCCGACACCGGCGCGTGGAAGCGGTGGTAGGAGTACGGGCCGAGGAAGAAGTGGATGAAGTAGCCACCGGCGAACGCGTCGGCGTACCGGCTCCCCGCCAGCAGGTCGCGCACGTTGGCGTAGGTGTGCGTCCCCTTGATCGTGATCGCCGGGATGCCCGAGTCGGCGCCGATCCGGTACTGCTGCTTGTAGGTGCAGTCGGCCGGCGCGACGGCGACCGTGTTCGTCGTCGGGGCTGCGATCGGTCGCAGGCCGGGATTCAGGTCACGGGCGAAGAACTGGTTGAACGTGAGCCAGCCACTGGGGTTGTTCGGCCGCCCGTCGATCATGGAGTCCTGGACCCGGTACTTCGGGGAGTCGGCCAGGAAGGTCTGCAGGATCTCGTCGCTGAACGACTCCGTCGTGTCGAGGAACTCACCCCAGACGTCGGCGTACCCGATCAGCCAGTCGCTGAACCAGCCGATGTCCTGGACGGCCTGCCCGGCGGGTCCCACCGGCTGGTCGATCAGCCAGTAGAAGTGGCACAGCCGGTCGTAGACCTCCTGGTGCTCCGGGGTGCCCGGATCGATCCAGGCCGGATCGGTGCTCTGCTGCGGGATCCAGCGGGCGAACGCGACCAGGAACTCCGCGTAGTCCGCGAACGTGACGGGCCAGGTCAGGGCGGCGTACAGATCCGCCGCGAGACCGGCCCGCGCCTGTCCCTGAGCCTGGCTCAGTGAGGCTTCCAGCAGAGCGACGAAATCGGCATCACCCTGATGCGCCAGCACAGGCTTGAGCAGCGGTACGTCCCCGGGTTCCGGTTGCGTCGTCAGGTACACGGTCACGGCTCACACTCCTTTCGACGAGCGTCGCCGGCGGCGACCCCGGACCCGCCTCGTCCCGAGTGTCTCGCAGCACGCGGGCCCCGTCCACGGTCATCCTCTCGAACACATCCGTCCTCCACCGCCCGAGAACTCCACAGCGTGAGGGAAGTGTGGGGCCGGTGTTGCTGGTCGCCTCGCCCTGGGCTCGACACGCTGGTGGACATGACGAAACTGACGAAAGCCCCCGATCAGCTCACCGACGTCCACGACATGGTGGTCGTGCACCGCGCCTTCCGGCGCGAGCTCGCCCTGACACCGCCCATCGTCCGCGCGGTCGCGCCCGGCGATGTCGCTCGCGCGGCGGTGATCGGGGCGCACATTCGGCTCGCCCTGACCGGTCTGCACCTGCACCACACCGGGGAGGACGAGCTGTTGTGGCCGAAGCTGCTGGAGCGGGCAGCGCCCTCCGCCGACCTCGTCCATCGGATGGAGGAGCAGCACCATCGGGTCGAGGACGTGATGGGCCGCCTGCCCGATGCGCTGGACCGGTGGGAGACCGAGGCTCGGCCCGCCGTCGGTGAGGAGGTCGCCGCCACCATCGACGAGCTGCGGGAGGCTCTCATCGAGCACCTCGACGATGAGGAGCTCTACATCCTGCCACTGGCCGCACGGAACTTGTCGCCGACCGAGTGGGCCGCGTTGGGTCACCACGGGACGAGCGAGATGGACAAGGCCGACCTGCCCATCCTGTTCGGTATGGTGCTGGAGGACGCCACCTCGGAGGAACGGGTGATGATGCTGAGTGCCCTTCCGCTGCCGGTCCGTCTGCTGCTGCGGACCGTCGGCGCCTGGCAGTACCGCCGGTACGTCCGCCGGGTCCGCGGCGCCTGATCTCACCCCTTCCGCGCGGCCATCGGCACCCGACCTCGGCTCAACCCACTTGCGCGGGTGGCGGCCGGAACCCGGGCCGGAAGGCGCCGGCCAGCTCCGCCACCTCGGCCGGGCCGAGAGCGCGTCCGGACTCCCAGAGCCGCTCGAACGCCGACGGGTCGAGCTGAGCACGAGCCAGGGCCATGCCGGCGAGACCGCGTTCGACGTCGGGTGGGAACGACACGGCCAGTCCGGTCGCCTCCGCCAGGGTCGCGGCGGCGGCGTACAGACGGACGGCGAGCTCGGGCTGACCGCCGCGTACGGCCAGATCGGCGAGCGCCGGGACGGTGTAGACCTGAGTCCAGCCGATCCCGGCCTCAGCCGCCAGGTCAGCGGCCTCGATCAGCCGCCCCAGTGCCTCATTGTCCTCGCCGGCCAGCTTCGCGAGGCTGGCCTCCACATTGAGCACGGTCGCCAGACTGAAGGGGCTGCCCAAGAGTCGGGCCCGTCGCTCGACGTCGGCCAACGTGCCATGGGCGGACTCGAGATCCCCGGAGAGCACCTCCAGCTGCCCGCACAGCAACCGGAGGTGGACGTCCAGCCAGGGGCCGAGGTCGGAACCGAGCGCGGCGGCCTCGCCCAGCCGGTCGGCAGCGACCCGCATGTCACCCGCGAACGCGGCACCGGAGGCGGCCAACAGCAAGGCCTCGCCGAGCAGCTCGAGCCGACCGACGGACCGAGTGCTCTCGATCGCTCCGGCGCCGGCCTCGCAGGTTCCGGGGACGTCCCCGGTGGCGTAGCGGAGTCCCGCGAGCGCGATGAGGGCGTGTGCTCGGTCCCCCTCGGGAAGCGCCGCCGGATCACGGCCCAGCACACGCTCGAGTGCGGCGAGGGCTTCCCCCGCATGACCGCGCAGGGCCCAGTAGAGCCAGGTGTCGCCGAGGAGCTTGGCGGCACGACCGGTCTCGGGTTGGTCGATCAGCCAGGCCAGTGCGGCTCGCAGATTCGGGTGCTCGTCGGCGAGCCGATCGAGCCACCACCGTTGGTCCGCGCCTCGAAGCCCGGCTCGCGCCCGGGTCCCCAGATCGGCGATCTGGTCGGCCAGGGCCGCCGACAGCACCGCGGTCTCCTCCGCCTGGGCCAACCGTGCGAAGGCGTACTGGCGGATCGGCTCGAGCAGCCGATAACGACCGGTGTGGTCGGGAGCCACGACCAGGGACTGGTCGACCAAGCCGGCCAGCGCGCCGAAGACGTCAGGTGCGTCCCTCGCCACGCGCTCCATCACCGACTCGGCCATCGGCAGGGTGAAGCCACCGACGAAGACCGCCAGCCGACGCAGCAGCGTCTGCTCCTCCCGCGTCAACAGGGCGTGGCTCCAGTCCAGTGTCGCCTGCATCGTGCGCTGCCGCGGCGGCAGCTCCCGGCTTCGGCCCGCAGCCACCGCCTGGTCGAGCCGCTGCAACAGGGTGGCCGGGGCGAGTAGCCGGGCGTGCGCCGCCGCCAGCTCGAGGGCGAGTGGCACGCCGTCCAGCCGGCGACAGATCTCGGCGACCACCGGCCCGGACTCGCGGGTGATGGAGTAGCCGGGAGCGACGGCTCGGGCCCGGTCCAGGAACATCTGCCCGGCGGACGAGCTCATCACCGCCGTCGGGTCAGGCCCGGACGGGAGGGCCAACGGGGAGACCGGGAGCTCGTGCTCAGCCCGGATCCGCAGCGGCGCCCGGCTGGTCGCCAGGATCGTCAGACTAGGGCAGCGGGACACCAGCTCGGCCAGGCCGCCGGTCGCGGCGAGCACGTGTTCGACGTTGTCCAGAACGAGCAGCGGGCGTCGACCACCCAGGTAGGTGGCCAGCTGCCCGACCACGTCCCGTCGTCCGACCTGCGGCAGACCGAGGGCACCGGCCACGGTGGGCAGCACCAGCTCTGGCTCCACCACCGGCGCCAGCTCGGCCACCGCGACGCCGTCGGGGAAGTCGGGTTCGAGCAGCACGGCCGCGGCCAACGCGAGCCGGGTCTTGCCGACCCCACCGGGTCCGGTCAGCGTCAGCAGCCGGACGCCGTCGGTTCGGAGCCGATCGACGATGTCGGCCAGCTCGGCGCCACGGCCGAAGAGCGGCGTCGACGGCGCCAACGCCCGTCGGCGATCCGCCGCCGGGCCGAGGGTCACGGACTGCTCCGGCCCGGCCGCCTGGTGCGCACCGGACTGGTCGGCGATCTCCGCGACGGGATCGGCAGTGGTCGGGGAGGGCCGTCCGGCCGCCGCCAGCGCGGCCAACCCTGTCTCGTCGAGGCCCAGTGCCGCCGCCAGCGCCCGTACGGTGTGCGGGTAGGGTCTGCGGCGCTCACCCCGTTCGAGCGCCCCGACGGCGTTGCTGGTCAGTCCCGCCCGCTGAGCCAGCTCCTCCTGGGTGAGCGCCGCGGCCTCCCGCAGGGCCCGGAGTCGCTGCGCGAAAGGGCCCACCCGACTCGTCGGCTCGTCCATCGGTGGTGAATCTAGTGCAGGTCAGGCGGGTGCGCTGGCTGCAGCGCCAGGTCTTTCCCGGCGCTGACGGGCGGGCGGCTACTCCGCCGACCGGTTCACCACCAGCGCGACGCGGCGGAACCGCTGGATGCTGAGATAGAACGAGAGCATCAGCAGTCCGAGGTAGACGTCGTTCTCGAACCAACCGAAGATCGTCTGCTGGTGCGGCAGGAACATCATCGGGTAGTAGAAGACGCCGATCAACAGGACCAGCACGAGGAACCCAAGGACCACCAGCTGGGCCCACCGCTCCTCCCGGAGGGCCAGGCCGGTGACGGCGAAGGCCACCAGGTAGAAGATCCAGGCAAGCGGGCTGGTCACCGTGAAACCCGGGTCCGCGATGCCGGCGAGCCAGGCGTAGACGGTGTGCACGACCGAGAGCGTGAAGGCGGCGAGCATGATCGCAACGACCTGGCCTCGGTAGGTGGTTTGCCGGACGGTCGAGGACGTGGCCCGGATCGATGTCGAGGTGGTGGTCATGTGATGGCTCCTCCTGGGTAGCGGCACCTGGATGGTGGCGTGACACCAGCCTCCCCGCCATGCCCGCGACCCGACAGACACAGCAGGGCCACACCTCCCCCACACTCGGTGGACGAGCTCACCACGACGACCGCCGACCCGGAGTAGCGTGCCGATCGTGCCCGCCGACCTGGTGACCCGACCGGTCGGCCCCGGTGCGCTCGCCGATCTGAGCGACCTCTTCCACTCCTCCCAGAACACGCGCCACTGCTGGTGCATGGCCTTCTGCACCACGCGGACGCAGCTGGCGCTGGGGTGGTTCGGCGGCGGCAACCGGCGTCGGTTCGCCGCCCTGACCGCCGCCCCGGTGCCGATGGGCGTGCTCGCCACCGTCGACGACGAACCGGTCGGCTGGGCGGCCTGCGGACCACGGTCGCGCTATCTTGCCGCGACCGACCCGACGAACACGCTCACCGCAGTGATGCAGCGCGGCGAGGACGGGCGCGTGTGGCTTGTTCCCTGCCTGTTCGTCCGGCCCGGGCATCGCGGCGCCGGCATCACCTACGCCCTCGTCCGGGCCGCCGTCACCCTGGCCGCCGATCACCACGCCGTCGCCATCGAAGGGTGGCCGGTGACCGGCCCCGATCCCCGACCGGGCGAGGAGTTCATGGGTCGCGAGAAGGTCTTCGCCGACCTGGGCTTCAACGTCCTCGACCGGCCGAGCCCGACCCGGGTGATCATGCGGCGGGACCTCTGAGCGGACCGGCCTCGACCCCGGATGCACCTCGTCATCCCACCGGCCAAAAGGTTTACACGGTAGAGGCATTTATGTTCTCCGGGCCCGCTGTTAGGGTCATGATCACAGACCCCCTCACCCCTCCCCCGCAGAACCAGAGCCCCGTGCGGCACAGATCTCGGCGCGCGCTCGGCGGCTCGCTCACGCAAAGAGGCGCTGCCCGTGATCCTCACCGCCGAAGAGTGGAGCATCGGTCATCTGCATGATCATCTGCAGGCGGCCGCCGAGCTGGAGGCCTGGACGATCCCCTACTACCTGTCGGCGATGTTCTCCGTCGCCGACCGGTCCTCGGAGGCGTACCAGCTGATCCAGTCGGTCGTGAACCAGGAGATGCTCCACCTTCAGCTGGTGGGCAACATCGCCAACGCGTACGGCTACAGCCCGGTGATCACCGGGGCCGCGTTTCCCTACCAGGGCTTGACCATCCCGCACCTGGACTTCTCCCTGGATCCCGACAACCCGACGAGTGAGTTCAGCCCGTACAGCGCCGAGATCGGACCGCTGGACCAGCTGCGGATCAACGCGATGTGCCTGATCGAGTATCCGGAGTGGGACACCGGCGGTCACCCCGACTACCGCGACAACGTCACCGAGTACGGCAGCATCGGCGAGTTCTACGACGCCCTCGAGCGCGGGGCGCGCCAGCTGGCGGGGCACATCCGGGGTGGCGTCCATCAGGTCGACCTGTTCTCGGCCTTCTATCGAGACCTGCCGAGCATGACCGTCCAGGGCAGCGGCGCCACTGCCTTCGCCGAGGTCTCGCTGCTGCTGGACGTGATCCGTGATCAGGGAGAGGCGGCCAAGGCCGCGGACACGATCGCCGCACCCAATCGCAACACCGCCGACGACTCCGACCCCGGCGCCAGTCACTACCAGAAGTTCATCACCATCCGCGACGCCGGGACCCCGGCGACGTACCCGGTCAAGGACGCCTCGGCCTACAGCACGGAGGACCTGAAGCGGCGCACGATCTTGATCGACAACTTCACCCGGTACGCGGCGGCGATCACCGAGCTGCTGGCGGGTCGGCAACCTCCCGAGTTCGCCGCGCTGATGGTGACGGTCGGCTCGAACATCCTGACCTGCTGGAAGAGCGGCGTGACGCCGCGGTTCACCCCGTGATCATGGTCCGTTGAGCGCCCAGCACCCCGACACCGCCGGACCCGGACCAGAAGGAGACACGATGGCCACCACCTCGGCCCAGGGGACCGGCCCTGCCCGGACGGTGCTCCGTCTGCACCCGACGATCAACTTCGCCCGCGTCGGCACCAGCGAGGACTTCTACCTGTCCCCCGAGACCAGCGCCGGACTTCCGGTCCCCGAGCACGGCGACCTGGTCGGTGGACTGCCCATCCGAGCGGGCACCGACTCCGAGCCGATCAGCAGCGAGGACCTGCGCGACGAGGACGGGCACCTGGTCCGGCAGGCCGCCCGGTTCCGCCTGTTCGCGTACGACATCACGACACCCGACCGCTATCCCGACGGTGGCGGGGTGGAGATCCTGCCGGGGAGCACCCTGCCCGATGGCCGCTCGGTCGCCGAGATCGTCTGGACCGTGCACGTCGCCAACAAGAAGTCGGCCGCCTTCAACGTGGTTCCCTCCGCCGGCCTGAACGCGTTCGCCGACGGGCTGGTCCCTCAGCTGCGCAATCCCGGCGTTTACGGCACGGTGGACGCCCCACTGCGGCTCCGTCAGCTGGTCATCGACCCCGGCCCCCGGGCGATCCGCTCCGGGTCGCACGACGTGGTCGCGTGTGATCGGACGACGACACCGACCTACTCCGACGGCGCCGGCGGGGTCACCGAGCAACCGCAGTATCCGACCTCCTTCCCGCAGGACACCAACAGCCGACTCTTCCAACCCAGCGGCCCGCTCGACCGCCTCGGCGAGCTGCGGACCGACGACCAGGGCCGACTGCTGGTGCTGGCGGGCCGGGGCCGCACGGCCGCCCAGTACGACGAGTACGGCGACCCGATGCCGTTGACGGGCGATCTCAACAACATCGGTTGGTGGGACGACGCTGCCGACGGGCCGGTGTCGGCCACCGTGGTGTTCGGCGACGGCAGCACCGAGGAGGCGTTCGGGGCGTGGGTGGTCTGCGGCGATCCGGCGTACGCGCCACAGATCCGCAACGTGGTCTCGGTCTGGGACGACGTGTACGACGCCTGGGTGCGGGAGCTCGACCTGCAGCCGGAGCTCTGCCAGGGCGGCGAGTTCAACCCGGACTACCGGCCCTCCTTCCCCACCCAGATCTTCCCCGTCTTCCGGGCGGCCGCGCTGCAGCGATGGACGGCCAACCTGCCCGAGCTGGCGCTGCGGGCCCACCGGGCGGTGGAGTCCATCGGTCCCGAGGACGACCCCGAGCACACCATCATGTCCGGGCTCGCGTACGTCCGGAATCCCAACGTGGCCGGGGAACTGAGCGTCGGTGTACCGCTGATGCCGCTGTCCCTCGGGGAGGCCGGAACGGACTTCCTGGCCGTCAGCAAGACGCAGTACTTCTTCCTGGAGCAGTGGGACGCCAATCATTTCGACGCCGGCGCGGGGCAAGGGCTGGGGCCTGGCGAGTATCTCGACATGGCGTCGCTCAGCAACTGCCTGGGTGGCCGCTATGTGCCCGGCATCGAGGTCAGCTACCCGGTCCGCCAACCCGATCTGTACGACACGGACTGGCGGACCTCGGGATCGGGCCCGTTCCGGGTCAAGCACAAGCCGCTGGCGTACGCGACGGCGACCAAGGCCGCCCCGTTCCTGACCGGAGGCTGGATCCCGCTGCACGGCATGAGTGACGGCCTGGAACCGGGTGACATCTCGAAGTTCATGTCGATCCCCTGGCAGACCGACTACAACTCCTGCTCGATCCACCAGCCGAGCATCAACACCTCCGGCACCAACACCGCCACCGGCAACCCGCTGACGCTCTACTGGTCGTGGCCGTCGCAGCGGCCCGACGCGGTCTACCCGGCGACCGCCGTCGTCAACGGCGTGCTGCCGCAGCGCGTCTGGTCGATCCGTGGCCCGGGAACGCTGACCAACGACCCGAAGACCGCGGCGACCTTCCAACGCGCGCTGCAGTCGGTGCAGCAGTGGGATCGGATCGGGGTCATCCTGCAGGGGACGGCGATCCGCGGCGGTGAGTACCCGCCGGACTTCTTCCTGGAGGCCGAGAGCCGACTGCCGACCGAAGGGCAGTCGGTGAACGTGGTCGCCGAGTGGCCGTTCCATGCCAACCCCAGCACCCCGGGCGGCTGAGGGCGGGCCGGTCGCCTGCGACGTGCTCGTGGTCGGCGGCGGCCCCGCGGGGTTGGCCACCGCGATCCAGCTGCGTACGACGACCCGACTCGCGGTCGTCATCGCCGAAGCCCGCAGAGAGCCGACCGAACGGTTCGGTGAGACGCTCACCCCCGGCACCCTGGCCGCGCTGGACCGACTCGGGCTGGCTGACGCCCTCCGGGCCGACGGCCACCTCCCCAGCCCCGGCGGGGTCTCCGTCTGGGGTCGAGCGCGGCCGGGCTACAGCGACCACGTGCTCGACCCACGCGGACCGGCCTGGCACATCGCCCGGCGGCTCTTCGAGACCCGGCTCCGGGCGAGAGCGGTCGAGGTCGGCGCGGACGTGCGCCCGGGCACCCACGTACGGGAGACGAGCTCGAAAGACAAGCGGACGGTGCGTGGCTGGACGGTGGTCCGGCTGCGGGATGCGGCGGGAGCGACGAACCTCGTCCAGCCGAGGTGGGTGGTGGACGCAAGCGGCGGCGGATCCTGGTTCGCCCGCCGCCAGGGGGCGTCCAGGCTCACCGTCGACCGGGTGGTCGCTGTGCTGCGCATCGCCGACCTCGAGGCCGGGACCTTCACCGCCCAGACGGTGGTCGAGGCCACGCCGACCGGCTGGTGGTACATCTCTCGACTGCCCGGTGCCCGGATCGTGACGGCTCTGATCACCGAGCGGACAGCGACCGCCACGCTGCTGCGCGACGGTGGTCGACGCTGGCACGAGGACCTGGCGGCGACGACGCTGCTGGGGCCGCTGCTCGACCGGGTCCGGCTCCGTGAGGCGCCGCTGCGGTGCCGGTCGGTCACCGTGTCGATCCTCGACCGGTTGGTCGGACCCGGCTGGCTCGCCGTCGGCGACGCCGCGAGCGAGCGGGACCCGATCACCGGCTGCGGCATCCACGACGCCCTGCTGGACGCGGCCGACGCCGCCTGGACCATCGCGGCCGCCACCGGCGAGCGCGAGCCGCC
>DATDAP010000737.1:0-5186 GCA_036525335.1 Microlunatus sp. | reverse complement strand
GCCAACACGACCGCCATCTTCATCAACCAGCTGCGCGAGAAGATCGGTGTCATGTTCGGGTCACCGGAGACCACGACCGGCGGCCGTGCGCTGAAGTTCTACTCCTCGATCCGGCTGGACGTGCGTCGGATCGAGACTCTCAAGGACGGCCAGGAGATGGTCGGCAACCGCACCCGGGTCAAGGTCGTCAAGAACAAGGTGGCCCCGCCGTTCAAGCAGGCGGAGTTCGACATCCTGTACGGACACGGCATCAGCCGCGAGGGCAGCCTGATCGACCTCGGTGTCGAGGTCGGCATCATCCGCAAGGCGGGTGCCTGGTTCACCTACGACACCGATCAGCTGGGTCAGGGCCGGGAGAATGCGCGCAACTACCTCCGCGCCAATCCCGACCTCGCCGACGAGCTGGAGAAGAAGATCAAGGAGCTGATGAACATCGGCCCGCAGGTCGACGTGCCCGCCGGGGTGGACCCGGTGACCGGTGAGGTCGAGTTCTGATCGACATGACCACGCCGGATCCCGTCGACCAGGCTCGGGCCTGGCTGGAGGAGAAGACCGGGCAGCGGGTTCCCCCGGAACCTGGTGTCGGTGGCGAGGCAGTTCCCGGACCCAGATCTGACGGCCGCAGATCGGATGACGGTGTCGGAGGCTCGGAGACACCCGGATTCGGTTCGACTCCCGCCACGACCCCATCTGACCGTACAGCTGCGGGTTACGGCTCGTCTGGGTCGGGACTGTCTGCATCGGGCCCATCGGGTCGTCGGTCGTCCCGAGGACGCTCGTCTGGTGGTCGGTCGTCTGGTGGTCGCTCATCCGGCCGGGAATCGTCTGGATCGGGCCGGTCCGGTCAGGGATCGGACCATCCGGCACCGGCCGAGCCGGACGTCGATCCGGTGGGGACGGCGCGCACCATCGCCCTGCGGAAGCTGACCGCGTCCGCCCGGACGAGGCACGAGCTCGACCAGGCGCTGCAGAAGAAGGATGTGAAAGAAGAGATCGCTGCCACGGTGTTGGACCGGCTGGAAGAGGTTGGTCTGGTCGACGACGAGGCCTTCGCTCAGAGCTGGGTGGAGTCGCGGCAGCAGCGTCGGCACCTGTCCCGCTCGGCGCTGCGTCGGGAGCTGAGCTCGAAAGGGGTCGATCGCGACCATGTGGACGCCGCGCTGGCCACGGTGGACGCCGACGACGAGCTGGCGGCGGCCCGCGCGCTGGTCGCCAAGAAGGCGTCGGCGACCCGCGGGCTCGACCCGATGGTCCGAGACCGCCGGCTCGCCGGTGTGCTCGGAAGGCGGGGTTTCGGATCAGGAATCATCGCGACGGTGCTCGCCGAGTTGCGCGCCGATGGTGGTGCTTGACCCCGCCGAGGGCGCGCCCTAACCTGCACTCACGAGGTTTTACGGCAAAGTTGTACGAATAGATGAAGCATGCAGGGTCTATCTTGCCCTGAATGGGAAATATCCAAGTTTTCATTTTTGCTGACGTTGAATCCGCAACCGCACAGTTTTTTTCCTGCACCCGACCAGCTCCCGGTCAGGGCAGTGGTCGCCTCGCACTTGCCGCAAGGCCTCTTGAAGGCGCGCTTGTAGCGCGCAGACAGGAGTGCTCACGATGGTCAATCTCGGCGTTTTCGAGATCGCAGTGCTCGCCGGCATCTTTCTGCTCGTCGTCGTCGTTGCCGCGATCGGGTTTCTCATTTACAAGCGCTACACCAGCAAGTCTGCACCGCAGGTCGCCCAGCCCGCATCCCCGTTGGTCGATCCGAGCGCAGGCCTGCGGCGGCAGGAGGCCGAAGATGCTGCTCTCCAGCTCCGGAGGGAGGCCGAGGCCTACGCCGGCGAGGTGCGGTCCAAGGCCGAGGAACTGTCCCAGGCTGTCGAAGGAGCGCGTCGCGAAGCCGAGGAGGAGACTCGGCAGCGCCGCAACGAACTGCGCGACCAACGGCTGGAGGTCGAGCGTCGGGAGCAACGCCTCGCCGATCGTGAGGAGCGGCTGGACGCCGACAATCGGGCGCTGGAGGAGAAGGCTCGCCATCTCGACGTGGTGAAGGTGGAGCTGAAGGCCCAACGGCGGACTCTCGCAGAGGCCGAGGCTGACCACGAGCACGCCCTCGAGCGCATCGCGGGACTGACGGCCGAGCAGGCGAAGGCCGAGCTGGTGGCCGCTGTCGAGCACGACGCGAAGCGACACGCCGTGATCCTGGCCCGTGACATCGAGCGCGAGGCGACCAAGCAGGCCGAGTCGCGTGCGCAGATGATTGTCGTCGGTGCCATCCAGCGCGTGGCCTCGGATCAGACGTCCGAGTCGGTCGTCTCGGCGGTGCACCTGCCGGGTGATGACATGAAGGGCCGCATCATCGGTCGTGAAGGGCGCAACATCCGGGCCTTCGAGCAGGTCACCGGGGTCAACGTGATGATCGATGACACCCCCGAGTCGGTCCTGTTGTCCTGCTTCGACCCGGTTCGGCGGGAGACGGCGAGGATGACCCTCACCGAGCTGGTCAAGGACGGTCGCATCCACCCGGCACGAATCGAGGAGGTGCACGAGCGCAGCAAGGGCCAGATCGAGCAGCAGTGTCTGCGGGCCGCTGAGGACGCGTTGGCCGAGGTCGGTATCTCCGACTTGCACCCGGCCCTCGTGCCGATTCTGGGCAGCCTGCGCTACCGGACGTCGTACGGGCAGAACGTGCTCAAGCACCTGGTCGAGTCGGGCCACATCGCGGGTCTGATGGCCGCCGAGCTCGGCCTCGACATCGCTCAGTGTCGTCGCGCCGCTTTCCTGCACGACATCGGCAAGGCGCTCACCCATGAGGTGGAGGGATCGCATGCCATGGTCGGTGCCGACCTCGCCCGCAAGTACGGCGAGAACCCGGACATCGTGCACGCGATCGAGGCGCACCACAACGAGGTCGAGGTCCGTACGGTCGAGGCGGTGCTGGTACAGGCCGCCGACGCCATCAGCGGCAGCCGGCCCGGTGCCCGGCGGGAGAGCATCGAGGCGTACGTGCAGCGGCTGGAGAAGCTGGAGAGCCTCGCCTCGGCCCACGCCGGGGTGGACAAGGTGTTCGCGATGCAGGCCGGTCGGGAGATCCGGGTGATGGTCGCGCCCGAGCAGATCGACGACATCGAGGCTCAGGTGATGGCTCGGGACCTGGCCAAGCAGATCGAGGAAGAGCTCACCTACCCGGGCCAGATCAAGGTGGTCGTGGTCCGCGAGTCCCGCGCGACCGAGACGGCCCGGTGAGCTCGGCCCTCGAGGCCGGCCAGGGAACACCAGTGGACACCACAACAACGACCCTGGATGTCCGCGCCATCCGCCGTGACTTCCCGGCGCTGACCTCCGGGCTCGCGTTCTTCGACGCCCCCGGTGGCAGCCAGACGCCAACCCCGGTGATCGAGGCCATCACCGCTGCCCTGAGGGCCCCGCTGTCCAACCGTGGCCCGGACAACCCGGCGCAGCGCAACGCCGAGCAGATCGTGCGGGACGCCCGGTCGGCGATGGCCGACTATCTGGGCAACGACCCGTCCGGCATCGTCTTCGGCCGCAGCGCGACCCAGCTGACGCTGGAGTTCGCCCGAACCCTCGCCCGCGACTGGGCCCCGGGCGACGAGGTCGTGGTCACCCGGCTGGATCACGACGGCAACATCCGACCCTGGCTGCTCGCCGCCGAGCGGGTCGGGGCCACCGTACGGTGGTTGGACTTCGATCCGGCTACCGCTGAGCTCGACCTCGATCAGCTCGAGGCCGTCCTCACCCCACGCACCCGGCTCGTCGCCGTCACCGGAGCCAGCAACCTGTTGGGCACGATCCCGGATCACCCGCGGATCGCCGAGGCCGTCCACCGGGCCGGAGCCCTGTTGTGGGTGGACGCCGTGCACCTGGCCGCCCACGTCCGCGCCGATCGGGCTGCCCTCGGCGCCGACATCGTGGTCTGCTCGCCGTACAAGTTCTGTGGTCCGCACCTCGGTGTGCTGGCCGCCGACCCCAACCTGCTCGCCGGGCTGCGGCCCGACAAGCTGCTGCCCTCCTGCGATGCCGTGCCCGAGCGGTTCGAGCTCGGCACGTTGCCGTACGAGCTGCTGGCCGGCGCCACGGCGGCTGTCAACTACCTGGCGGGACTTGGGGAGGGCGACGACCGACCGACTCGCCTCACCCGCGCCTTCGCCCGGCTGGCCGCGAACGAGCACGTGCTGCGGAGCCGGCTCGAGCAGGGGCTGCGAGACCGGGGCGCCACGATCTACAGTCGGGCGGCCCGACGGACGTCGACGGTGCTGTTCGATCTCCCGGGACGGGCCGCGGTCGACGTGTCCCTCGGGCTCGCCGCCCAGGGGGTCACCGCCCCCGCCGGGAGCTTCTACGCGATCGAGGCGTCGCGACACCTCGGACTCGGGGACCACGGTGCTGTCCGCGCCGGACTCGCCCCGTACACCGACGCCGGGGACGTGGAGCGGCTGCTCGATGCGCTCGAGCAGTGCGCTGACTCCGCGGTGGCTCAGCGAGGACCTGCCGCTGCGTCTTGAGCCTCCTCCTCTGCGGTGAGGGCGGGGTCGGGGCCGAGCTCGATAGGGCCGGGTTTGATGCCACGCTTACCGCTGCGCAACCGGGCTTCCAGGGCCCGGGCCAGCCGGGTCAGCGCCCAGTTGATGAGGATGTAGATCGCGGCCAGCACGATCAGGGTGGGGATCAGGTTGCCCTTGTAGACGGCCAGGTTCTGACCCTGCCGCAACAGCTCGAGATAGGCGACGTTGTAGGCCAGCGCCGAGTCCTTCAGGATCACCACGAGCTGGCTGACGATCGAGGGCAGCATGGCCGTGATGGCCTGGGGGAGCAGGACGGTCGACAGGGTCTGGGTCGGGGTCAGGCCGATCGCGTAGCCGGCTTCCCGCTGTCCGCGGGGGAGGGAGTAGACACCGGAGCGGACGAGCTCGGCGATCACGCAGGAGTTGTAGAACGTCAGTCCCACGACGGCGGCGAACAGCGGGAGGACGCTGCCGCTGATCCCCAGGGTGAACAGGCCGAAGTAGTAGGCGAAGAACATCATGATGAGCACGGGCACGGAGCGGAAGAACTCCACGAACACGCCGCACACGATGCGTACCGGCGCCAGCTGCGACAGGCGACCCATGCCGAGCAGCACGCCGGCGACGACCGACAGCACGACGCTGATGGCCGCGGCCTGCAAGGTGCCGATC
>DATDAP010000736.1:0-3885 GCA_036525335.1 Microlunatus sp. | reverse complement strand
TTCGTGGCCGCTCTCTCCACCACCGAGCCCACCAAGGCGGACAAGAAGTAGTCCCTCAGGAGGGGTGGCCCGAGTGGCCGCCACCCGGCGCCGGGATCGAGCGGGGGGTGCCCGCTTCGGTGCCCGGTTCGACGACCAGGAACTGACCCATCATCCCGTCGTCCTCGTGCCGCAGGATGTGGCAGTGGTACATGTACGGCAGGGCCGGGTCGACGAACGACGAGAACTGCACGGCCAGTCGCACGCTGGACTTCTCCGGTACGTGCACGGTGTCCTTGCGGCCGGACTCCCACGCGTGCGGCGGCTCGCCGTCGCGATCCAGGATCGTGAACGACACCCCGTGGACGTGGAAGTTGTGGGAGTAGACGTCGTTCTCCACCTCCCAGATCTCGACGGCGTTCGCGGGCACCACCTCGTCGATCCGGGTCAGGTCCATCTCCCGACCGTTGATCGCGTCGTGCCCTTGGAGCTCGAAATGCCGCACGGTCGCCCCCACCGGCGGGATGATCGGGAGCGCCCCACCCAGCCGGGTCGGCACCTCCGGCACGTCCTCCAGCGAAGCAGCTGAACGGAGCTCCAGCAGCGCGTACGTGCCCTCGTCGATCCCCTCGTCGCCGGCGGTGGTGTCCATGATCACCCGCTCGCCCGGCGCGCAGGTCACCACGATCTCCGCCCGTTCGCCCGGCCCTAGAGTGACCCGCTCCAGCTCGACCGGGGCCGGGAGCAGACCGTCGTCCCCCGCGATCATGGCGAACCGGCGACCGTCGGCGAGACCCACGTGGTAGAGCCGGGCATTCGAGCCGTTCAGCAACCGCAGGCGTACCCGGCGAGTGGTCACGTCGAGATAGGCGTTCATGGTGCCGTTGACCAGCATGTCCGTGCCGAGCTGCCCGAAGTTCGACGCGGTCTCCCACCGCACCTGCCCATCGGCGTCGATGCTGCGGTCCTGCAGGATCACCGGGATGTCATCGACCCCGTAGTCGCGGGGCAGCGCCGGTCGGGTGTCGTCGTCATCGATGATGATCATGCCCGCCACGCCTTTGAACACGTGCTGGGCGGTTGCCCCGTGCGGGTGCGGGTGGTACCAGGAGGTGGAGGCGGCGTTGACCACGTCCCAGGAGGGTTGCCAGCGTCCGATCGCCGGGATCGACTGATGCGGTCCGCCGTCGGCCGCGGGCGGCAGCCGCATCCCGTGCCAGTGCAGCGTCGTGGCTTCGGGCAGGTTGTTCTGCACGTTCACTGTGACGCGATCACCCTGCTGCATTCGCAGCGTGGGTCCGAGGTAGCTGCCGTTCACCCCCCAGGTTGGCGTCGGGTGCCCGGCGAGGAAGGCGGTGCGTCCCGGGCGCAGCTCGAGGTCGTACGAGTGACCTGGTCCGTAGGGTCTCAGCTCGGGCGGGATGCGCAGGGGGTTCTCGGCCGACCAGTCGCGAACCGGAGTGTTTCGTCCACCGCTCCCGCACCCGGCCAGCACGCCGAGCAGCGCACCGGCGCCCGCGCCGGTCAGGTGGAGGAAGGTTCTCCGGTTCATAGTGTAATCATTACAAAATACAACGATTACGGCAAGGTGGATGATGCTCCCATGGACCAGCGACCTCTCGGTTTCCTTCTCGCCGCCGTGGGCCAGCAGGCGATGAGTGCCTTCCGGGCCCGGCTCGAGCCCCTGGGCATCCACCCGCGGGCGTACGCGGTCCTGTGGGCCGTGAGCGAAGGGTCGGATCCGTCGCAGCGGGACCTGAGTCGCGCGCTCGGACTGCCGGCCAGCCGGATGGTGGGTCTGCTCGACGACCTGCAGGGCGACGGGCTGATCGAGCGAGTGCCCGACCCCGGCGACCGGCGCACCCACCGGGTGCGCTTGACCGACCACGGCCGTCGCACCGTGGACCGGTTGCAGGCGGAAGCGTCGGCCCTGGACGACTTGGTGATCGCCGACCTGATCGAAGACGACCGCGACCGTCTCAGGGAGCTGCTGACCCGGGTCTCCGCCCGGCTGGACCGGGAGGGCTTCGCTCCTTCCCGTCTTTGGTGAGGGGTCAGGACAGGCGATAGAACCGGAAGAAGCCGAAGTCGTCGATGGGCAGCACGGTGACGTCGGTGAACCCGGCCCCGCGGGCGTAGTCGGTGAGCACCGACCGCCGCATCACCGTGCCTGTGCCCACGGACGGCGACGACGCCAGACCGTCAGGCAGGCAGATGAACAGGCTGAACCCGTACATGCACTGGTCGATCTCGGTGCCCGGGGTGGCGAACTCGTCAGCTACCGCCTCGTCCATGATCACCACCGCCCCGTCCGGCTGCAGGGCCGATCGGATCGCCGATAGCACCTCGACCGGTCGCGGCATGTCGTGCAGGCACTCGAAGGCGAAGGCGGCGTCGTACGGCTCGGATTTCGGCAGGGCCGCGCCCTCGGCCAGCACGAACTCAACCCGGTCGGTCAGTCCCGCGGCACCGGCTGCGGTCCCGGCGGCCTCGATCGAGGGTGCGTCGATGTCGACCCCGACCACGGTGGCATCCGGGTAGGCGCGCGCCAGCGCCAGGGTCGACCAGCCACCGCCGCAGCCGACGTCGAGGATCCGGGCGCCCGGGCGGCCGAGGATCGCGTCCAGCTCCGGCACGCGGGCCAGAGCCGGAGCCAGCTTCTGGGTGAACCAAGGCCGGTTGAGCGCCGCCTGGGACTCGCGAGCATCGTCTCCGAACGCGTCCCAGGAGACCCCGCCACCGTCGCGGTAGGCAGTCAGCAGGTCGTCGATCCGTCGGCCGGCGGCGGCCGCCATCCGGGTCAACGGACCCAGGTAGGTCAGGCTGTTCTCGTCCAGCAGGACCTCGGCCGGTCCCGGTGGGAGGGTGAACACCCGAACTCGGTGATCGGTGGCGTCATCGGCGGTCAGGGTGCCGAGACTTGCCTGGAACTCGCAGAACTCCCGGCAGTAGCGTTCCTGGGTGCCGGTGCGCGCCGCCAGCTCCGCGCTGGTCGCCGGACCGCGATCGGCCAGCGCGGCGAACCAGCCGAGAGTCAGACCGACGTAGGTGCTGAAGGTCTCGTACGTGCTCACGCTGGCGGCGAACAGCCGCTCCGCGTACGTCTCGGCGCTGGTCATCATCGACACACCCTTCCTCCACCGGTGAGTCAGTCGATGCCCGACGACTCGACACCTTGGACAAGGTAGCGCTGCAGGAAGATGAAGATCAGCAGCACCGGCACGATCGCCACCGCGGCCCCGATGAACAGCTGGGGGATGTCCACCCGCTGCGAGGTCAGGAACTGACTGAGTGAGACCTGCACCGTGCGATACATCCGGTCCTGGCCGATCAGCAGCGGCCACAGGAACGCGTTCCAGGAACCGATGAAGGTGATGGTGCCGATGGCGGCGGCGATGCCGTACGCGTTCGGCATCACCACGCGCCAGAACGTGCGCCACAACCCGGCGCCGTCCAGCGCGGCCGCCTCCTCCAGCTCCTTCGGGAAGGCCGCGAAGTGCTGCCGGAACAGGAAGGTGGCGAACGCCGAGAACAGCACCGGGATGATCAGACCGCGATAGCTGGAGATCCAGCCGAGGCTGGACACCATCACGAAGCTGGGCACGAAGGTGACCGCTGCCGGCACCATCAAGGTGAGCACGGTGAGCACCAGCACGGGCCGGCTCCACCGGCTCGGGATCCGAGCCAACCCGTACGCCGCCATCGCCGAGATCACCAGCGTGGCCACGGTCTGCACGACGGCCACCACGAATGAGTTGAGCAGACTGCGGGCCAGCTGGACGTTGTCGTTGGCGAACAGACGCTGCAGGTTGTCCAGGCTGGGATCGGCCGGCACCCACACCCAGCGGGACGCGGCCAGCTCCTGAGAGGTGGCGAAGGCGTTGCGCAGGAGCACGTAGAAGGGCA
>DATDAP010000735.1:0-2333 GCA_036525335.1 Microlunatus sp. | reverse complement strand
GCGCTGCGAGTTGAGCAGGACGAGTTATTCGGTGGTGAGAACTCGCCGGTCAGGAGAACCCATTCAGGCCATGGTCGAGCTGGTGCGCGCTCAAGAATGATCGCCACTCCGCGATACAGAGGTCTGCAAGGTCCACGGCTTCGTACTCCGCGCCTCCCGCGCGCCCATCCTGGATGTAGAAGGTGTGCTTCACGCCGCGGCCCACGACTATCGTCACATCGTTGCGAGTCTGTTCGGAACCGCCGGCTCTCGTCATCGCTCTTGTCTGCATCATGTGCTTGCTGCCGTTGGCCACGTCGGCAGCGATCAGCAAGTGATGGGCAGTCTTAATCCACTTCTCGACCGTGTGGCAGCGCTGCCCTCCCCGCATGCGGTCATCGGGTCGTTCTTCAGCCAGTCCTTCAGATGCCACAGAGCCTGGTAGAGCGCGAAGACCTCGTCGCGGTAGCCCTCGGTCCCGTCGGAGCGAGTGCGTGGCTCGTCTCGTCCGCGTTGGACCTGACTGCGCCAGCGCATAATCCGCTGCCATTGGTCCTGCCATGTTGAGTCCTCGATAGCGACACCGTAGTAGGTGTTCTCACTCGCGGATACCACCACACCATCAGGGTGTAATCGCGGCTCGAGACCCACTCGGCCCGGCAGACATCATCCCGGGTGCGGCGTCATGGGGGGCGGTGTCTACACCGCCCGGGCGATTACCCGGTGTCGTCGACGATGACAGGGGAGACGGCAGCGTGGAGAGCCCGAAGTTCCTGGGCTAGAGGGTCGTCGCTGTCACCAACGAAGGCCAAGACGCCGCTGACGCGGTGGACGGCTGCAGCTGCGGCCTGCCGTGTCGCTGGTTCGATCTCTGCAGTCTCGGTGGCTTGGCTGAGTCCGCCGCGCCCGAAGGCGGCGATGTCGATCCGCAGCTGGGCGGTGAGGTCCTCGAAGTGGGCTAGCAGGGACTTGGCCTGACGCAATTCCTTCTCCGCTGCCCGTCGGCACACCTCGGAACAGAACGCCTGCGGCCGCCCCGGACCGACCACGCGGGTGAAAGGGCTCCGACACATCGGCCGCGCGCAGTAGTCCGGCAGCTCCTGAGCATTGGCCTCGTTGCGCCGGCGTGCTGCCGCTGCCAGCGGACGAGCTGACGAGGAGGTGGTGCTCATGAAGGTCATCCCATCGATCGGCTATCGGTTGGACATCTTGCGTGAGAATCTGGCGCCAGATCCGGAGTTTGGACACGTTTGTGAGAATTTGGCCTACTTATCTGAGAACGGACAGCAGCGGTGACGAGTCGAGGGAGGGTTCGTGAACGACTTGACATAATGTTGCTTATCGGACAACCGCACAGGAACACCCAAGCGGCGAGAAGCCGTTCGGCGCACCGGTCGATCGCACCCGACGCGATGCACCGAACAGGTCAAGAACCTCCCTACCGTCAGCGTTCGGCCGAACTACATGGGCAGCGCTTCGTACACCTCCACAGTGCCGCCCGATGTCAGAATCGGGCAGCCCGCCGTCTTCGTGGTGGCCTCGGCAAGTGAGTCGGCGTCGATGATCGAATAACCTCCCAGCCGTGAGCTGGTGCCCTCTGAGGCGCCTCCGGCTCCGACGCTGCTCGCGCCGCCGAACGGGTTCCCGATGTCGATCACGGACTCGCCCAGCCCTCCGAACCAGCCGCCCCAGGCCTGCATCACCGCCTCCTGAGCTTCCGGGGTCTCAACGGACTCGCCGCCTGCGTACAGGAACAAGAACTTCGCCATCGTGTCCTCCTTGGTCTGGTCGATCCCTGGTGGACCGACGATGAGTGGCGTCACACCCACTACGTCGCTCGCTGGGCGAAATCGACACTCATCCGTTGTCGATCGTCAGGACTCTGCTGGCGATCTCGAGATGACGCGATCTCAGCCCACCTCAACCACCGACGTACGCCGCCAGGTGCTCTCCGGTCAGCGTTTCTCCGGATTTCTTGATCAGATCGGCCGGTGTCCCTTCGAAGACGATCGTCCCGCCGTCGTGGCCGGCACCCGGGCCGAGATCGATGATCCAGTCGGCGTGCGCCATCACCGCCTGGTGGTGCTCGATCACGATCACCGTCGTGCCGGAGTCGACGATCTTGTCCAGCAGCGCGAGCAGTTGCTCGACGTCGGCGAGGTGCAGGCCGGTGGTCGGCTCGTCGAGCACGTAGATGCCGCTCTTGTCGCCCAGGTGGGTGGCCAGCTTCAGCCGCTGCCGCTCACCGCCGGACAGCGTGGTCAGCGGCTGGCCGAGGCTGACGTAGCCCAGCCCGACGTCGGCCAGCCGCTCCAGGATCTTGTGCGCCGCCGGCACCTTGGCCGCGCCGGCGC
>DATDAP010000734.1:0-10049 GCA_036525335.1 Microlunatus sp. | reverse complement strand
ACGGATCCAGCCAGTCGAAGTGCTCGACCCACGGCTCGATCGGGTACGCGGCCGCCAGATGGCAGTGGATCTCCATCGCGAAGTGCGGGGCGATCTCCAGCTGCTTGGACTCCGCCAGCGCCGCCAGCTTGAGGAACTGGGTGATGCCACCGATCCGCGGTGCGTCGGGCTGCACGATGTCGGCGGCCCCGACCTCGATCAGCCGGGCGTGCTCGGCCAGGCTGGCCAGCATCTCGCCGGTGGCGATCGAGGTGTCCAGCGAACGCGCCAGCTGGGCGTGACCCTCCGCGTCGTACGCATCCAGCGGCTCCTCGATCCAGACCAGACCGAACTCCTCGAAGATCCGGCCCATCCGCATCGCCGACGCCCGGTCCCACTGCTGGTTGGCGTCCACCATCAGCGGCACGTCGTCGTCGAGGTACTCCCGCACCGCGGTCACCCGGGACACGTCGGTGCGCCAGTCCGGCTGGCCGACCTTCAGCTTGATGCCGCCGATGCCGCCCTCCAGCGCGGCCGCCGCGTTCTCCTTCACCTGCTCGATCGGGGTGTGCAGGAACCCGCCGGAGGTGTTGTAGGTCCGGACCGAGTCGCGGTAGCTGCCGAGCAGCTTGCTCAGGGGCAGGGAGGCGCGCTTGGCCTTCAGGTCCCACAGCGCCACGTCGAAGGCCGCGATGGCCTGGGTGGCCAGACCGCTGCGACCCACCGAGGCGCCGGCCCAGCACAGCTTCACCCACAGCTTGCCGATGTCGCTCGGGTCCTCGCCGATGAGCACGTCCGCGATCTCCTTGGCGTGCGCGAACTGTCCCGGCCCCCCGGCCCGCTTGGAGTAGGAGAAGCCGATCCCGGTGTGCCCGTTCTGAGTGGTCACCTCGACGAACAGGAACGCGACCTCGGTCATCGGCTTCTGCCGACCGGTCAGCACCTTGGCGTCGCTGATCGGAGTGGCCAGCGGCAGCGTGATCGAGGAGAGCTTCAGGTGGGCGATCCGGTCCACGGTCGAGCTGCCAGGGGCGGCGGCGAGCAAGGTCGCGTTCTTCGCCGACAAGGCGCTTGCCGGGGCGCTGGCCGGGGCGGGAGCGGCGGTCGTAGTAGCAGTCATGAGTGGTTCCTCTCGAGACGTACGCGGGGTAGGTGGGATATCAGAACTGGTCGGGGATGAGCTGGGTCTGGGCGAGGCTTTCGTAGTGCTGGATCAGGCCGCTGTGGTCGTCGCGTTCGTGGCCGGCGGCCCGGAGCGCGGTCATCATCTCCAGCACCGCCGCAGTCAACGGGAGTGGCGCGTTGACGGCATGAGAGGTTCCCAGGGCGTTGAGCAGGTCCTTGATGTGCAGGTCGATGCGGAACCCGGGGGTGAAGTTGTGCTCCAGCATCATCGGCGCCTTCGCGTCCAACACAGTGCTACCGGCCAGGCCGCCCCGAATGGCGGCCACCACACCCTGGGGTGAGACACCAGCCTTCTGGGCAAGGACCAAGGCTTCGGACACGGCGGCGATGTTGATGGCGACGATGACCTGGTTGGCCAGCTTGGCGGTGTTGCCGGCACCGATCGCGCCGACGTGGACGATCGAGGCGGCCACAGCCGACAGCACGCCGCCGACACGGTCGAACGCGGCGCGGTCGCCACCGACCATCACCGACAGGGTGCCGTCGACGGCTTTCGGCTCTCCCCCGCTGACGGGGGCGTCCAGCATCGCCACACCGTACTCGGCGAGGCCGTCGTGGATCTCGCGAGCGACCAGGGGATCGATGGAGCTCATGTCCACCAGCAGGAGGCCGTCGTGGGCGCCGTCGACGATCCCTTCGGGGCCGAGCGCGACCTCTCGGACGTGGGGTGAGTTCGGCAGCATGGTGATGACCACGTCTACCTGCTCGGCGATCTCACGGGGGGTGGCCGCAACGGTGGCTCCGGCGGCGATCAGCTGGTTGGCAGCGTCGGTGTTGTGGTTGCTGACCACCAGCGTATGGCCGGCGGAGAGCAAGTTGCGGGCCATGGGCTTACCCATGATGCCGAGGCCGATGAAGCCGATCTTCACAGCGGGTTCCCTTCAAGGGCGGGGCAGATGGACATCAGGTGGTCTGCCCGTTGGCGTAGGGCGGTGAGGTCGCCGCCGAGCAGGGCGTCCTCGAACAGGGCACCGCTGACCCCGACCGCGACTGCGCCCGCGGCCAGGTACTCCGAGACAGCCTCCAAGGTGACGCCACCGGTGGGCATCAGGGGCACGTCCGGGAGCGGTCCACGCAGCTCCTGCAGGTAGCGGACACCGCCGAGTGGTCCGATCGGTGACACCTTCACCGCCGGCACGCCCGCGGCCCAAGCGGTGACCACCTCAGTGGGGGTGAGGGCGCCGGGCACGAACGGCAGGTTCAGCGAGCGGGCGGCTTCCACCAGTTCGGTGAGGAAGATCTGGCTGACGCCGAACTGGGCGCCCGCGTTCAAAGCGGACTGAAGCTGGTGGGGGGCGCGCACGGTGCCGATCCCGATGACCGCCTCCGGGACAGCGGCCTTGAAGGTCGTCATGGCCTCCAGCGCGCCGTCGCTGGTCAGCGTGTACTCGAAGAAGCGGATGCCCGCGTCCCACAGCACAGTCGAGGCGGCGGCGAAGTGCGCAGCGGTAGGGGCGCGGAGGACGGCGACCACAGCCCCGGCCGGCACGGGTAGCGGAGGGACCAGAAGGGTCATCGGGGAACTCCATCGACGAGGGTGGGCACATGCGTGGGGTTGCCGGGTCGCAACTCGGCGGGCAGCAGGTCGTCCGGCACGTTCTGGTAGGCGACGGGGCGGAGGAACCGTTCGATCGCGCGGGTACCGACCGAGGTGCTGGCCGGAGCCGACGTGGCGGGGAACGGTCCGCCGTGGACCATGGCGTGGCCGACGTCGACGCCGGTCGGCCAGCCGTTCACGATGATTCGGCCGGCGACCAGCTCGAGTTGGTCCAGGAGCTGTCCCGCGAGCTGGTGATCAGGGTCTGCCAGGTGCACGGTGGCGGTCAGCTGGCCGTCGAGGCCGGCGATGATCTCGGCCAGTTCGTCGGTGTCGCGGACGCGGACGATCAGCGCCGACGGCCCGAACACTTCCTCGGCGAGGGCAGGTTCGTTCAGGAACTGGACGCCTGTGGTCTGGTAGATGAGCGCCCGGCCGGGCTCGGCGAGGGTGTCGTCGTCGGCGCCGGCGGCTATCTGGGTGACACCGTCGAGTTCGGCGAGCTGGTCGGCGCCGCGTTGGAAGGCGGACCGGATGTTCGGGGTCAGCATCGGGGCTGCGGGCACGTCTCGGATAGCGTCGCCGGCCGCCTCGACGAAGGTGTCGGCGTCGGGGCCGTCGAGAAGAAACAGCAGACCGGGTTTGGTGCAGAGCTGGCCGGCGCTGCCGGTCACGGCGGTGACAAATCCGGCGGCGGTGGCCGCAGCCCGATCCTGGAGCGCACCGGGGAGCAGGAACACTGGGTTGACCGAGGACATCTCGGCGTAGACGGGGATGGGCTCGGGTCGTCGCTGGGCGGCCGCGACCAGGGCCAGCCCGCCGCCGCGGGAGCCGGTGAAGCCGACCGCCTGAATGTGCGGGTCGCTGACCAGGGCGGTGCCCAGCTCGTGGCTGGTGCCGTGCAGCAGCGAGAAGGTGCCCTCCGGGAGACCGTGCTCGACCACGGCCTGCCGGATGGCGCGTCCCACCAGCTCGGACGTCCCCGGGTGTGCCGGGTGACCCTTGACGATCACCGGGCAGCCGGCGGCCAACGCGGAGGCGGTGTCGCCACCGGCGACCGAGAACGCGAGCGGGAAGTTGCTGGCTCCGAACACCGCGACCGGTCCGACCGGGACGGACCGCTGCCGCAGATCCGGTCGGGGCAGCGGGCTGCGGTCGGGCAGGGCCGGATCGATCCGGACCTGACGCCACACCCCGCCGCGGACCAGCTCGGCGAACAGTCGCAGCTGGCCGACCGTCCGCGCCGTCTCCCCCGCCACCCGCCCCGGGGGCAGTCCGGTCTCGGCGCTGACACGCTCGGCCAGCACCGGGCCGAGCGCCTCGATGTTGGCCGCGATGCTGTCCAGGAACGCGGCCCTCTCATCAGCACTGGTCCGCCGGTAGGCGCCGAAGGCCGCCGCGGCCAGGGCGGCGGCTCGGGCCACCTCCACCGGCCCGGTCTCGGCGTAGGCCGGCGCCAGTTCGGCTCCCGAAGCGGGGTCGACCGCCCGGAATGTGGCCCCCTCGGGTGTGACGTCAGCCGATCCGATCAGCGACGCACCCGTCAGGGTTGTCGACGACATGTCAGGACACCTTCGCCACGAGAGCGGCCAGCTCGGCCACCTCCGCCTCGGACAGGTCACTCAACGGTGTGCGGACCGGGCCGGCCGGGCGGCCGATCACCTGCATGCCGGCCTTGACGATGCTCACCGCGTACCCGGAGGTCCTGTTCCGCAGGTCGCAGTACGGGATCACGAAGTCGTTGAGGGCGGCGAAGACGTGGGCGTCGTTGCCGCCCCGGACGGCGGCGTAGAAGTCCAGCGCCCACTGCGGCAGGAAGTTGAAGATCGCCGACGAGTAGGTGGTCAGCCCCAGCTTCAGGTACGGCAGCGCGTACAGCTCGGCCGTCGGCAGACCGCCGACATAAAGCAGCCGGTCGCCCAGCCGGGAGTAGATCCGGGTCATCTGCTCGATGTCACCGACCCCGTCCTTGAAACCGATCAGGTTCGGGCAGTCCGCCGCGAGCCGCTCGACGGTGTCGGCGTTGTACCGGGCGTTGGCCCGGTTGTAGATGATCACGCCCAGGTCGGTCGACCGGCAGACCCGTCGCACATGCTCCTCCAGGCCCACCTGGCCGGCCTCGGACAGGTAATGGGGCAGCAGGAGGATGCCGTCGGCGCCGGCCCGCTCGGCGGCCTGGGCGAGGTCGACGGCGATGGCGGTGCCGTAGCCGGCCGGGGCGATCACCGGCAGCTCGGCTGGTGTCTCCTTCACCGCCGCCGCGACCACGCGTTCCACCTCGTCGAGGGTGAGGGAGAAGAACTCGCCGGTGCCGCCAGCGGCGAACAGTCCGGTTGCTTCGTACTCGGCGAGCCAGCCGATGTTGGCGCGGTACGCCGTCTCGTCGAACGACTCGTCGGCGGCGAAGTGGGTCACCGGGAACGACAGCAGACCCGAACCTAGCTTCTCGGCGACGTCCTGAGGACTGAATGCGGACAACGTGCTCTCCTCGTCAATGACAGTTGGCAGGTGGTGGAGGGAGGGCGATCGGGGCTACCGATCGGCGGAGGGATCAGGCCTTGACGGCGAGGACCGGCCGCCCGGAGTGCAGCAGGATGCGCTGGGCGTTGCTGCCCATCAGCAGCTTGCCGACCGCGGATCGGTGCCGCAGCCCGATCACCAAGACGGACGCGTCGACCTCGTCGGCGATGGCCAGCAGCCGGTCGACCAGGTCGTCGGTGTGCCCGTCCTGGCGGATCGTCAGGTCGACCCCGGCCGTCTTGGCTCGCTGGCGCAGGGAGGCGAGGGCCTCATCGCCGGCCAACGTGGGAGTGATCGGGGCTCCCGTGCGCGGGGAGTTCACCACGACCAGCGGCTCGGCGCGGCGGAGCGCCTCGGCGACGCCGGCGTCGAAGGCGGCCTCGCCCTCGGGGGTGGGCAGGTAGGCGACGACGACGGTCATAGGGACTCCTTCTCCTTGGCCGGCTGCTCAGTGCCGGAGCGAATGCTGCGGATCAGCTTGATGATCGGCAGGATGAGGACGATCACCAACACCAAGGCCAGGACCCCGGAGATGGGCCGGGTGACGAAGCCGGTCGGGTCACCCTCGAACAAGATCAGCGAACGGCGCAGGGCGCTCTCCAGGATCGCGCCGAGGACGAAGGCCAGGACCAGCGGCCCGGGCTCGAAGCCGAACTTCTTCATCAGGTAGCCGATCGCGCCGAAGACGCAGACCAGCAGGATGTCGGTGACGTTGTTGGCGACGGTGTAGGCCCCGATAAGGGTGATCAACACGGTGATCGGTGCCAGGATCGAGGCACGTACCCGCAGGATCCGGACGAACACACCGATCAGCGGGATGCTCATGATCAGCAGCAGGATGTTGCCGATGTACATCGAGTTGACCACACCCCAGAAGAGCTCCGGCTGCTCCTCCACCAGCTGCGGGCCGGGGGTGACGCCCTGGATCAGGAGAGCACCGAAGATCACCGCCATTGTCGCGTTCGCGGGGATCCCGAGGGTCAGCAGCGGGATGAACGAGGAGGTGGCGGCCGCGTTGTTGGCCGTCTCCGGTGCCGCGACACCCTCGATGGCGCCCTTGCCGAAGCGGCTCGGGTCCTTGGCGCGGCGCTTCTCCAGCGCGTACGCGGCCATTGACGACAGCACCGCGCCGCCGCCGGGAAGGATGCCCAGCACGAAGCCGATCACCGAGCCTCGTCCGATCGGGCCCGCCGAGGTTCTCATGTCTGCCTTGGTCGGCAGCACCCGGGTGATCTTCGCCGGTACCCGGGTCAGGTTGTGCTTGTCCTCGAGGTTGTAGAGGATCTCGCCGATACCGAAAATGCCCATCGCGATCGGCACGAAGTCGATGCCGTCGCTGAGGGCGAGGCTGTCGAAGGTGAAGCGCTCGGCACCGGTGAACCCGTCCCGGCCCACGGTGGCCAGCAGAAGTCCGAGGCAGGCGGCGATGACAGCTTTGAGCAGGCCACCGCTGCCGACGGTGGCGACGAGCAGGATGCCCAGCAAGGCCAGTACCGCGTACTCCGGCGGACCGAAGTCGAGGGCGAAGCTGGCGACCAGCGGCGCCAGGAAGGTCAGCGCGATGATGGAGATGGTGCCGCCGATGAACGAGCCGATGGCTGAGATGCCGAGCGCAGCGCCGGCCCGGCCCTGACGGGCCATCGCGTAGCCGTCGAAGACCGTGACCACCGATGATGCTTCGCCGGGGAGGCGAAGCAGGACCGAGGTGATGGTGCCGCCGTACTGGGCGCCGTAGAAGATGCCGGCCAGCATGATGATGGCGGTGACCGGCTCGACGGTGAAGGTCAGCGGCAACAAGATCGCCACCGTGGCGGCCGGGCCGAGACCGGGCAGCACGCCGATCAGCATGCCGACCACGACACCGATCAGACAGTACAGGAGGTTTTCGGGTTGCAGGACGACCAGGAAGCCGTCCAGCACGGGAGCGAAGTCCACAACGACTCCTTAGAAGAGGTGAGGGATCGAGGTGCCGAGGGCGATCACGAAGATCAGGTAGAAGGCGGCGACGATCGCCACAGCGGCAATCACCGAAGTCCGCCACTTCTCCCGCCCGAGGACCTTCAACCAGACGAAGGCCAGCAAGATGCCCGGGATTTCGAAGCCGATCGTCCCCACCACCAGGGCGAAGCCGACCATCGTGGCCAGACCCAGCAGCACCAGCCAGCTGGCGGAGGAGAACTTCTCCGCGTCACCGATTCTGCGGGCAGTCACCGCCAGCAGCACACCGAGCACCGTGATCACCACGCTGATCACCAGCGGCCAAGTGCCCGCTTCCGGACTCTCGGCGCTGCCCACACCCATGTCGACGGCACTGATGATGCCGAAGATCCCGAGCAGCACCACCACGGCGGCGGCAGCGACGTTCGCGGCCGGCCCGGCGGCCGGCGGCTTCTCCGCCTCCCACTGCGCCGCCAGCTCCTCAGGAGTCGCCGGCTCGTCAATACTCGTGGGATCGGCGGCCCGGGCGGGCTCGCTCACTGATCGCCGCCGAGATCGATTCCGTACTGCTCAGTCAGCTTTCGGTAGGAGTCGAGGGCGGCGGTCCACTCCGTCTTGACCTCCTCGCCGGAGATCTCGTGGGGGGTTAGCAGGTTCTTCTCGTTGAAGGCCTTGTACTCCTCCGTTGCGAACGCAGCGGTGAACGCCTCGGTGAGCTTCGTCAAGGTCTCCGGGGGGGTGCCCTTGGGTGCGGCGATGGCGCGTTGCTGCGCCACCTGAACCTCATAGCCGGCTTCGGTTGCCGTCGGTGCGTCGATGTACTGGTTGCGCTCCTTGGAGAAGGTCACGATCGCGTTGAGCTTGCCGGCCTTGATCTGCGGCATCGCCTCACCGAGCTGGATGCTGGCCACGTCGGCCTGATTGCCGAGCACCGCCGTCATGGCGGGGGCCCCGCCGTCGAACGGGACGCCCTTGCCGGGTATCTCGGCGAGCTTGAACAGCAGCTCGCTGGACAGCTGGCTGCCGGTACCGACACCCGTGGTGGCGAAGTTGAGCGTCTTGCCGGCCTTCTTGAGGTCGTCGATGGTCTTCCAACCGCTCTCGACGTTGGAGACCAGCACGTAGTCGTCGGCGGAGATGCCGGTGACCACGTCGTAGTCGTTGATGTTGACCGCCTGGCTGTCCGGGACCGCCAGCGGGGTGATGGCCACCAAGGACAGGTTGATCACCATCAGTTCCTGCCCATTGGGCGCCTTGGTGGCCAGCTCCTTGGCAGCCAGCGCGCCGTTGGCGCCGGGCCGGTTCACCACCGGCACCGGCACGCCCAGGGTCGAGGAGACCGGCTCGGCCAGCGCCCGACCGATCAAGTCAGTGCTGCCGCCCGGATCCTGGCCGACGGTCAAGGTGACAGGACCGTCAGGGAACGTGGCAGCAGCCTCCTCCGAGCTCTGGGTACCGAGGTTGCCACCGCAGGCGGTGACAAGGGCGAGACTGAGCGCAGCCGGAGCCGCCCAGAGTACTTTTCGGCGGGTCAACGTCATCGTTGTGCTCCTTCGTTCACGGGAGGTCTACTCCCACGGGATGTCTGGTTCGGACCGGTTTGAGTCTGGACACTGGCACGGTGCCGAACTCCGTGAACTCTAGGGAGCAGAGTCATGCTTGTACAGGATCAATTGAGCATCGCGTGATACCTTGCGTGCACCATGTTCACGATCGACCAGTTGGTGGGCTTCGTCGCCGTCGCCGAAGAGCTGCACTTCGGACGAGCCGCCGACCGACTGCAGATGACCCAACCACCGTTGAGCCGGCAGATTCAGAAGCTGGAGCGCATCGTCGGGGCCAAGCTCTTCGAGCGCGACAACCGGAAGGTTGAGCTGACCGCGGCCGGTGCCGTGTTTCTCGACGAGGCACGCCGACTGCTCACCCAGGCGGAAGGTGCGCTGGCACACACCCGACGCATCGAGGCCGGCTCGGCCGGCACGGTGCGGATTGGATTCACCGCCACATCGGCGTACGGGGTGCTGACCCAGGTGCTGGACCAGATCGGCAGTGCGTGCCCCGGCATCCATCTAGATCTGTTCGAGATGGTCAGCACCGAGCAGATCGCCGCACTCCTGTCCGGGGAACTAGACCTTGGCCTAGCCAGACCCCCGTTTGACACCACCACCTTCGCGTCTCGGCTGCTGCACCGAGAAGATCTCCTCGTGGCGGTCCCATCCGGGCATCGACTTGCCGAACAACGCCACGGTGTGCCTGCCGACCAGGTCATCCACGAACCGATGATCATGTACTCCCCCGTCAAGGCGCGCTACTTCTACGACCTCGTCGTTCGCCTGCTTCCCATCGCGGACGTCAACGTTGTGCATCAAGTCAGCCAAGTACTCACCATGATCAGTCTGGTCGCCAGTGGGCGAGGCATAGCACTCGTCCCGGCCTCAGCAGCATGGCTCGGAATCCCCGGGGTGTCGCTCATTCCCCTCACCGGGCTCCCACCCGAACCAGTCGAACTCCACACACTCTGGCTTCGAGAGGTCAAGAATCCCGCCCTACAGACAGTTCTCGATCACCTACTGCCTGCGGCCTCCTAGCAAGGCTCCTGGTCCATGGTCTTCGTCGGGGTCTGGAGGCAGTGCCGCAGCCTTTCCCGCCCCGCGACCAACGGAGCCGCGGAACCAGCCAGATGACAACGGCCTGCCGGTGCTGAGATCCGCGCCCCCGAGCGCCCCCTGACCCAGGACAGACCCAAGGGCCGTCCTTCTCCCGGGAATACCCACAACCCCCGGTTTCGGCGCCATCACCCTACGTTTCGATGCGTCAGCAGTGGTTCACACACGTTCGTCTTCTCGTCGCCCACCTGACCCCTTCATCGGGGCCTTCTCCGCAGTCGCTT
>DATDAP010000733.1:0-8655 GCA_036525335.1 Microlunatus sp. | reverse complement strand
ACGGCGGCGTACGCGCTCAGGCCTGGCGCTGTCGATTCCGAACCGGCGGCGCATGGTCGCGTCGCGTGCTCGGCAATATCCATCCACGGACGGCATTTGGCGGCTGCGGACGCCGAACTGCTCGGCGATTTCCATCCACGGACGCCTTTTCGGAACTGAGCGCGGTCAGGCAGCGATGCGTCCGCCGACGAACTCATGACGCCACTCCACCGACGGCTTGCGTCGTGTCGTCGCCATGCCCCGGTCCCTGAGTGCATTCCTGATGTCGTCCAGGGTCTCTTCGGGGCGGTCGCAGACGCCCTCGGCGGTGACCAGGATGAAGCGCCAGCCGAGCGCTTCCAGCCTCGTCCGCCGGCGGATGTCCTTGTTCCACTGTTTCGTGCTCTCCGCGTGCTGACGTCCTTCGTACTCGATCGCCAGCAGGATCCCTCGATAAGCCAGCTCGATCCGGGCGTCCCAGGTCCCGTCCGCGGCCCGCAGGATCACGTTGACCTGAGGCTCCGGCAATCGGGCCAGGACCATCATCATGCGTAGCCGTGTCTCCATCACCGAGTCCACGCCCGCGCGTACCCATCTGGCCGCCCGGCGTGCTCGGCGACATCCGGGACCACTGACCATCGCAGCGGCGTCGATCAGCTCCTGTTGACTCGTCATCTTCGCCGCCACCAGTGAGTCCCCCACCGCGACGAGATCAACGAGACCGAGGCCCGAGGCGGCCAGATCGAGGAAGACCCGTGCCGGGGGCGCGATCGGCAGCCCTGATCGGATCACGGGGCGGAGGGTGGGATCGGCGCGATGGGCCGCGATGCCCCGTCTCTGGGTGCGGGACAGCGGGCCTGGCGAGCTGATGTGGGTCTCGGCGGATGCCGGTGCCCACCCGCCCCACAGCAGGGCTGCGGTGTGGTGGCTCACGTACGACCCCGCGGGCGCGATCAGCATCGCGGCCGCAGCCCGGAGCTGGCAGGTCAGCCGGACGCCGGACCGCACGTAGATCCCGTGGAAGATCCGCTGATACTGAGGACCCTGCAGCTCGTGGTCGGTGAGCGAAGCCGCCAGCGCGGCGCGGCGGGTGAAGGGGCGGCTGGTGTCGAAGGACATGACTCGAGCCTCAGGCCGTACGAGTGGTCGTGGAGCCTTGTCCACAGGCGGATGTGTTGTCCGTTTCGCGCAAGTGTCAACCAGCCGATCCACGTGGTGTCCGACGCGCGTCCGGCGGAGGGCCTCCATGGATGAGAATTCATGCCCACGGGTCCCCGCGAACGCCGGAACGACGTCCATGGATGGAAATTGCGGTGCAGGACCGTCCGCGATGCCGGAAACCCCATCCATGGATGGAAATTGCCATCACGCACTCGGTGGGGACCCACGCCGCCGGCCGGTCAGCCCGTGACGAGACCGAACGCGCGAGCGCGGGCCAGCACCTCCGGCAGCGCTGCGGCCAGGGCGTCGACATCGGTCCGGGTCGAGCTGTGGCCGAGGGAGAAGCGGAGGGCAGCGCCGGCCTGTCGGTCCGTACGACCGAGGGCCAGCAGCACGTGACTCGGCTCTGCCACCCCGGCCGTGCAGGCCGAGCCGGTGGAGCAGTCGATGCCGGCGGCGTCCAGCAACAGCAGCAGGGCGTCGGAGGAGCAGCCCGGGAACTCCACGTTCAGCACCCCGGGCAGCCGCTCGTCGGCCGCGACCGGACCGTGCACCACGGCGTCCGGGGCGGCCGTCAGGACTGCCGCCACCAAGCCGGCGCGCAGGGCTTCCAGCCGCTCCCGCTCGCTCGCCTGCGACGCCACCGCCAGCCGCAGTGCTGCCGCGAACCCCGCCACCCCGGCGACGTCCAGCGTCCCGGAGCGGACGTCGCGCTCCTGCCCGCCACCGTGTTGCACCGGCTCGAGACAGACCTCGCGGCGCACGACCAGCGCTCCGACCCCCACCGGACCACCGAGCTTGTGGGCGGTCACCGTCATCAGGTCCAGGCCGCTCGCCGCGAAGTCGACGGGCAGGTGGCCAGCCGCCTGCACCGCGTCACTGTGGGACCACGCTCCGACCCGGCGGGCGGCTTCTGCCAGCTCGGGCACCGGCTGGATCGTGCCGATCTCGTTGTTGGCCCACAGGACCGAGACCACCGCCGTACGGTCGTCGACCGCCGCCATCACCTCGTCCAGGCTGATCAGGCCGACCGGGTCGACGCCGATCTCCCTCAGGTCCGCGCCGGAGGTCGACGCCAGCCAGCGGGCCGGGTCCAACACCGCGTGGTGCTCGATGGCGCTCACCACGACCCGCGACCGGCCCTCCGTACGGACCCGGGCACCGTAGGAACCCTTGATCGCCAGGTTGTCGGCCTCGGTGCCCCCAGCGGTGAAGATCACCTCGGCCGGCTTCGCGCCCAGCAGCGCCGCCACCTCCTCGCGGGACTCCTCGAGCGACCGCCGGGCCGCCCGCCCGGCAGCGTGCAACGACGACGGGTTGCCGACGTCACCCAGGTGCGTGGTCACGGCCTCGATCGCGGCGTCCACCATGGGGGTGGTCGCCGCGTGATCGAGGTACGTCCGGGTCACGGGCGCCATTGTGCCCGCCCCCGGTGACCGGTCAGCCCTGACGGGCCTTGACCTGCTCGGTCACCGCGGGGAGCACGGTCTGCAGGTCCCCGACCACGCCGAGGTCGGCCAGCGCGAAGATCGGTGCTTCCGGGTCCTTGTTGACCGCGACGATCGACTTCGAGGTCTGCATCCCCGCCCGGTGCTGGATGGCGCCGGAGATGCCGGCGGCCAGGTAGAGCTGGGGTGACACGGTCTTGCCGGTCTGCCCCACCTGGTAGGCGTGGGGATACCAACCCGAGTCGACGGCCGCGCGCGAGGCACCGACGGCGGCACCCAGGGCATCGGCCAGTGCCTCCACTGCTCCGAAGTCGCCACCGGTCCCCCGGCCGCCGGAGACCACGATGGCTGCCTCGGTCAGCTCCGGACGGCCACTGGCCGCCTTCGGTTCGCTCCTCACGATCCGGGCCCCCTTCGCCGTCTCGGAGATGGTCACCACCGCGTCCGACACCGCCGCTTCGGTCGGCGCCGCCTCCGGAGCGATGGCGTTCGGTTTCACAGTGACGACCGGAACGCCATGGCCGACCGACGCGTGCACGGTCCAGTTGCCGGCGAACACCGACTGGGTGGTCGAACCGTCGGCCGCGACATCGGTGGCGTCGGTGATGAGCCCTGCGCCGAGCTTGACCGCGAGACGACCGGCGATCTCCTTGCCTTCGGCCGAGGAGGTGATCAGCACGGCCGCCGGGGTGCGCTCACCGACGATCTGAGCCAGCGCCTCGGCCTTGGGGGCGACGAGGTACTCCTCGATGGCCGGATCGACCACCGAGAGGACGGTGGTGGCCCCGTACTCACCCAGAGTCGAAGCGACCGCGGCGCCGTCGCCGAACACCACGACGACCGGCGAGCCGATCCGGCGGGCCAGGGTCAGCAGCTCGAGCGTGGGCTTCGCGACGTGCCCGTCGACCAGCTCGGCGGCGACGACGACATCAGGCATTGTTTCGACTTCCTCTCGCGGGGCGGTGCATCAGATGAACTTGCCGGCGACCAGGAACTCGACCAGGGCGGCCGATCCGGCGCCATCGGAGTCGGGCACCACCTTTCCCGCCTCCTTGGGCGGGCGGGGCGTGGTGTCGGAGACGGTGGACCAGGCCGCATCCAGGCCGACCGAACCGGCCTCGATCCCGAGGTCGGACAGCTCGAGGGTCTCCACCGGCTTCTTCTTGGCCGACAGGATGCCCTTCATCGACGGGTACCGCGCTTCGCCGGACTGGTCGGTGACGCTGACCACCGCGGGAAGTGTCGCCTCGATGGTCAGGCTCGCGGTGTCGGTGTCCCGCCGGATGGTGACCACGCCGTCGGCTACGTCCAGGGTCGCGCCGAGCGTGGCGGCCGGCCAGCCCAGTCGCTCCGCCACCATCACCGGAACGACGCCCATGGCTCCGTCGGTGGACGCCATCCCACACAGCACGAGGGCGGGCTCGGCCCTGCGGACCGCGGCGGCCAGGATATCGCTGGTCGCCAGGGCGTCCGAGCCGGCGATCGCGTCGTCGAGGACGTGGATGCCGGCCGAAGCGCCCATCTGCAGCGCGCGCTTGATGGCAGCTGCGGCGTCGTCCGGGCCGACCGTGAGCACCACGACCTCCACGTCGTCACCGTCCTCGGCCACCCGTAGAGCCTGTTCGACGGCGTACTCGTCCAGCTCCGACAACAGTCCGTCGGTCGCCTCGCGGTCCACGGTGTGGTCCGCGGCGAAGCCGCGTTCACCGGTCGCGTCCGGGACGTACTTCACCAGAACCAGGATCTTCATCTCTCACCTCTCTGCGTCACGCCATCGAAGGCTCAGTGCATCCAGCCCGACCTACCAGGGTTTATATTACCCGCCAGTAACTTACGATCTGCCTGCGCGCCCATGTGGCGCAGGGCACAATGTAGGCCCCCGGCCCGCCGGGAGGGCAGCGTCGCCCAACCTGATCACACCCTGCTGCGCCGGCACCCAGCACGAGCAACGAGCGAGCGATATGAGCCCCACTCCGGCGATCCTGCCACCCCCGGCAGACTCGTCCTGTCTGGGCGCCCGCCTCCGCGGCGACGGTGCCCGATTCGGCCTGTGGTCCCCTCGGGCGACCCGCGTCGAGCTGGTGCTGATCGGCGAGGACAAGGGCCAGCGCAACATCGACCTGAGCCGCGGACACGACGGCGTCTGGATCGGACACGTCCGGGGCGTCGTCGCCGGACAGCGCTACGGGTATCGGGTGCACGGCGGCTGGGCACCGCACTCCGGAGCCCGGTTCAACCCGGCGAAGCTGTTGCTGGACCCGTACGCGCGAGCGATCACCGGCGGGGTCGACTACCGCGGACCCATCCTCGACCACACGGAAGCCTCCGACTACGAGCCGGACCCGCGCGACTCCTTCAACGCCGTGCCGCTCGGCGTGGTCGTCGCCGACACCCCGCCGCCCGCCCCGCTCGCCGTCCCGGTGCCGATGGCCGAGACGGTCCTCTACGAGCTGCACGTCAAAGGCTTCACCCGGCTGCACCCGGCCGTGCCCGAGCACCTGCGCGGCAGCTACGCCGGCCTGGCCTACCCCGCCGTGATCGAGCACCTCAAGGAGCTCGGCGTCACCTCGGTCCAGCTGCTGCCGGTGCACCACTTCGTTTCCGAGCCGTTCCTGATCCGCCGCGGTCTGTCCAACTACTGGGGCTACAACACCCTGGGCTTCTTCGCGCCGCACGCCGCGTACGGCTCGGTCGGCACCCTCGGCCAACAGGTCACCGAGTTCAAGGACATGGTCTCGGCCTTCCACGAGGCAGGCCTCGAGGTGATCCTCGACGTGGTCTACAACCACACCGGCGAGGGCGGCCACGAAGGCCCCACGCTGTCGTTCCGCGGCCTCGACCACTCCGGTTACTACCGGCTGACCGACGACCTGCGCACCGACTACGACGTCACCGGGTGCGGCAACTCCGTGGACACCGCGCAACCGGGAGTGCTGCAGCTGGTCGCCGATTCCCTGCGCTACTGGGTGACCGAGATGGGGGTCGACGGCTTCCGGTTCGACCTGGTCACCACCCTGATCCGGGACGAGCACCACCAGGTCGATCTGCACCACCCCTTCCAGCAGCTGATGCGCACCGATCCGGTGCTGAGCCGGGCGAAGATCGTCGCCGAGCCCTGGGACCTCGGACCGTACGGCTACCAGGTCGGCTCTTTCGGCCGGCACTGGAGCGAGTGGAACGACAAGTTCCGCAACTACGTCCGGGACTTCTGGCGAGGCAACACCTCCGGCGTCGCCGAGATGGGTCAGCGGCTCACCGGCTCGCCGGACGTCTTCGACCACCACGGCCGTCAGGCCACGGCGAGCGTCAACTTCATCACCGCCCACGACGGCTTCACGCTGCGCGACGTGGTGACCTACAACGTCAAGCACAACGGGGCGAACGGCGAGTCCAACCGCGACGGCACCGAGGACAACCGGTCCTGGAACTGTGGCGTCGAGGGCGAGACCGACGACCCGGTGATCGTGGCGCTGCGCCATCGGCAGGCCGGCAACATGCTGGCGACCATGATCATGGCCGCCGGGCTGCCGATGATCACGGCCGGCGACGAGCGCGGCCGGACACAGCACGGCAACAACAACGCGTACTGCCAGGAGTCTCCGCTGTCCTGGTTGCACTGGGACGCCGACGACGAGTGGCAGAACCTGCACGACCTGACCCGACGCCTGCTGCGGCTGCGGGCCGAGCACCCGGTGCTGCGGCGCAGCCGGTACCGCCACGGCGAGCCCGTGCTCGACAGCACCGGAGAGCCCACCGGTCGCAAGAACCTCGCCTGGTTCGGTGGCGAGGAGACGGAGATGACGTCCGCGGACTGGCACGACCAGCACCGGCGCACCCTCGGCGTCTACCTGGCCGACGATCACGCCGACCGCGACCACGACGACGCCTTCCTGATCTGGCTGCACGGCGGCCGGGACCCGGTGCAGGTCACGCTCCCCGATGGCGACTGGGCGACCACGTACACCGTGGTGGCCCACACCGGGCGGCCCGGTGAGCTCACCGAGGACAAGGTGCCGGCCGGCAGCCGGCTCTGGATCCCCGGCCGTTCCGTGGTGGTCCTGCAGGTCGACTGACCAGGCCCTGCCTCAGCCGAGGAGGCGTCGCCGGCCCGGGTCAGGGTGCGCTGCACCGGCGACTCCTCGACGGACTCGGGTCGAGCACCGCTCGACGCAGCCCAGTCTCCCCCACCTCTGCCGTCGGTGAGCACCTGCCGATAGGTTTGCCACGTGACCGACGTAGATGTGACCGAGACCACTTCCACGACGCCTGCAGCGACCGCCGACGTGTCCGCATCCTCTCCGCACGCGGCGGTCCCCGGCGCCCGGATCGGCCGTATCCCGGTGACCAACGTGTCGCCGGTGATCGAGGGCGGCGCCTACCCGGCCAAAGCGTCGGTCGGCGAGGAGTTCGAGATCCGGGCGACCGTCTTCCGCGAGGGCCATGACGCCGTCAACGCCTCGGTGATCGTCACCAACCCGGCGGGGGTGGAGACCGAGGTCCGGATGGAGCCCACGACCCCGCTCGGCTTCGACTGGTGGCACGCGTACGTCTCACTGGGCAGCGAAGGGGCGTGGACCTTCCGGATCGAGGGCTGGAGCGACCCGTGGGAGACCTGGGTGCACAACGCCGAGATCAAGATCCCGGCCGGTATCGACGTCAGCCTGATGATCACCGAGGGCACCGCCCTGTTCCACGGCGCCGCGCTCCGGGCCCGCCAGGCCGGTGACCACGACACCGCGGCGACCCTCGGCGGCGCCGCCGACGGCTTGGCCGCCCCGCAGCAGGTGGAGGATCGGCTGCACATCGCGCTGGCCCCGGCCGTGCGCGAGGCCATGATCCGCTTCGGCCCCCGGGACCTCGTCTCCCCCACCCCCGACTACCCCGTCTTCGTGGATCGCGAACGGGCCCTCTTCTCGTCCTGGTACGAGTTCTTCCCCCGTTCGGAGGGTGCCCACAAGAACGAGCAGGGCGAGTGGGTCTCCGGCACGTTCGACAGCTCGTACGGACGCCTCGAGGCCGCCGCCGCGATGGGTTTCGACGTCGTCTACCTGCCGCCCATCCACCCGATCGGCACCAGCTTCCGCAAGGGCGCGAACAACACGCTGCAGGCCGGTCCGGGCGACCCCGGCTCGCCCTGGGCGATCGGCAACGTCGAGGGCGGCCACGACGCCATCCACCCCGACCTCGGTGACTTCGACTCCTTCGACCGTTTCGTGGCCCGGGCCAAGGAGCTCGGTCTGGAGATCGCCCTCGATCTGGCGCTCAACGCCTCGCCGGATCACCCCTGGGTCACCCAGCATCCCGAGTGGTTCGCGCACCGGGCCGACGGCTCGATCGCATACGCGGAGAACCCGCCGAAGAAGTACCAGGACATCTACAACTTCAACTTCGACGCCGACCGGGACGGCATCCGGGCCGCCTGGCTGGAGGTCGTGCGGGTCTGGATGTCGCACGGGGTGCGGATCTTCCGGGTCGACAACCCACACACCAAGCCGGTGGAGTTCTGGGCCTGGTTGTTCGCCGAGGTGCGCAAGACCGATCCCGACGTGCTCTTCCTGGCTGAGGCGTTCACCAAGCCGGCGATGATGCACGCGCTCGGCAAGGTCGGGTTCCACCAGGGCTACACCTACTTCACCTGGCGGAACGAGAAGTGGGAGATCGAGGAGTACCTGACCGAGCTCACCACCGAGACCGACTCCTTCTTCCGCCCGAACTTCTTCGTCAACACCCCCGACATCCTGCCCACCTTCCTGCAGTGGGGCGGCAACACCGCCTTCACCATCCGCGCTGTGCTGGCCGCCACCCTGTCGCCGACCTGGGGCGTGTACGCCGGCTTCGAGCTGTTCGAGAACGAGGTGCTGGCCCGGGGCCGGGAGGAATACCTGCACTCCGAGAAGTTCGAGTACCGGCCTCGTGACTGGGCGGCGGCCGAGGCGAGTGGGGAGAACCTCAACCTGCTGCTGGGGCGGCTGAACCAGATCCGGCGCGAGCACCCGGCGCTGCAGCAGCTGCGCGATCTGACCTTCCACCACGCCCCGCACAGCAACGTGATCGTCTACTCCAAGAA
>DATDAP010000732.1:0-7595 GCA_036525335.1 Microlunatus sp. | reverse complement strand
TCGGCTCAGCTGGCGCGGATCGGCGCCCGGCGGCATCGCCAGGGAGTCGGGAGGACCCATTCGCCCACCCTAGTCGCGCAGGTCACCCCGCAAGGCGGTCCCCGGTGGCGACAGGGTGTGCGATCAGGCCCGTACGGCGTTGAGCCGGTAGCCGCGTTTGACGATGGTAGTGACCAGTCCGGGGACACCGAGGGACTGCCGGAGTCGGCTCATCGCCACCTCCAGCGCGTGGTCGTCCGCTCCCGCGGGCAGGCAGCGCTGCAGATCCTGCCGCCGGACCACGCTGTCCGTCCGGGCCAGGGCCTTGAACAGGGCCAGCGAGTTGGGGCCGAGCTTGACCGGCAGGCCGTTCACCGCGACGGCCCGGCCGCGCAGCTCGAGCTCGGTGCTGCCACTCCGCAGCCGCAGCACCCGGTGTTGGATGAGCTCCTCGGTGACCAGTCGGATCAGCGCCCCGAGCCGGTAGCGGTCCGGCATCAGCACCACTGCTCCGGCGTCCCGCAGCGGTGCGGCCGTCACCGGGCCGACTGCCGCCGCCAGCACGTCGCCGGTGAGGGCTTGGACGAACTCGCCGAGTCGGCCCAGCTCGCGGGCCACGGCCAGGGTCGCCTCGGCCCCGGGTGCGCTGGTGAAGGTCAGGGCGTCGAGCTGCCGGGCACAGGTCGCCTCGATCATCTTCGGCAGCCGGTCGTGAGCCGTCGGCTGGACCCACCGGTACGGCGTCACCGTCCACACCGCCGCGCTGAGGTCGCGCAACCGGGCCAGCTGCACCTCGTCGGTGTAGCCGTGCAGCTGGATCGCGACTCGGCGGCCGGTCAGACCGGAGGTCTCGACCGCGTCGACCAGCGAGGCGGTCGTCTCGCTCGCGCTGACCTGCACCTCTTCCAACCCGGCGGCCCGGACGGCGCCCACGGCCTTCGGGCCACGGGCCAGGATCCGGGCGGACTCCAGCACCTCCGACAGCTCGGCGCCGAGCCCGGTGGCGTCGGCGACCTCGAACCAGCGGCGCATGCCGTAGCCCGTGGTGACCAGCACCACCTCGGGTCGGGCCTCGATCAGGGCGCGCGTCTCGTCCACCAGGACGGTGTCCTGGTCGTTGGGGGCGATCTTGAGGGCGGGAGCGTGCAGCACGTCGGCACCGCGTCGTTGCAGTGCGGAGATGAGGTCTTCCGAGCGGCGGTCCGAGGTCACCCCGATCCGGAACCCGGCGAGCTGCTCGACCAGTCGGCCCTGCCGGTCCGACGGAGCCCGCGACCGGCTCACCGGCCCGGATCGGGCAGCAGGGAGAAGCGCGACATCAGGGGATCGGCGCCGACCTGATCGGCCGCGAACGCCGCCACCTCTCCGATCACCACCACGGCAGGGGACGTTACACCGATCCGCCCGACCAGAGCGGGCAGGTCACCCAGGCGTCCCGGGGTGGTCCGCTGGGAGTCGGAGAACCCACGCTCCACCACGGCGGCCGGCGTGTCGGGCGACAGCCCGGCCGCCACCAGCCCGGTCACGGTCTGGGTCAGACTCGCCATTCCCATCAAGATCACCAGGGTGCCGCCGAGCCCGGCCAGCGCCTCCAGCTCAGCGGTCGACGGGGGGAGGTGGCCGGACAGCACCGTGAAGGCGCGACTCGCGCCGCGATGGGTCACCGGTATACCCGCCGCGGCCGGGACGGCGACCGCGCTGGTCACTCCCGGCACCACTCGGACGTCCACGCCGGCCGCTCGGCAGGCCAGGATCTCTTCGCCACCCCGGCCGAACACGAAGGGGTCACCGCCCTTCAGCCGGACCACGGTCTGGCCCTGCCGGGCCCGCTCGATGATCAGCTCCTGGATCCGGGCCTGACTGGTGGGGTGGTGGTAAGGGAGCTTGCCGACGTCGATCAGCTCGGCACCCGGCGCGAGTCGGGCGAGATCCGCGGTCGGTGCCAGCCGGTCGTAGAAGACCACGTCGGCATCCAACAGGGCCTCGCAGGCCTCGAGGGTGAGCAGTCGGGTGGTGCCGGGACCGCCGCCGACCAGCACCACCCGACCCTGGGGCTCGGCCGGGCCGGGCGACTGGTGGGTGTGCACGATCTTGAGCTGGCTGCACAGCAGCCGGACCCGATCACTCAGCTCGCCGGCCGGCCCGGCCGTGACGACGAGCCAGGCCGGGGCCAGTAGACGGAGCAGGGCAGGCGTGTCGCTGACCTCGGGTTGGGGAAGGCGGAACACACCGGTGAGGGCCTGGTCCGTCGTCGCCTGGTCGACGCCGACGAGGCGGACTCGGGCGCCGGCCCGAGCGAAACGACGGGCGGCCGCGGCCGCGGCGCCCCGCTCGCCGAAGATCACGACCCGTCGATCGCGGATGTCCAGATCGAGCAACATGGTGGTTCTCCGTGTGCCGGGGACTCGTCCTACGAGCGTAAGTCCAAGATCATTTCCGGCGGGTCCCGATCGTGTTACCGGATGTTTCAGCCACGCCTCGCCCCGCGCCTGCCGAGTGAGAGTCCGGCGTAACCCTCGTGAAACAACGAGCCTCTATCCGTCTCTCCATCGGCGTCCGACTGCTGTGAGGGAACGATAACCCGCCGTTACACAAGTCAGCGAGTGATGTAACACCGATTCCCCACGATGGGCACATGCCTTCCGTCGACACCCGGACGCACTGTCCGTACTGCTCCCTGCAGTGCGGCATCGTGCTGACCGCTGGCGGACGGCCGGCGACCCTGCGCCCGCAGGACGACTTCCCCACCAACCGGGGGGGACTGTGCAGCAAGGGGTGGAACGCCGCCACTCTGCTCGATCATCCGCAGCGAGTGATGCAGCCGCTGGTGCGGACGGTTCCGGGTGACCGCAGCAGCCCGCTGCGGCCGACCGACTGGACCACCGCCCTCGATCTGATCGCCGACGGGATCGTCGCCACCCAGGAGAAGTACGGCCGCGATGGGGTCGGCTGCTTCGGTGGCGGCGGACTGACGAACGAGCAGGCGTACGCCTTCGGCAAGTTCGCCCGGGTTGCGCTGCGGACCGCCATGATCGACTACAACGGTCGGTTCTGCATGAGCTCGGCGGCCACCGCCGGCAACCGCGCGTTCGGTATCGACCGTGGTCTGCCCTTCCCGCTGGCCGATCTGGCCGAGACCCAGGCAATCCTGCTCGTCGGCTCCAACCCGGCCGCCACCATGCCGCCGGCCATGCAGTACTTCGACGCCGGCCGGGCCGCCGGCGCGACCCACATCGTGGTCGACCCCCGCCGCACCGCCACGGCCGACGGCTCGAGCCTGCACCTGCAGCCCGTGCCCGGCACCGATCTGGCCCTGGCCAACGGACTGCTCCACCTGGTGATCAAGGAAGGTCTCGTCGACACCGACTACATCGCCGAGCGGACCCGCGGTTTCGCCTACGTCAAGGCCGGCGTCGCGTCGTACTGGCCGGATCGGGTCGAGCGCATCACCGGGGTTCCGGTGGACCAGCTGCTCGCCACCGTGCACGCGCTGGCCGCCGCGGAATCGGCGATGATCTTGACCGCGCGGGGGGCGGAGCAACACAGCTCGGGCACGGACACCGCGCAGGCGTTCGTCAACCTCGCGCTGGCGCTCGGTCTGCCGGGCAAGGCGTTCTCCGGCTACGGCACGATCACCGGTCAGGGGAACGGCCAGGGTGGCCGCGAGCACGGCCAGAAGGCCGACCAGCTGCCCGGCTACCGAAAGCTCGCGGACCCGGCGCACCGCGCGTACGTGGCCGGGGTGTGGGGGATCGACCCCGCCGAGCTGCCGAAACCTGGGCTGTCGGCGTACGAGATGCTCGATCGGATGGGCACCGAGGGCGGGGTGCGGACCCTGCTGCTGATGGCCTCCAACATCGCCGTCTCGGCCCCCGACGTGAACCGGGTCCGCGACCGACTCGCCGCACTGGACCTGCTGGTGGTCTCCGACATCTTCCTGTCCGAGACCGCCGAGCTCGCCGACATCGTCCTCCCCACTGCCCAGTGGGCGGAGGAGGAAGGCACCATGACGAACCTGGAGGGTCGGGTGATCCGGCGCCGCCGGGCGCTCCCGCCGCCGAACGGCATCCTCGACGACCTCCAGACGATGAAGGCCCTGGCCGACCGGCTGGGTCGTGGCACCTGCTTCTCCGCCGATCCGGTCGAGGTCTTCGACGAGCTGCGGCGGGCGTCGGCCGGCGGGATCGCGGACTACGCCGGGATCACCTACGAACGCATCGATGCCGAGGACGGGGTGTTCTGGCCCTGTCCCACCGAAGACCACCCGGGCACCCCGCGGCTGTTCGCCGACGGCTTCCCCACCGCCGACGGCCGCGCCTCCTTCCTCCGGGTGGATTACGCCGCCCCGGCCGAGACGCCCGACGCCAGCTACCCGTACGTGCTGACCACGGGTCGGCTGATGGCGCAGTACCAGTCGGGCACCCAGACCCGGCGGGTGCCGAGCCCGGCCCAGTCGAGTGTCCAGCCGGAGGCCCAGCTGCACCCCGACCTGGCTCGGGCCCTGGGTGTGGAGAACGCCGACATCGTCGAGCTCTCCTCCCGCCGCGGGACGGCCACGTTCCGGGCCAAGGTCAGCGACGACATCCGGGCCGACACCGTCTTCGTCCCGTTCCACTGGGGCGGGGTCTCGGCGGCCAACGCCCTCACCAACCCGGTGCTGGACCGGCACTCCCGGATGCCCGCCTTCAAGGCGTGCGCGGTGAACCTGGTCCGGCTCGGCAATCCCGACGACGACCACCTGCTCACCCGACCCCCGAAGCATCACGAGCACGCAGCGCACACCAGACCGACGCTCAACCAGCTGCTCCACCCGACTCGCCGGAAGGACATTCCCATGATCGCTCGCAACCACTTTCTCCAAGGGATCTACAGCTTCGAGGGGGCCGGGTTGGACAAGCCGGCCCCGCTGAGCGCCGAGCTGTCCCACGTCGTTCCCGACGGTGTGATCAGCCAGGCCCTGTACTTCCGCGGTGGCAACTCCACCGACGAGCTGATCACCATCGTGCTGATGCGTGACGGCGTCCCGATGCGCTACTTCCCGATCGGGGCCAAGTCCGATGTGCACGTCCCGCTGCGGGTGGTGGAGGACATCGAGGGCGGCTCGGTGATCGAGCTCGCCCTGGTCGCGCCCATCGGTCTCAGCGGCACGGTCGTCATCGACCTGGGTCTGGTGGAGCACTGATGAGTGTGCTCGAGCGTGACCGGCTGGGCGCGGATCCCTGGTCGGAGAAGAGCCGGCTGGTCGTGATCGGCAACGGCATGGCCGGGGCCCGCACGATCGAGGAGATCCTCTCCCGCGGCGGCGCCGACCTGTTCTCGATCACCATGTTCGGTGACGAGCCGTACGGCAACTACAACCGCATCATGTTGAGCCACGTGCTGTCCGGTGAGGACACCGAGGCCGACATCTTCTTGAACACGATGGACTGGTACGTCGAGAACGACATCACCCTGCACGCAGGGGTGCGGATCCAGCGGATCGACCGGTTTGCCAAGGTCGTGTTCGGTGACGACGGCTCGATCACCCCGTACGACCAGCTGATCATCGCCACCGGCAGCCGCGCGTTCATGCCCCCGATGGACGGCATGTCCAGCGCCGAGGGGGCCCTGCTCCCCGGCATCTTCGCCTTCCGCACCCTGGACGACACCCGGTCGATGGTCGAGTACGCCCAACGTACGGACCACCACCGGGCCGTGGTGATCGGCGGCGGACTGCTCGGTCTGGAGGCGGCCCGAGGCCTGCAGACGCACGGCATCGGCGTGGACGTGGTGCACTCCGGCAAGCACCTGATGAACGCCCAGCTCGGCCGGGCCGGCGGCGAGATCCTCCGGCGCAGCATGGCCGAGCTCGGGATCGGTGTCTTCACCGGCAACCGGACCACCGAGGTGTGGGGACCGGACCGGGTGCGCGGGGTCAAGCTGCGCGACCTGACCGAGATCGAGTGCGACATGATCGTGTACGCGGCCGGCATCCGCCCGAACACCGACGTGGCCACCACCTCCGGGTTCACCGTGGAGCGCGCGATCGTGGTCGACGACCAGATGCGTACGGTCGAGGACCCGGACGTGTACGCGGTCGGGGAGTGCGTCCAGCACCGTGGCGAGGTGTACGGCCTGGTCGCTCCCCTGTGGGAGCAGGCCGTCGTGCTGGCCGACCTGATCACCGGGGCGAACCCGCACGCGCTCTACCTGGGTTCGCGAACCGCCACCAAGCTCAAGGTCGCGGGCGTCGAGGTCGCCTCGATGGGTGTCTCCGAGCCCGAGCGGGAGACCGACGAGCACATCGTCTTCTCCGAACCCAGCCGCGGTGTCTACAAGTCCGTGGTGGTGCGTGACGGCAAGGTGATCGGCGCGACCCTGCTCGGCGACAGCAAGAAGGTCGCGTTCCTGCAGCAGGCCTTCGACCGGGGTTTGCCGCTGCCGGAGGCGCGGGCCGAGCTGCTGTTCGACCTGGGCGGTCCGTCGGAGGAGGTCGGCGTCGCCGAGATGGCCGACGACGCGCAGGTCTGCAACTGCAACGGTGTCTGCAAGTCCACGATCGTGGACACCGTCAAGGCCGGCTGCAAGACCGTCACCGGGGTGATGGACAAGACCCGAGCCGGCAAGGGCTGCGGCTCCTGCAAGGGTCTGGTCGCCCAGCTCGTGGAGTACGCGGCCGGCGGGTCACTGGAGGAGGACCCCTCGGTCCACTACTACGTGCCCGGCATCCCGATGGACAAGCCGAAGCTGATGACCGAGATCCGGGACCGCGGTCTGCGCTCGGTCGCCGAGGTGTTCGCCGCGCTCGCCCCCGACGGCGAAGAGGACGCGAAGTCCAAGATGGGGCTGGCGTCGCTGTTGAAGATGCTCTGGGGTCACGAGGCTCCCGACGACCGCGAGGGTCGCTTCATCAACGACCGGGTGCACGCCAACATACAGAAGGACGGCACCTTCTCCGTCGTCCCCCAGATGCGCGGCGGGGTCACCACCCCCGACCAGCTGCGCCGGATCGCCGACGTGGCCGACAAGTACGACGTGCCGATGGTCAAGCTGACCGGTGGGCAGCGGATCGACCTGCTGGGCATCAAGAAGGAGGATCTGCCGAAGGTCTGGGCGGATCTGGACATGCCGTCCGGCTATGCGTACGGCAAGTCGATGCGCACGGTGAAGACCTGCGTCGGACAGGAGTTCTGCCGGTTCGGCACCGGGGACTCCACCAAGCTCGGGATCGAGCTGGAGACCCGGCTGCAAGGCATGGAGAGTCCGGCCAAGATGAAGCTGGCCGTGTCCGGCTGCCCGCGCAACTGCGCGGAGTCGCTGGTCAAGGACGTCGGCATCGTGGCCATCGAGGGCGGCCGCTGGGAGATCTACGTCGGTGGAGCCGCAGGGGCCCACATCCGCAAGGGTGATCTGCTCTGCACCGTCGACGACGCCGAGACGGCCAAGCTCCTCACCGGTCGCTTCCTCCAGTACTACCGGGAGAACGCCAAGTGGTTGGAGCGCACGTACGCGTTCGTTCCCCGGGTCGGACTCGACCAGGTCCGCTCGGTGGTGGTCGACGACAGCGAGGGGATCGCCGAGCGGCTGGACGCCGAGGTGCAGAAGCACGCCGACACCTATCGCGATCCCTGGTTGGA
>DATDAP010000731.1:0-21318 GCA_036525335.1 Microlunatus sp. | reverse complement strand
CTTCACCCGCATCGCCGGGTTGGGGATGCCCACCAGATCGAGCAGCTCGATCGCCCGGTTCATGGCATCGGCTCGCGAGATCGAGTGGTGCACCTGCATCGTCTCCACGATCTGGTCACCGATCGTGTAGACGGGGGTGAGCGCCGACAACGGGTCCTGGAAGATCATCGCGAGCTCGTCGCCGCGCAGCCTGGACATGGCCTCGTCGCTGCGGCCCAGCAGCTCGTCGCCGTGCAGCCTGATCGAGCCGGTGATCTTCGCCGCCTCGGGATGCAGTCCCATGATCGCCAGCGAGGTCACCGACTTTCCGGAGCCGGACTCACCCACGATGGCCATCGTCTCGCCGGCGGCCAGGGTGAAGTCGAGGCCTCGGACAGCCTTGACCGGTCCGGCCTCGGACGGGAACGTCACGTGCAGATCCCGGACCTCGAGCACGGTACCGGACGTGGTCCGCCGCACCTTGCCGGCGGGGACGGTGACGCTCATGCGGCAGCTCCTCCGACGGTGTTCATGACGCAGATCCTCCGGATTGGGAGTTCGGGTCGAGGGCATCCCGCAGTCCGTCGCCGACCGCGTTGACGCTGAGCACCAGCAGCACCACGATCACCGCAGGTCCGGTGAACAGCCAGGGAAAGCTGTTGATCTGCCGGGCGCCCTCGCCGAGCAGGGTGCCCAGGGACGTGTCCGGCGCCTGGACACCGAAGCCGAAGAACGACAGCCCGGTCTCTGCCAGGATCGCGGCCCCCACGTTGAGCGTCGCGTCGATGATCAGCAGCGAGGAGATGTTGGGCAGCACGTGCCGGACGATCGTCTTGGGTCCTGAGAGCCCCATGAACTTCGCCGCCTGGACGTACTCACGCTCCTTGATCGACATCGAGAGCGAGCGCACCACCCGGGCCGACAGCACCCAGGAGAAGGCGGCCAGCAGCAGGACCAGCAAGAGCCAGGAGTACGGACCCTTCGGCCCGCCGGTGCTGATCAGGGCGATCAGCAGGAAGGCGGGGATCACCAGCAGCAGGTCGATCACCCACAGGGCGATCCGCTCGAACCAGCCGCCGTAGTACGCGGCGAAGGAGCCGACGAGAGCGGCCACCGAGGTGGAGATGATCGCCACCAGGAACCCGATCAGCAGCGACTTGCGCAGGCCGCGGAGGGTCAGAGCCAGCATGTCCCGGCCACTCTGGGTGGTGCCGAGCGGGTGCGTGTCGCTCGGCGGCTCCAGGTACGCCCGGCGGTCGATCTCGTCGTAGGCGTACGGGCTGATGTAGGGACCGACCAACGCCAGGATGATCAGCAGCAGGATGATCACGCCACCGACCACTGCCGTCTTGTTCCGCAGGAAGCGCCGCCAGATCAACCGGCGACGGGTGATCCGCTTCTCACCCGGACCAGGTTCGACGGGCACGAGCGTGTCGCCGTCGACCTCGATGGCCACCTCGGCACGATTGTCTGTCATGACCGGGCCTCCTAGCTCAGCCGCACGCGCGGGTCGAGGACAGCCACCATGATGTCGGCCAGAATCGCACCGAACAGCACGCAGACCCCGCTGAACGCGGCGACAGCGACAGCCCCGTTGACGTCCTGTCCGAGGATGGTGGTGACGCCGTACTCACCCATGCCGTGGAACGAGAAGATGATCTCCATGAAGGTGGCCCCGGTGAACAGGGTGGCGACACTGAAAGCGAAGTAGGTACCGGTAGGGATCAGAGACGTCCGCAGCGCGTGCTTCATCACGGCCCGAGACCGTCGTAGGCCCTTGGCGCGGGCGGTGCGGACGTAGTCAGAACCCAGGGAGTCGAGCATCAGGTTGCGCTGGATGCGGCTGAAGAACGCGGCGTTCAGCAGGATCAGCACGATGGTGGGGAGCAGCAGGTGCTGCAGCCGGTCCACCAGCCAGGCGCCGGGATAGCCCCCGACCTCGCCGGTCTCCCCGACGAACTCGAAGAGTCTCAGACCAGAGGCGTTGTTGAGCCCCGTCGCCCACACCTGCAGGACGCTCGCGATCACGAACGACGGCACCGAGAGCAGGAAGAGCGATGTCGCCGTGAAGAACCGGTCGGATGGCTTGTACTGCCGGGTGGCGGTCCAGGCACCGATGACCACACCGACCACGATGCCCACGAGCGAGCCGATGGTGATCAGCCGGAGGCTGACCGGGATGCGCCGACTCACCTCGTCGTTGACGCTGCCCCCCGTCGGGGTCTGGCCCCAGTCCCAGTGCAGCACGATGTCGGTCAGCCAGGTCCAGTAGCGCTGCAGCACCGGCACCTGGTCGCTCAGGTTCTTGGCCCGCAGGGTCTGTTCCACGATCACCGGATCCAGCGGTGGGTTCCGGACCTCGTAGAGGGCGCGGGGGTTCAGCTGGGTGGCGGCGAGGAAGTAGGTGAGGCTGATCGCCACGAACAGCAGGATGGCGTAGTTGAACAGCCGTCGCGCCACGTATACGCCCATTGCGGAGCTGGACCTCCTTCGCGCGTCGTCGCGGGTGGATCACCACTACCGGGCTTCGTTCCAGTCGATAGGAGTGCTACCTGACGCGACTCTAGCCCCGACCAGTGAGGCGGCCGTGAATCGGAGGGTCAGATCCACGAGCGGAACCACATGCGTGCCCGCCACTGCGCGTACGTGATCGGCTCCCCGGACAGGATCGGGTAGAGCCAGGCGAAGTTCGCGGCGACCAGGGCGACGAAGGCCCCGGCCAGCACGCCGCCCAGCATCCGCCGATCGCCCGCTCGAGCATCGCCGATCAGCCGGCCGAGGCAGAGGGCCACGGCCATCGCGGTGAAGGGCACGAGCGCGATCGCGTAGAAGTAGAACACCGGGCGGGTGTCGTAGGAGAACCACGGCAGCCAGACGCTGACCACGCCTACGACGGGGATGCCGAACCGCCAGTCACGGGCCCCCACCCACAAGATCGCCGCCGCGACCAGCGCGATCACCCCGGCCCACCACAGGGCCGGCGTGCCGATCGCCAGCACCGCGCTGACACAGGTGTCGGGGCCGGAGCAACCGTTCGTACCGGCCGCGATGTCGCCCTGGTAGTGCATGGACAGCGGCCGGACGATGAGCAGCCAGCCGATCGGCTTGGCGTCGTAGGAGTGCGTGGCGTGGTTGATGTAGTCGCCGGTGTGGAAACCCCAGATGTCGCGGTGGTACTGGATCAGCGACGCCAGCGGAGTGCCCAGGAAGCGGGTCGTCCACGCTTCCGGGTGGTTGGCACCCCAGTCGCGGTCGTGTCCACCGGAAGTGACCAGCCAGCTCACCCAGGTGCTCAGGTAGACGACCGCGGGGAGCAGCACCAACGAGACGAAGGCGGGTATGCCGTCGCGCAGGATCGCTGTGTACGCCCGCGGACCGGCGCCGGCCAGCCGACGCGCACCCACGTCCCAGGCGAGACTCAGCAGGGCGAAGGCGGCGAGGACGTACAGGGCGTTCCACTTGCTGCCGAGCGCCAGCCCGAAGCACACACCGGCCGCGATCCGCCACGGTCGCATGACCAACGCCGGACCGAACCGACCACCGAGATCGGTCAGGTCGTGCCTCTCCAGGTGGTCGGCCAGTCGGTTGCGGAACCAGTCCCGGTCGGCGGCCAGACAGGCGACGGCCGCCAGCAGGAAGAAGGCCAGGAAGATGTCCAGCAGGGCCACCCGGGACATCACGTACGCCAGTCCGTCGAAGGCGAGCAGCAGACCGGCGACGCCGCCGATCAGGGTGGACCGGGACACGCGCCGGACCAGCCGGGTCAGCACCAGGACGAGCAGGGTGCCGAAGATCAGGGGACCGACCCGCCAACCGACCGAGGTCATCCCGAAGAAGTGCTCGCCCGCCGCGATCAGCCACTTGCCGAGCTGGGGGTGCACGATGAACGACGAAGCGTTGTTCATCACGTCCGGGTTGCCGGCGAGGATCTTCGCGTTGGCGTCCTCGGGCCAGGAGCGCTCGTAGCCGAACCGCAGCAGCGACCAGGCGTCCTTGGCGTAGTACGTCTCGTCGAAGATCAGGGCGTTCGGCCGGCCGAGGTGGACCACCCGCAGCACGAAGGCGATGGCGGTGACGCCGATCGTGACCAGCCAGCCGGCCCAGCGGTCGGTCAGCGGCGGCACCCGCAGCCGCTCCAGGGTCGAGGGCGGCCGCGGGGGTGGCGGCGGTGCGTCGGCGCCGTCGGTGGACGCGACGTCCTCGGGCGGGGCGAGCACACTCACGCGAGAGAGTGTATGTAGGTGAGGTGTGAGCGCCAGCGAGCAACGAACACACCTCGCGAGTGGCCGTGAGTGGAGCGACGGACTCCGTCTGGACCGACGAAGGAGCAAACACGCCTTTCGTTTGCGAGTGAGAAGGGAAGGCGGAGTCTGTGGAGCGCAGTGAGCAACGAGTGAGGACAACACAGTCTGGACTGTTGGTGCTGGCCGGTACGCCGATAGGCGACACCTCCGACGCGAGTCCGGGACTGATCGAGGCGCTGACCACCGCCGACGTGGTCGCGGCCGAGGACACCCGGCGGCTGCGGACGCTGCTGGCGCGGCTGGGGGGGACCACGGCGGCCCGGGTGGTCTCCTACTTCGAGGGCAACGAGGCGGCACGCACGCCCGAGCTGGTTGCCGCGATGCTCGACGGCGCCACCGTGGTGGTGGCCACCGACGCCGGGATGCCGTCGGTGTCGGACCCCGGCTACCGGATCGTGGTCGCCGCGATCGCGGCCGGGGTGCGGGTGACGGCCGTCCCGGGCCCCTCGGCGGTGTTGACCGCGCTGGCGGTCTCGGGCCTGCCCGTCGACCGGTTCTGTTTCGAGGGTTTCCTGCCCCGCAGAGCGGGCGAGCGAAGCCGGCGGCTGGGCGAGCTGTCCGGTGAGCCGAGGACCATGGTGTTCTTCGAGGCGCCGCACCGCACCGCCGAGATGCTCACCGCGGCCGCCACGACCCTGGGAGCGGACCGACCGGGCGTGGTCTGCCGCGAGCTGACCAAGACGTACGAGGAGATCGTGCGCGGCGGACTGGGTGAGCTGGCGGACTGGGCGGCGGGCGGCGTCCGCGGTGAGGTGACGATCGTGATCGGGGGCGCCGTGGCGGACGTGGGCCACGAGCTGGCGCGCGCGGTCGAGCGGGTGCGGGCCCTGGTCTCCGAGGGCGTACGACTGCGGGAGGCCGTGGCCGACGTCGCTTCAGCCACCGGGGTCCGGAAGAACGCGCTCTACGAGGCGGCCCTCGGCAGCCGTTGAGCAGAATCGAGCGCTCGTCCCCGAGCCCGCGCCCAGTCGTCGCAGAGGCTGCGGAACGCGAGGGCGATTTTTCTCATCTGCCAGAGTGACCGAGTGAGTCTGCCGCCCCTGCCCGACCCGCTGCCGCACCCGGTGGTGGATTCGCACTGTCACCTGGACACCGCCCAGGAGGTCAGTGGGCTGGAGCCTTCGGAGGCGATCCGGCGGGCCGCCGCGGTGGGCATCACCAAGATCGTCCAGATCGGCTGCGACCTGGCCGGGGCCCGGTTCGCCGTCGAGGCCGCCGAGCGCTGGGACAGCGTCGTCGCCGGGGTGGCCATCCACCCCCACGACGCCGCCCGGATGCGGCCCGACGAGCTGCCGCTGGCCCTGGCCGAGATCGAGCAGCTGGCCCGGCACCCCCGCGTCCGAGCCGTCGGCGAGACCGGACTGGACCACTACCGGACCCGCGACGAGGTCGGTCACCGGACCCAGCGGGACGCCTTCGCCTGGCACATCGGCCTGGCGCAGGCCACCGGCAAGACGCTGGTGATCCACGACCGGGACGCCCATGCCGACATCCTGGACGTGCTGGATGCCGAAGGGGTGCCGGATCGGGTGGTCATGCACTGCTTCTCCGGTGACGCCGACGTCGCCCGCGCGTGCCTGGATCGCGGGGCCTGGCTGTCGTACGCCGGCCCGGTCACGTTCAAGCCGAACGAGCACCTCCGCGAGGCGTTGCGGATCACCCCGCTGGACAGGATCCTGACCGAGACCGATGCGCCCTACCTGACCCCGGTGCCGTTCCGCGGCCGGTCGAACGCCTCGTACCTGATCCCGCACACCGCCCGGTTCCTGGCCGAGACGCTGGACCGGGATCTCACCGAGGTCTGCCGGGCGCTGGAGGAGAACGCGTACGCGGCCTTCGGTGGCCGCTGGGGCGCCTGACTCGTGGAGCTCGGGGAGGTCCGCCGGCGTCGCCGGATGGTGCGTCGGTACGACCCGGCGGTGCCCGTGTCCGCGGCTGCCCTGGAGCGGATCCTGGACGCCGGTGTGAGGGTCCCGTCGGCGGGCTTCACCCAGGGGGTGAGTCTGCTGGTCCTCGAGGGCCCGGACGTCGAGCGCTACTGGACCCTCACCACCGATCCGACCGCCGAGCCCGACCGCTGGTTGCACGGGATGCGGACCGCTCCCGTCCTGGTGCTCGTCTGGACATCTCCCAGCGCTTACCTCGACCGCTACGCCCGGCCGGACAAGGGCTGGACCGACCGCGACCCGGCGCGCTGGACCGCGCCGTACTGGCACGTGGACGCCGGCATGTCCGTGCTGGCGATGCTCTACGCCGCCGTCGACGCGGGCCTGGGGGCCTGCTTCTTCGGGGTGCCCCCCGATCGCATCGCCGTGCTCCGGACGGCGCACGGGGTTCCCGATGGTCAGGAACTCGTCGGTGTGGTCAGTCTCGGGGCTCCGGACGAGTCGACGACAAGGTCACGGCGAGAACGTCGGTCGACGGACGAATTCGTCCATCGAGGTCATTGGAGACGCACGTCACACCCCAATTCGTGACGATTTGGGCCCGTGTCGGTTAGACCGTTATGCTTCCGTGACCAGCGGCCGTGATATAGCGCCCGCTGACCTCTGACATCGATTGTCCGGTCGTTACCTGATCCGGACCAGGGAGCTCACGTGCGCAAGATCATCCCCGTCGTCGCGGCTGGGGCCACAGCCCTCGCCGTCGCCGGCACGACCTTCGCCTACGCGGCCTTGAACAACGACGTGACGCTGGCGGTCGACGGCCAGACCAGCGAGGTCACCACCATGAGCAAGACGGTGAGTGACGTCCTGGCCGGCGAGGGGATCACCCTGGGAGCGCACGACGTGGTCGCCCCCTCGCTGAACGCCCCGGTGGTCGACGGCACCAAGATCGCCGTGCAGTACGGCCGTCAGGTGACCGCGACGGTCGACGGGCAGCCGAAGACCTTCTGGACCACCGCGACCAACGTCGACCAGGCGCTGCAGAGTCTGCAGCTCGACACCGCCGGCGCCGACCTGTCCACCAGCCGCAGCGCCGGCATCGGACGCGAGGGTCTGGACCTGACCGTCAACACCGCCAAGACCATCACCATCGAGTCGGCGGGCAAGGACAAGAAGATCGAGACCACCGCCCTCACCGTCGGGCAGGCGCTGACCGAGGCCGGGATCGCCGTCGACTCCGACGACAAGGTGAGCACCAAGGAGTCGACCAAGCTGAAGGACGGTCTGGAGCTCTCGGTCACCAAGGTCGACGTCAAGACGGTGACCAAGACCGCGAAGGTCAGCTACGACACGGTCTACAAGAACACCGACTCCCTCGCCAAGGGCAAGACCAAGGTCAAGACCGATGGCAAGACCGGCACGCGCACCGTGGTTTACTCCGTGGTCCGCCACGACGGCAAGACCGTGAAGCAGACCAAGAAGTCTTCCAAGGTCACCCGCAAGGCCACCGACAAGGTGGTGCTGGTGGGCACCAAGCAGGCCGAGGTCAGCTCCGGCAGCACCAGCGGGAACTCGGTCTGGGATCGGCTCGCCCAGTGCGAGTCCGGCGGCAACTGGTCCATCAACACCGGCAACGGCTTCTACGGCGGCGTTCAGTTCAGCGCCTCGACCTGGCGCGCCATGGGCGGCAGCGGGCTCCCGCACCAGGCCAGCCGCGAGACCCAGATCGCCATCGCCAAGAAGCTCCAGGCCCGCGCGGGCTGGGGCCAGTGGCCGGGCTGCTCGTCCAAGCTCGGCCTGCGCTGAGCGAGAACTTCCGGGTCGGGCTGCTCTCCGCGAGTGCCGTCCGTCGCCTGGCGACCGGGCTCGACCTGCGGCCGACCAAACAGCGCGGCCAGAACTTCGTCACCGACGGCAACACCGTGCGGCGGATCGTCTCCGTCGCCGGGGTGCAACCCGACGACATCGTGCTGGAGATCGGGCCTGGTCTCGGCTCGCTGACCCTGGGTCTGCTCGAGGCCGCCGCCCGTGTCGTCGCGGTGGAGATCGATCCGCTGCTGGCCGCCGCCCTGCCCGCCACGGTGGCCGAGTTCGCCCCCGGGCGGGCCGGTGCGCTCAGCGTCGTCGAAGCCGATGCGCTGAAGATCACCACCCTTCCGTACGAGCCCACCCGGATCGTCGCCAACCTGCCCTACAACGTGTCGGTCCCGGTGCTGCTGCACGTGCTGGCGACCTTCCCGGGCTGGCGGCACGGGCTGGTGATGGTCCAGGCCGAGGTCGCCGACCGGCTGGCCGCCGGGCCGGGGTCGAAGACGTACGGGATCCCCTCGGTGAAGATGTCCTGGTACGCCGCGACCTCCCGGGTCGGCACGGTCCCGCCGAGCGTGTTCTGGCCGGTGCCCAACGTCGACTCCGGACTGGTGTCCATCGTCCGGCGAGCGGCGCCGCAGACCACCGCCAGTCGGGCGGAGGTGTTCGCGGTGATCGACGCGGCCTTCGCCCAACGGCGCAAGATGCTCCGGTCCGCGCTGGCGGGTCTGGCCGGTTCCTCGGCCGCAGCCACGACGGCGCTGGAGGCGGCCGGGGTCGATCCGACCGCCCGTGGTGAGGTGCTCGACGTGACCGCCTTCGCCCGGATCGCCGAACGGCTGTCGCCACCCGGGTGACGGCCCGATGACCGCCGCCGTGGGCGAGCGGGAGTGGTTACGGCCCGAGGGTCGTCGGCGCGTCCGGCGCCCAGGCGCACACCTCGCTGCGTTCTCCTCGGTCGTGATACGACTCGGTATCCCTTCCTCGTCGGCCTGGCGATGCACGCACCTGGACACCGGACGCCCCTGACGACCCTCCGGCCGCAACCACTAACCTTCCAACGATGTCCGCCCCGATCTCACCCGTGCCCGCCGGCGTCCGCGTACGGGTGCCGGCCAAGATCAATCTGGCCCTCTGCGTCGGGTCGCCGCGCCCCGACGGCTTCCACCCACTCGCCACCGTCTACCAGGCGGTGTCGTTGTTCGACGAGGTGCACGCCGCCTGGGGTGACCTGGGTGAGTTCAGCGTCACGGTCACCGGGGAGGGCGCGGCCGAAGTGCCGACGGACGACCGCAACCTCGCGATCCGGGCGGCCCGGCTGCTGGCCGACCGGTACGGCGAGGGGCAGCCGCTCGGAGTGGTGCTCTCGATCCACAAGGCCATCCCCGTGGCCGGCGGACTGGCCGGTGGCTCGTCCAACGGGGCGGCGGCGCTGCTCGCCTGCGCGGATCTGTGGGCCCTGGACGTCTCGTTGGACCAGATGCTGTCGCTGGCCGCCGAGCTCGGCAGCGACGTGCCGTTCGCGCTGCTCGGCGGTACGGCTCTGGGCAGCGGCCGGGGAGAGCAGGTCGCGCCGGTGCTGGGCCGCGGCTCGTACCACTGGGTGCTCGGCTTCGGCCGGATCGGGTTGTCGACCCCCGCGGTCTACCGGACCTACGACGAGCTCCGGCCCGATGCGCCGGTGCCGGAGGTGCCGGACGAGCTGATGGTCGCGCTGCGATCGGGCGATGCGGTCCGCCTGGGGCGGGCGCTGGTCAACGATCTGCAGGAACCGGCGCTGCGTCTGCAGCCCCAGCTGCGACGCACGCTGGAGACGGGACTCGAGTACGGGGCACTGGGGGCGATCGTGTCGGGGTCGGGACCGACGTGCGCGTTCCTGGCGAAGTCGGAGGCGTCCGCCATCGACCTGTGTGTGGCCCTGACCGCCGACGGTGTGGTCCGGACGGCACGGCGAGCCGTCGGCCCGGTCCCCGGCGCCCGCCTGATGAGCTGACCGCGCCCCCGGACTCCGCCTTTTGTGCCGCCTTCCCCATCAGTTGTGGTTCTTGCTCCTAAAGATCCCCGTACGGTGCGAGCAGCTCGCGCAGGGCGACGGTGAGGGCGGTGCGGTGCCCGGGCGCCAGATCCGCCAGGATCCGCTGCTCGGCCGCCATCAGCTCGGTGAAGGCACCATCGACCGCACGGCGCCCGTCATCCGTGAGCCCGACCAGGACAGCGCGGCGGTCGTCCGGGTTCGGGTCGCGGGTGACCAACCCACGCGCGGCGAGTCGGTCGACCCGGTTGGTCATCGTGCCGGAGGTGACCATGGTCTCTTTCAGCAGCTGACCGGGGGAGAGGTGGTGTCCCGGGCCCGCCCGGCGCAGGGCGGCCAGCACGTCGAACTCCCAGGACTCCAGACCCGAGCCGGCGAAGGCCGCGCTTCGCTCCTTGTCCAGGTGTCGGGCCAGCCTCGTCACCCGGGACAGCACCTGCAGCGGGGAGACGTCCAGGTCCGGCCGCTCCCGTTGCCAGGCCTCCGCCAGCCGGTCGACCTCGTCCCGCACAAGCGGACGGTCGTCCGCACGCTCGGGCGCAAAGGGCTCGGGGCTGGGCACGCTGGAAGTGTAGGAGCCGGCTGGCGCCGGGGGCATTGCAGGAGCCGCAACGGCGGCGTCAGTGACCGGTCAGTGACCGGCGCGGGCGGAGTCCAGGTCGGCGTCCGACTTCGGCATGGTCGTGGCCAGGAACACGATGCCGACGCACAGCAGCGCCGGGATCGCCATAGCGTGCTGGATGCCCAGGCGGCTGACGAGCAAGCCGACCACCGCCGGGCCGGCGAGGAACGCGGCGTACCCGAAGGTGACGACGACGGCCAGCACCCGTCCGCCGCCGAGGTGGCCGGCCACCGCGTACACCTGCGGGGCGATCATGCCGACGCCGAAGCCGACCAGGGCCCAGCCGGCCACCAGCAGCGGCAGCGTGCCGACCAGCGTCACGGTGGCGTAGCCGAGGGCGGCGCAGACCCCGCCGAAGCGGACGACGTTGCGGCGGCCGAACCGGGCGACCAGCCCGTCGCCCAGCAGGCGGATGACGACCATGAAGCCGCTGACGGCGATCAGTCCGAGGGCGCCGACGGTCGAGTCGACACGGGCGACGTCGGTGACGTGCAACGAGGACCAGTCGACGGCCGTGCCCTCCGACAACCCGAAGGCCAGCGCCATCGCGCCCAGTACCCAGGCCATGGTGGGGATCTTCGTCTTCACACCGTCGGCGGAGTGACTGACCACCGCGGCCTCGGGTGAGATCTTGAGCAGGACGACGAGCACGATCGCCGCGGCGATGGCCAGGGTCACCATCAGCGGGGCCACGATGCCCGCTCCGGTGATGCCGAGGGCCAGGGCCATCAGCAGCACGGTGCCGGCTCCGAGGAAGTTGCCGACCGAGAAGAACGCGTGGAAGCGGCTCATGATCGGCTTGCGGCGGGCGGCCTCGACCTGGACTCCGAGGGCGTTCATCGCGACGTCCATGGCGCCGTTGCCGAGTCCGAACAACCCGGCGGCCACGATGGCGATCGCGTAGGAAGGGGCGAAGGCCAGCACGAGAGAGGCCGCGATCAGGATCGGGAGTCCGGCGAAGATGACCCGGCGGGCTCCGATCGCGTCGGCCAGGCGGCCACCGATCTGCATCGACACGATGCCGGCCACTCCGCCGCAGAACAGCATGATCGCGATCTGGGTCGCATCCAGATCCAACCGCTCGCGCAACGAAGGCAGGCTGCCTCCGTACCCGCCGAGAAGCATCCCGTTGACCGCGAACATCACGATGACGGCGGTGGCGGCGGTCCCGCTGGCGAGCGGGATCGCGGGGCGGGTCGGGGACAGGGTCTGGGACATCGAGGCTCGTTCTGGGTTGGTTACTGAATCGTTCTAGAAGTAGGGTAGGTCACGCGCCCAGGCGGACGCAAACGGTGTCGTACGGACGGCCGGACCGACCGTCGCCCAGGAACGAGCCGGTCAGTCCTCGGTGACCAGCCGAGGTTTCGGATCGAGGTGGGCCAGACCGTTCCAGGCCAGGTTCACCAGGTGGGCGGCGACTTCGGACTTCTTCGGCTTGCGCGTGTTCAGCCACCACTGGCCGGTCAGGGCGATCATCCCGACCAGCATCTGCGCGTACATCGGGGCCGTCTTCGCGTCCAGCCCGTGCCGCTTGAACTCGGTCACCAGCAGTCCCTCGACCTGCGAGGCGATGTCGCTCAGCAGGCTGGCGAAGGACCCGGACGAGCTCGCCACCGAGGAGTCGCGGACCAGGATCCGGAAGCCGTCGGTGTGGGTCTCCACGTAGTCGAGCAGGGCCAGCGCCGCCTGCTCGACCAGCTCGCGGGATCGTACGGCGTCGGCCAGGGCCGACTCGATCGTCGCGAGCAGATATCCGACCTCCCGGTCGACCACCACCGCGTACAGACCCTCCTTGCCGCCGAAGTGCTCGTACACGACCGGCTTGCTGACCTCTGCGCTCGCGGCGATCTCCTCCACCGACGTGCCTTCGAAGCCCTTCTCGGCGAACAGCCGGCGGGCGACCTCGATCAGCTGCTCACGACGTTCGGTGCCTCGCATCCGTACCCGGCCCGGTCGGCGGGCGCGGGTCGGCTCCGCCGCCTTGCCGGCGCTGCTGGGGTCACGAGAACTGGCAGCCATCGCACCAGTCTCGCCGATCGGTACGCTGGTCTCCGCCATGACGCCGCCGGCCGGCGTCGGACGATCCCCGGTTGGTCTGCCGGCAGGGCCCGCCTGACTTTGAATCAGGACTAGCGACGAAGGTTCGACTCCTTCCCGGGGAGCGCAACAGCCGGCGGTGGGGGGATATCCCCACCGTCGATCCGCCGGATAGCCTGATCGCACGCCGAGGCGATTCCCGCGAGCGTAGAGGCATGAGCAATCCCACCCCCTTGTACGATCCCACCTCTGCGTACGTTCCCGCGGTCGTCTACAGCGACCACGCCGCCCCGGACTTCCTGTACGAGCCCTCGCCTGGAGCCGACCTCGACCATGGACCCGCGACCGACGACGACCCGCCGCCGCTGATGCTGCGCAATGCGGGCCGCAACCTGGTGGCCCTGACCGGGCTCTTCTTCGTCAACCTGGCGGCCTTCATCGTCTGCGTCACCTTGTTCAGCCTCGGGGCGGGACTGCTCGTGATCGTGGTCGGTTTCTTCGTGCTGGTCGGCTGTCTCGCGGCCGCCGGCGCTCTGGCCCGGGCCAACAAGAGCGTCCTGGCGTACGCCGGAGTCGACCTGCCGTCGACGCACTACCCGCGGACCGCCGGAGGTTTCGGCGCCCTGCGGCGGCTCCGGGATCCGCAGTCCTGGCGGGACCTGATCCACGTCCCGATCGGGTTCGTGCTCAGCACCTTCTCGTTCTCCGTGGCGGTGAGCTGGGTGTTCGGCGGCATCGGTGGCGTCCTGTACTGGTTCTGGGGCCGCTACCTACCCGACGACGGCCAGGGACTGGCGTACCTGCTCGGCTTCCCCGGACGGTTCGCCGAGTCGATCCTCAACGCCGCCCTGGGCGTGATCATGATCCTGACCGCTCCGGCGCTGCTGCACGGTCTGGTCCAGCTGCACGCCGCCGTGGCGCGCGGACTGCTGGTCGACGAGAGCTCGGCCCTGCGGGCCCGGGTGAGCGAGCTGACCACCAGCCGCAGCGCGGCCGGCGACGAGGAGGCGCGCACCCTGCGGCGGCTCGAGCGGGACCTGCACGACGGCCCGCAGCAGCGGCTGGTCCGACTCGGGATGGACATCTCCAGCGCCCAACGGCGGATGGCGACCGATCCCGAACAGGCTCAACGGTTGCTGGACGAGGCGTACCAGCAGACCCAGGACGCCCTGGGGGAGATCCGTCAGCTCTCTCGGGGGATCGCCCCGCCGATCCTGTCCGAGCTTGGCCTGAAGGCGGCCATCACCGCCCTCGCCGCCCGGAACTCCGTCCCTACCAGTGTGGACGTCGGTGACGTACGGCTGTCCGATGCCGCCCAGAACGCCGCGTACTTCACCGTCGCCGAGGCGCTGACGAACATGGAGAAGCACAGCCGGGCCTCGAAGTGCAGCGTCGAGATCCACCCGCTCGGCGGTGTCGTGGTGGTCGCCGTCACCGACAACGGGCGGGGTGGGGCCTCACTGTCCCGTGGCCACGGGCTGGCCGGGCTGGCCGACCGGCTGGCCGGAGTCGACGGCACCCTGACGGTCACCTCGCCGGCCGGCGGTCCGACCCAGATCACTGCCACCATCCCGGCCGCTCTCGGCTGAGCCCGGTCACGGGCACCCTCCCGCCAGTCCGACTTTTGTGCCGATTTCACGAACTGTTGATGTTTTCGGTACAAAAGTCGGATGCGGGTGCTCGTGGCCGACGACTCGGTGCTGTTGCGGGAAGGTCTGCTGCGGCTGCTGGACGAGGCCGGGCACACCGTGGTCGCGGCGGTCGGCGATGCTCCGTCGCTGCTCACGGCGGCTGTGCAGCACCGCCCGGATGCGGCCCTGGTGGACATCCGGATGCCGCCGACCATGACCGACGACGGTCTGCGGGCCGCCGTCGAGGCCCGCCGGCTGGTGCCGGAGATGGCGGTGCTGCTGCTGTCGGCGTACGTCGAGTCCAGCTATGCCGAGGCGCTGCTGGCCGACGGTCGCGGCGGGGTCGGCTATCTGCTCAAGGACCGGGTCGCCTCGCTCGAGGTGCTGACGGACGCGTTGACCACGATCCGCCGCGGGGGCACGGTGCTCGACCCCGATGTGGTCGCCCAGCTGCTGGTCCAGCGACGAGCCGATCCGCTCGATCGGCTGACCCCGCGGGAGCGCGATGTGCTCGGTCTGATGGCGGAGGGGCGCAGCAACGCGGCGATCGCCCAGCGGCTCGTCGTGTCGCCGGGAGCGGTGGAGAAGCACATCGGCAACATCTTCGCCAAGGCCGACCTGGCCGACGCGGGCAGCGACAACCGCCGCGTGCTCGCGGTGCTGGCCTGGCTCGAACGGCGCTGACCCCGGGCCAGGGGCCGCGCGTCGGGACAGCTCTCCCGGTAACCTGTGCCAGCGGAGAGGTCCGCGTCCGCCCCGAGGAGTGCTGTTGTCCGGTCTGACCACCGAACCGTCCGAATCCGCCGACCGCGGCGCTCCCAGCTCCGCAGACGCCGCGCCGCCGGCCGTGATCGTGCTGGCCGCGGGGGGCGGGACCCGGATGAAGTCGGCGAAGTCGAAGCTCCTGCACGAGCTGGCGGGTCACCCGCTCCTCAGCTACGCGCTGGCCGCCGCCACCCAGATCCAGCCGCAGGAGATCGTGGTCGTCGTCGGGCACCAGCGCGACCAGGTCCAGGCGCACCTGGCCGAGATCGCCCCGCACGTCCGGACCGCGGTCCAGGAGGAGCAGCTCGGCACCGGGCACGCCGTCCAGTGCGGTCTGGCGGCCCTGTCCGATCTGCCCCGGCTGCCGGACGAGGTGGTCGTGACGTACGGCGACGTCCCGATGCTGACCGGGGAGACGCTGCTCGAGCTCGTGGAGCATCATCGGGCCCAGCGGGCCGCGGTCACGGTACTGACCGCGGTGGTCGCGGATCCGACCGGCTACGGCCGGGTCGTCCGGGATGCCGACGGTGCCGTGAGCGCGATCGTCGAACACCGTGACGCGGACGACGAGATCCGGTCCATCACCGAGATCAACTCCGGCATCTACGTCTTCGACTCCGCGGTGCTGACCGACGGTCTCGGCAGCGTGACCAGCGACAACGACCAGGGCGAGCTCTACCTGACCGACGTGCTGGCGTACGCGCGCTCGATCGGCGGGGCGGTCGCGGGTCATCTGATCGACGACCCCTGGCAGACCGAGGGCGTCAACGACCGGGTCCAGCTCTCGGCCATGAACGCGGAGATGAACCGCCGCATCCTCACGCGTTGGATGCGAGCCGGCGTCACCATCCAGGACCCGGCAACCACCTGGGTGCACGCCTCGGTCGATCTCGGGCAGGACGTCACCCTGCTGCCCGGTACGTCCCTGGAGGGAGCGACGTCCGTCGGCGCCGGAGCCACCATCGGCCCCGAGGTGACCCTGAAGGACGTCGAGGTGGGGGAGGGTGCCACCGTCGTACGCACCCACGGGGAGCTGAGCGTGATCGGCCCGGGGGCTGACGTCGGTCCCTACGCGCGGCTGCGGCCGGGCACGAGCCTGGGAGCCAAGGGCAAGATCGGCACCTTCGTGGAGACCAAGAACGCGCGGATCGGCGACGGGTCCAAGGTGCCGCACCAGTCCTACGTGGGGGACGCCGAGATCGGGGTCCACGTGAACATCGGTGCCGGGGTGATCTTCGCCAACTACGACGGGGTCACCAAGTCCACCACCGTCGTCGGTGACGAGAGCTTCGTCGGCAGCAACGCCGTCCTCGCGGCCCCCCTCGTGGTCGGCCCGGGCTCGTTCGTGGCGGCGGGATCGACCATCACCGGCGACATCGGACCCGGTGATCTCGGCGTGGCCCGGGGCCAGCAACGCAACGTCCGCGGCTGGGTGCTGCGCAAACGAGCCGGTAGCAAGATCGCGGCCGCGGCGCAGCAGGCGCTGGACGCCGCACCATCGGCCGACGAGTCGTCGACCACGGACGGGTCGGCCGGTCGATGACGACCTCAGCAGCAACGACAGGAGCACGGGTGAGCGGCGTCAAGAAACCCAACGACAAGCACCTGATGCTCTTCTCGGGCCGGGCCTACCCCGAGCTCGCCGACGAGATCGCCTCCCTGATGGGGGTGGGGCTGGTGCCGACCCGAGCCCTGAACTACGCGAACTCCGAGATCTACGTCCGCTTCGAGGAGTCCGTCCGCGGTTCCGACGCCTTCGTCATCCAGAGCCACGCGGCTCCGGTGAACGAGTGGGTGATGGAGCAGCTGATCATGGTCGACGCCTTGAAGCGGGCCTCGGCGAAGCGGATCACCGTGGTCGCCCCCTTCTACCCGTACGCGCGGCAGGACAAGAAGCACCGGGGCCGCGAACCGATCTCCGCCCGGCTGATCGCCGACCTGTTCAAGACCGCCGGCGCCAACCGGCTGATGTCGGTCGACCTGCACGCCGCCCAGATCCAGGGCTTCTTCGACGGCCCGGTCGATCACCTGTGGGCGTTGCCCGTGCTGGCGGACTACGTCACGGCCAAGTACGACACGAAGCAGATGACGGTGGTGTCCCCGGACGCCGGTCGGGTGCGCCTGGCCGACATGTGGACCGACCGGCTGAACAGCTCGCTGGCGATCATCCACAAGCGGCGCGACCCCGACGTGGCCAACAAGGTCGCCGTGCACGAGGTCGTCGGTGACGTCGAGGGCAAGGTCTGCCTGCTGGTCGACGACATGATCGACACCGCCGGCACCGTCTGCCAGGCCGCCGACGCGCTGATGTCACGGGGGGCTGCGAAAGTGATCGCGGCCGCGACGCACCCGGTGCTGTCCGGACCGGCGATCGAGCGACTGCAGGCCTCGGCGTTCGAGGAGGTCATCGTGACCAACACCTTGCCCCTGCCGCCGGAGCGCCGGTTCCCGAAGCTCACCGTGCTCTCGATCGCCCCGCTGATCTCGCGCGCCATCCACGAGGTCTTCGAGGACGGCTCCGTGACGAGCCTGTTCGGCGGCCAGAGCTAGCTCCCACCGGCACCAGCTGGACCGGTATTGAGAATTTCTCTTGACAATAGTCCCTAGGGGACTGACACTCGTATCCGTATAGTCCAGAAGGGACTAAGCGCAAGGCGGGTGATGACATGGACATACGAACGATGGCTCTGCTGGCGGGTACCGCCTCCACGACGCTGTTCGTCGTCAGCTACCTACCCATGCTGGTCCGGGCCGCCCGCACCCGTGACCTGCGGTCCTACAGCCGGTCGAGTCTGGTGATCGCCAACGTCGGCAACGTGGTCCAGGCCGGCTACATCATCAGCCTGCCCATCGGTCCGCTGTGGTTCCTGCACGGGTTCTATCTCGTTTCGAGCGCGCTGATGCTCGCGCTGCACCTGCGGCACGCCCGGTCGCCGACGGCTCACCGACGAGTCGGTGCCGGCCCCACCCTCACACCCCAGGAGTGACAGATGACCTCCAGCGCCACCATCACCACCCGCCCAGATCCCTCCCGACTGCACCTCGCCCGACTCCGGGCCGCCGTACGGGGATCAGTGCTGACCCCCGACCAGGCCGCCTTCGGTGACGCGATCCGGGCCTGGAACCTCAACGCCGTCCACCGCCCCGCCGTGGCGGTGCTCCCTGTGGACACCGATGACGTGGCCGCCGCCGTGCGGTGGGCCGCCCGAGCCGGCATCGGTGTCGCCGTACAGGCCACTGGTCACGGCACCGGTCGTCCCTGCGTCGGCGGCCTGCTGCTGAACACCCGGCTGCTGCAGCAGGTCGGGATCGATCCCGACCGGCGCCGGGCCCGGGTCGCGGCCGGGGTGGTCTGGCGCGACGTGGTCGAGGCCGCGGCTCCGTACGGGCTGGCCGGCCTACCGGGATCCAGCGCAACCGTCGGCGTGATCGGCTCCACCCTCGGCGGCGGCTTCGGCTGGCTGGGACGCCGCTTCGGTCTGGCGGCCCACTCGGTGAGGTCGGCCGAGGTCGTCACCGCCGAGGGAAGTGTGCTCCGGGTGAGCCGCGACCAACATGCCGACCTGCACTGGGCGGTGCCCGGCGGGCTGAGTGGTCTCAGCGTCGTCACCCGTCTGGAATTCGCCCTGCACCCGGTGCCGACCGTGTACGCGGGCAACCTCTTCTACCCCCACGAGCGACTCGCCGACCTGCTCACGTACTTCGCCGAATGGAGTCGTACGGTGCCGGACGCCCTGACGTCAGCGGTGACCGTCCGGCGGTTCCCACCGGTGCCGACCGTGCCCGAACCACTGCGCGGCCGCGTCCTGGTCGCGCTCCGCGGCTGCTGGAGCGGGGACCGGCGCGAGGGCGCCGCTCTCGTCGACCAGGCCCGGTCCGCCCTCGGACCGGCCACCCTCGACACGTTCACCACCATGCCGGCGGCCCGACTGGCCGAGATCAGCGCCGACCCGGTCGATCCGCTGCCGTCCCGCAACCGTCACGAGCTGCTGACCGACCTCACGGCGCCCGCGATCGACGACCTCCTCGGGCTCGCCGGCGCGGGATCCAGCTGGCCGCTGGTGATGACCGAGGTGCGCCAGCTCGGCGGGGCGTTGATCGGACGTGAGGACGCACTCAGTCCGATGGCCCACACCCGGGCCAGGTTCAGTCTGAACGCCATCGGGATGACGGCGAGCCCGGAGCAGGCGGCCGCCGTCCGGTCCCGCCTGGCGGCGCTGGCCGAGCGGATGGCCCCGCACGCGACCGGCGACACCTATCTCAACTTCCTCGACCTCGACGGCGCGACCCCTGAGCGGGTCCGTGCCGCCTTCAGCCCGGCCGACCGACGTCGGCTGAACGCCCTCGAGCACCACTACGATCCGGCCGACGTGTTCCGCTTCGGCCGCCGACTCACCCAGGAGAACCCATCATGAACGCCATCCCCACGCCCGCGAGCACCGTGCTCGTCACCGCCGCGACCGGCACCGTCGGTCGCCACCTCGTCCCCCTGCTGGAGCAGCGGGGGGCCACCGTCCGCGCGTTCGACCGAACGGCGGACCCCGAGCCACAGCTGGCCGGTGTCGATGCCGTCTTCCTCGCCTGCCCCAACGTCGAGGCGCAGGTCGCGTACGAGGTGGCGGTCATCGACGCCGCAGCTCGGGCCGGAGTCGCTCGGCTGGTCAAGCTGTCGGCTCGCGGGGCGGCGCTCGACTCGCCCGTCGCGTTCTGGGACTGGCACGCCCGGATCGAGCAGCACCTGGCCTCCTCGGGGCTACCCGCAGTCGTGCTCCGGCCCGGTTTCTCGATGGCGAATCTGCTCGCCCAGGTCGATCCCGTCCGCACCGCCGGCGTGCTGCCGGTCCCGGCGGCCGACGCGCGAGTGGCCATGATCGATCCGGCCGACGTGGCGGTGGTGGCTTCGGTGGCGCTGACTGACCCGGAGCTCCCGACCGGCGCGTACGAGCTGACCGGTCCGGCCGCCATCGACTTCGCCGAGGTCGCTCGATCCTGGGCGGCAGCGGCGGGGCGGCCGGTGACCTACGTCGACGTGCCGCCCGACCGGGCGGTGCCCGCAATGGTCGCCGCCGGCCTCCCGGCCTTCGTGGCGGATCAGATCGCGACGGTGTTCGCCGCCCTGCGGTCCGGCGCGCAGGCCGAGGTCAGCGACGACGTACGCCGGCTGACCGGGCGCTCACCGCGGAGCATCGTCGACTTCCTCGCGGATGCCCTGGCCGGTCGGGACGTGATGGCGGGTGCCGGCCGCGACTGAGCCAGGCCGGCGGGAGGGTCAGGGTTCCCGGCGTTCGATCCGGTCCCGGGCCTGCTGGACCGTCTCCGCCAGCGCGGCCAGGTCCGGGGTCGCCGCCGCTGGATCCGCCGGCCAGTCGGCGATCGTCGCCTCGGCCCAGGCCGCCCAGCGGTCCAGCAGCTCGAGGTAGTCGTCCAGAAACCTGCTGGTCAGCACGAGGGTCGGCAACCGCTCGGGGAAGGCGCCCCCGCCGGCGACGTAGCGGGAGCCGACGGCCACATTCGCCACGCTCTGGCCGTGCACCCACGCGCGGAGCTGGTCGAGGGTCGTCCGGAGGTCGCCGGTGCCGCCGTTGTCGGCGTAGAACACCTTGAGCAGGTGCTCGGACTCGAACGAGGGCGGCGCACTCTCCTGACCGAGCCACTCGGCGAGGGCGTGCCGACCGGCCGGGGTGATGGCGTAGACGGTGCTGCGTCGCCGACCCGTGCTGCTCGGGGTCGCCAGCGCCAGTCCGGCCTCGGCCAGCTTCTTGGGTTCCTCGTACAGCTTGCTGCGGGTGCGCGGCCAGAACCGACTCAGGGTCTGATCGACCTGCTTGGCGAGCTCGTACGTCGTCCACGCCTGCACCGCGAGCAGACCGAGGATGGCGTACGACGTCGGCGTCAGGGCCCGCGGTTCAGACATCGCTCTCCTGGAGTTCGGGGTCGTGTCGGTTGTCCCCTGGGGACTATAGGGCACGGACCTGACAGGCTCGCCCGCGATGGGCTAAGGTTGCGAAGTTGCCTGGGCGAGGGTCGGTGCCGACCGTGATCGACGAGGTGGATCGAACTCCTGGTCTGGGCACGCGTTCTTTCGCCCGACACACCTGTCTGTCAGATACACCTGCAACAAGGAGTTCGTTTCGTGCCCGAGGTCAAGCTCACTGCCGAATTGCGCACCGAGTTCGGTAAGGGCGCTGCCCGCCGGATCCGCCGCGCCGACAAGGTCCCCGCCGTGCTCTACGGTCACGGGACCGATCCGATC
>DATDAP010000730.1:0-6590 GCA_036525335.1 Microlunatus sp. | reverse complement strand
CGAGTCGGAACGCTGGCCCTCACGACGCTCGTAGCCCCGCCCCTCGGAGCTGCGGTTGTCGGAGCTGCGGCCTTCGGTGCCGCGGTTGTCGTAGCTGCGGCCCTGCGAGCGGGGCGTGTCGGAACGGGGGTCTGCGTACTGGCGGCCGGAGCTGCGGCGCGGCGGGCGGTTGCTCTCGCGGCGCTCGGCCGCAGACCACCGCTGCTTGGGGGTGCCGTCGGCCTTGACGCTCTTGGCGCCCTTGGCCGCGGTCTTCTTGTTGTGGGCGCGCGCGGACGCACCCGAGGTCTTGCCGGACATCTCGGTCTCACTTCTGGCCCGTTATGAGGGCTGGTTGGTAGGCACGTCAACGGCCATGGACTTCACAACCAGCTGGGCGGGAGACGAACCTCGGTGCCTTCGTCGGCACACTTACGGCCCGAACAGGCAGATCACCGGCTCGGGATAAGCGATCCTACCAGGATTCGGCGACTGGCCGCGCCACAGCGAACGAGGTGGTAATGAGTGAGTCGGCCGCGCTCCACCAGTCCGAACCCCGGTTCAGTGTAGGTTCTCGCGCAACTTGTCGGTCTCTCATTATCTTGTCGGGATGCGAGGCTCCGCCGTATGGGCAGTTCGGCTCTTCTAGAGACCGAGTTCCGCTACCTTGCCGGGGCCGGCAGCTGGGGTGTCGTGCAGCCTGCGCGACGCTGTGGCCGCGGAAGTGGCCCGCGGGTTCCCGGTCCGGGCGTTCTCGACGTATCGCGGTCAGCGCAACTTCCGGGCTGGCTGTGGTTGTCGACGACCCGCTCGTTGGTGGGGTACGAGAGCCTGCTGAGGCTTGCTGGTTCTAGGGCTGGAGCCCCGGCTCGGTAGTCCTCGGCTGCCGATCTCGGTAGCGCCTACGGATGTGGGATGTGTGCTGCGCACCCGACACTTCTGGCTGGATGCACTGGCGGGCGAAGGACCGCGGTCACACGATCGGAGACCAGGATGAGCGTACACACGGGCGCGCGGCGCCGGATCACCACCGGCCTCGCCGCAGGAGCACTGGGAGTCAGCGGGCTGTTCCTGACAGCAGTGCCGGCCGCCGCGGCCACCACCGCGACCTTCCTCGCCAGTGCCGGTGTGCTCTCGGTGTCCGGCGACAACCAGAACAACTCCATCCCGGTCAGTCACAGCGCTGCCGGGCTGACCTTGGTGAACGGTGGCGCCGTCGTGGTGTCCGGCGGCACGCCCACCGTCGCGAACACGCAGCGGGTCCAGGTCGTCGGCATGGGCGGCAGCGACCCGATCACGCTGTCGGAGTTGAACGGTGCCCTCCCCCGGACCAACCCGTTCGGCGGCGCCGACGCCGACACGTATCTCCCCAACTGCATGAACTGCACTGCACCTGGGGCTGCCGCTGCCGATTCCGATGTGCTTGGCAGCGGCGATCGTAAGCGGCCACATCCTGGCCAAGACCGTGACAGCCAGTCCACGTCGATCGAAAAGTTCCCTGGGTATCCCTTTCAAGGCTCGCAGAATGCGACTGCATCCACCACAGACATCAGGGGCAATTGGTGGCAACACAACTGACCTGGTCCTCGGTGCTGGTCATCTCGATCAAGACCGTGCACAACCCCTGTGTTCGACCTGCTTGGTCGCGGCGAGCGGTTGGCTGGGCCTTGTCGACCTCGCCGGCGCTGATGAAGGGGACTGCTGCTGAGACCGGACCGTCGTCACGGCCACCGGAACGATCACTCCGACAACCGCCGCGCCGATGATCCGCCACCCCGGAGCACCCGTCAGCTTCGCCACCCCAGTGGCTGCGGCGCCGAGCAGAGCGGAGAGGACCAGCGCGAGCCAGGACCAGCCACCCACCCCGGTCTCCGCGCACCACCACCACTCACGCGAGCCTTCCCGATCAGTCACGACCAGTGGATCCCGGTCGTACCCGCCGTGACTTCGAGACCACAAAGGGCGCGCTTCTCGCTCTCGCGGCGCTCGGCGTGTGATCTTGGGGTCGCAGGCCAACCGGTGGTCGCCGTGGAGGGATGGTTGAGCGTCGGGCGTGAGACGGCCAACGAGTCGCCTGGTTCCCCGGATGCCGGTCCCCTTATGGCGACGCCGGCAGGCAGCCTCCTGACCCGCTGAAACCGAACACTTCGCGCTGACGGCATTGAGGAAACCGACAAGATGACTCGAAAATAGGGTGATTGCCGCTGGTGAGCGGGCAGGAAGCTAGGCCGTCATGGTGACTGCGTATCCGGCTGCCTCCAGGTCTTTGATCTTGCGGCGCAGGGTCCGTTCGGGGTTGCGTTTGGCGTAGTAGTCGCTGCCGAGGTCTTGGTAGTAGTCACCGTTGGTGAGGATGTGCCAGATGACGGTGACGATCGAGTGCTCAGTCGCCACTAGCGCTTTGCTGTAGCCGTGCCGGCCTCGGAGCCGTCGGAACCGCGCGGAGAGGAACGTGGTCTTGGTGCGGGCCGCGGACATCGCCGCGACACCCAGTGCCCGTTTCGCGTAGCGGTTCCCGGGTCGGGTCTTGACCCGCTTCTTCACTCCGGCCGACTCGTGCGACCCAGGCGCCACCCCCACCCAGGACGCCAGATGGGCCGGGCTGGGAAACACGCTCATGTCGGCGCCGAGCTCAGCGAGCAGCTCCTCGGACCCGTGCTTGCCCAAGCCCGGGATGCTCTGCAGCAGGTCCAACGCGGCGGTGTAACCATGTTCCGCGATGAGCCGGTCGATGCGCTGATCGAGCTGGGCAATGTCGGCGTTGGTCTGGTCGATCCGCTGCAGTCGGAAAGTGACCATGAACCGGTGATGGTCGTTGAACCGGCCCGTCAACGCCTCGGTCAGCTGGTCGATCTTGGTCCGCATCCGCCCTTGGGCAAGATCGGCCATCACCGCAGGATCGCTCTCACGGTTGACCAGCGCTTCCAGCATCTTGCGGGCTGACACGCCTTGGATCTTGGTCACCACCGCCGAGAGTTTGATGCAGGCGTCCTCAAGCTCCTTCTCCAGCCGTTGGGCCTCCCGGGTCCGCTCCGCCACCAACACGGTCCGCGACCGAGTCAAGTCACGGAGCTGACGGATGTCCTCCGGCGGCACGAACGACGCCCGGACCAGCCCGTGCGCGGCCAGGTCAGCCAACCACTCAGCGTCGGACACGTCGCTCTTGCGCCCGGGCATAGCGCGAACGTCGGAGGCCTTCACCAACATGACGTCCAGCTCCTCGGACAGCACGTAGAAGAACGGCCGCCAGTAGTCGCTGGTCGACTCCAACACCACCAGCTCCACCCCGTCAGCGACCAGCTTGTCCCGCAGCCGCAGGATCGACGGCATCGACGATGACCAGGTCGTCACCCGCACTGACGTCCCGGTCGACCCCTTCCCCTGGACCCGGACACACACCTTCCCGTCACGTTTGCTGACATCGATACCTGCGCAGCGTTGCCGAATGACTTCCACTCCGACCACCCCCATTGACCCGTCGCGGCGGCCTGGTGCCATCGCGGCCAAATGAGGGTCCTGGGGAGAGCGGGAGATCAACAGAACTTTGACTCGCGTGCTCGATGGCTACATTCCATGGCTCTCGCAAGAGACGCCAGGCGTCGTGCTCTCCGGTTCCAGGTTAGTGATCGCGCTCAGGCAGCACACTTGTAACGGACTCAACCAGGACCCCCACTCGGCAGTCTCCCTTGACCGCGACACGGGCGCTAGACCTGAGCGCAGCCAGGCACCCCACCGCACCCAGGCACCATTTTCACGGCTCCATGGCCGTCCGAGGACGCGATGGTTAGTGAGAATCGGCGGGCATGACTCGATCTGTCGTCTGCCTAGTCAGCGCAGTTTGCCGCCGACAGATTGGGCGGGAACCTACATTCAGCCCGCGCGCCGCCCGGTCCGCCGGCGAGACGCGATGAGCACCGCGCCGCCCGCACCGAGCAGCAGGATCCCGACCAGGATCGTGCCGAGCCCGACCACCGCACCTGTGGACGCGAGCGAGCCGCTGTCGGTGTCGTCGTCGTCGTAGGAGTCGTACGAGTCGTCGGTGGTCGGGTTCGGACTGGGTGTCGGAGAAGCAGTCGGTGCCGCAGCAACCAGCACCGTCACCGTCGTGCCGGGACCGGTCCCGCCGTCCTTGTCGGTGGCGGTGAACTGGGCGGCGTACTCGCCGGCGCTGGAGTACGTGTGGGTGACCGGCGGATCCGCCGGACCGTCGACGGTGAACACGGGAGTCCCGTCTCCCCAATCGACCGTGTAGGTGAACTGCTCCGTGAGATCTGCCGACGAGGGATCGTCGGCTCCGACCTTGATCGTGAAAGGCTCTCCCACCGTGGCGGTGAGATCACCCGTGATGATCGCCGCGGGGGCGGTGTTGGTCACGATGATGGCTGAAGCTGCCACCAGCCTGACGGCCCCGGAACTGATCTGCACGGCGATCGGGTAGCTGGTCGGCGTCGACCTACCATCGTCCATCCCGAACGACTCGAGCTCGGCCCAGGTCAGCGTGGGATCGACGCCCGTGGCATCGCCGAAGACGCCGTCATCATTCAGATCCCACTGGTAGTCGCCGGTCGGCGATGATCCCGCCGCGTCCAGGGTGACGCTGTCACCCTCAGCGATCTCGTAGGGCCCACCAGCGTCGGCGAGAATCTCGACCTGCTGCTGCAAGTCCACGCTGACGCTGGCCAGGTAGGAGATGCTGCCGCTGTACTCCGCACGAATCGTGTGGGAACCGGCCAGGAGGGTGCTGGTCGTGTAGGTGACCTGTCCCGCCGAGTCGACGTCCCTGTCGATCTGCTGCGGCATTCCGTCGACGAAGATGGTGACCGAACCCTCGCCGACCGGGTCGGCTCCGGCGGACACGGTGGCCGTGAACGTCACCGGCAGGCCGTACGCCGCGGGGTTGCTGCTGGACGCGAGCGTCACGGTGGTCGCCGCCTGGTTGACATCGTGACCGTCCGTGTCATCGTTCATGGCGTAGTCGTCAGTGCCGGAGTAGGTCGCGGTGATCGTGTGAGCGCCGACGGTCAGATCGTCTGTCGGGCAGGTCGCCGTGCCGCCGGACTGCAGCGCGCTCTCTTCGCAGAACACCGTGCCGCCCTCGCTGAAGGCCACGGTCCCTTCGGTGAGCGGCACTCCGCCCACCGTGACCTCGGCTGTAAGGGTCACGAGCTGGCCGAACGTCGACGGATCGGGAGCGGTGGTCAGCACGACGACCGTCGGCGCCTTCTCGACGACCTGGTCGAACGTGCCCGACGTGCTGCCCGCGATCTCGGTCGTCCCCGAGAAGGTGGCAGTGATGGGGTGCGTGCCCACCGACAGGTCCTCCGCCTGATAAGTCGCGGTGCCGCCCGCAACGACGGTCACCGGCCCGCCCAGATTCGTGGTGCCGTCCAGGAACTGGACCGTGCCGCCGACCACCGGCTGACCGCCGCTGGCGACGATCGCGGTGAAGGTCACCGGGTCACCGAAGATCGACGGGGTGCCGCTCGAGGAGACGACGGTCGTCGACAACGCCTGTCCCACCACCTGGTCGAGGCTGTCGGAGCTCGTGCCCAGGGCGGCCGTGCCGAGGTACGCCGCGGTGATCGTGTGCGTCCCTACCGTTAGCGTCGCCGTGTCGTAGGTGGCGGTGCCCGCAATGACGGCCACCGGTGCGCCGAGGTCTGTCGTACCGTCACGGAACTGGACCGACCCTCCGGTCGCCGCGTCACCGTCGCCGGTGACGGTGACGTTGGCGGTGAACGTCACCAGCTGGCCGAAGCTCGACGGGCTACCGGACGTCGCGAGGTCGGTCGTCGTGAGGAGCTTGTTGACCACCTGGTCGAGGTCGTCGCCGCTCGGTCCGTAGTTCGTCGAGCCGCCGTGCGTGGCCGTGATCTCGTGGGTTCCTGCCGCCAGTCCGCCGGTGGTGAACGTCGCCTGGCCCGATCCGTCGATGGCGAGCGGCCCACCGGTGTCGGTCCCATCGACCGCGAACTGCACGGAGCCGGTGGTCAGCGGGCTACCACCAGCGGTGACGGTCGCGGTGAAGGTCACCAAGTCGCCGAAGTCCGACGGATTGAGCGACGAAGTCAGCACTGTCGTGGAGTCGGCTCGATTCACGACCTGCGTGACCGTTCCGGAGCTCTCCGCGAGGACAGCCGTCCCGGAGTACGCGGCGGTGATCGTGTGAGAGCCGACGGCCAGCGCCGACGCGGTCAGGGTGGCTACGCCGTCGCCGTCCACGGGAACCGGCGGAGCGAGGTTCGTCGCCCCGTCGCGGAACTGGACCGTCCCCGCCGTCACCGGGTTGGCCCCCGAGGTGACGACGGCCCGTAGGGTCACCGTCTGCCCGAAGGTCGACGGGTTGGGTGTCGTCGTGACCGCCGTCGTCGTCGGGCTCTGCGACGTGATCGTGAGGCACCACCCGCCGCTGAGCGAGCCCGCGGTTCCGAGCGCGTCATCGGCGACCCAAAGACTCCACACCCCGTTCGCGTTGGTGTCGTTGAACGTTGTCAGTTCCGTCGCCGCGCCAGGGACGGGTGCCGGCGCCGGAAAACTGTCGACAGCGCTCTCAGGGTCGTTGTCAGTGGGCCTGTAGGTGCCGCTCACCAGCGGGATCGGAATACTTGTCG
>DATDAP010000729.1:0-13487 GCA_036525335.1 Microlunatus sp. | reverse complement strand
ATCGCCATGGACCGCATCCCCACGGCCTGGCCGCCGATGAAGACCAGCACGATGGACCAGAACGGCAGCCAGAAGTAGGTGATCGCATCACCGAAGAAGGCCAGCGAGAACTCCGGCGACAGGCCGAAGGAGTAGGCCCCGCCGACCGGGAAGTACCCCAACGTCACGGCGAATACGAAGAGCAGGATGATCGCCAGGCAGTAGGGCGGAATGGAGGAGAGGAAGAGCGACCCGAGGAATCCCCCCCGGTCGAACCAGCCGCCCTTGAAGGCGGCGATGGCACCCACGATGTTCCCGACGACCCAGCCGACGATGATCGCCGGCAGCTGGAGCGCGATGCTCCAGGGCAGCGCCTGCCCGATCAACGTGTTGACCGATGCCGGATACTGCGCGAACGACGTGCCGAGGTCTCCCTGCAGCACGTTGCCCACGTAGGTCAGGAACTGCTTCCACAGTGGCTGGTCGAGCCCGAACTCGCGCATGTAGTTCTCGTAGACCGCCTTCACGGCTTCTCCGCTCAGCCCGCCGCCGCCCCGGGTCATCTGGGCGACGAGCGCGTCGACCGGATTGCCCGGGATCATGCGGGGGAGGATGAAGTTGATCAGCAGGGCCGCGAAGAAGACGAGCAGGTACCAGCCGATCTTGCCGAGGAAGTAGCGCGCCAGGGTCATAGTGAGTGCCTTCGCCGTCGAGGGTCGATAAGTCCGTCAGCTGCCTTTTCGCTTCAGCTTGAAGATCCACTCAGTGCCCGCACTCTGCCACATCGGCGGCGCCCACGGATCCTCCTCGGTCGGGAAGCCCTCCCAGTTGGACTGGTTGAACTCGTAGAAGTCCAGCGGCCGGTACATCATCGGGATGCAGGGAATGTTCTCCCGGTAGATCTTGTCCAGGGCCGCCAACGCGGTCTTGGCCTCGTCGTCGCTCTTGGCCGCCGCGGCTGTGTCGAGCAGAGCACCAACCTGATCGTCCTTGAACCGACCGTAGTTCCAGGCTGCCCGCTTGCCGAAGGCGGGCACACCCCGGTCGTCGAGGGCATCCCGGAAACGGATCCACGGGCTGGCCGGGCTGAGCGCGGAGTAGCTGTTCATGATGATGTCGAAGTCGCCCTGCTGCAGCTTCGCGGTCCATTGCGCCTGCTGCGGGAACTCGGTGGTGATGCCGATACCGACTTCCTGGGCCGACTTGGCCACGATCTCCAAGGTGGTGTTCCAGTCGGTCCAGCCGGTCGGGCAGGTGACCTTCCAGCCCCCCAGCTTGGTCCCGTCCGGCAGCTCGTAGATGCCGTCGGAGCCCTTCTTGGCCTTGAGCTCGCCCTCGAGGATCTCGACGGCCTTGGCCTTGTCGTAGGTCCAGCCCTCGGCCTTCACCGCGTCCGCGTCATAGAACTTGGATTCGGCGCCGGTGGGCAGGATCAGCGAGGCGTTGGCCGGGTCGGAGTAGTCCGACATGGCGGTGGTGGCGATGTTCGGGTAGTTGATGGAGTACGCGATCGCCTGCCGCACCTTCGGGTTGTCCAGGCCCTTCTTGGACAGGTTGAAGATGATCATGGGCATGCCACCCGGCAGGTAGAACGGCTTCTCCTTCAGCCAGGTGCCGACCGGCTTGCCCTTGTCCTCCCACATCTTCCAGATCTGGCTGATGAACGCCTGCGCGGCGTCGATCTCGCCGCTCTCCAGCTTGAGGGCGACGTCGTCGTTGGCCTTGAAGATGGGGTGGTTGATCGTCTTCATCGGAGGGGTGCCAAAGGCGTCCTTGCCCCAGTAGGCGTCGTCGCGAACCAGGTTGACCTGAGTCTGGTCGGCCTTGTCGAGCTTGAACGGGCCGGAGCCGACCGGTGCCATGTTGGGCTCAGCGGTGATCTTGTCCGGGCTGAGCTTGCTCCAGATGGCCTTGGGCACGATGTAGGTGGTGGTCAGCACGTTCTTGACGAAGTTCGGGTTGTACGGCTTGGCCTTGATCTTGATCGTGGCGGTCCGTGGATCGGTGGCCTCGATGCTGTCCACGTAGTCCCAGATGATGGAGAACGGCAGCGAAGTCTGCTTGCCCAGGTCGAAGGTGAAGGCGACGTCCTCGGCCGTCAGCTCGCTGCCGTCGCTCCACTTGGTGCCGTCCTGAAGCGGCAGCACGAACGTGGCGTCGTCGGGCTGCTGGACCTCCTTGGCCAGGCCGGGGACCAGCGACCCGTCCAGCATGTTGAAGCGGATCAGGGCCTCGTAGATGTATTGGGGCTGGCCACCGGCGGTCGGAAAGGCTGGACTGGGGGCGAACGGGTTGAAGCTGTTCGGCGGGCCCCACTGGTGCCCGGCCACGAAGAGGGTCTCGCCGGCGGCACCGGCCCGGCCCTCCGACTCGCCCTCGCCACCGGTGGTGTTGCCGGTCTGGGCGGTGCCACAGCCGGCGGCCGTGGTGCCCACCACGGCACCGCCGACCGCGAGGCCGGCGACCGAGAGGAACCGGCGGCGGTTCGGGGTCCAACCCGTCACTGCTGCCTTGAGGTCCCCACCGGTGAAGTCGTGATCATTCTGGTCGTTCATTGCTTCCTTCCTTGGAACGCGTGGTGCAAGTTGTCGTCACGGCCGACGGCCGATCCGTGGATGACTCGGCCGACGGCCGAACTGCGAATGTCCTCACGCTGAGGACTGATCGATCCGTACGGTGTCGCCACGGGTGGGTGAGCGACCGCAGGATGATCGGTGATGCGAGTTCCCCCGGCATGGAGATGGGCCGTCGGGTGCTGGGCAGCCTGACGGTGCCCACGCGAACTGTGAGCCGGGACGAGCCCGGAGGGGAGGGTGGCGAAACAGGCACGGCGGAGTATCCCCGTGGTCTGCGGCATCGCGTCCCCCACTCTCAACGAACGTTCAGGTGACAACACACCACTTAACCGGTTCGGTGTCAATGCCTAACGTCCATTTAGTAACCGCATCGTTGCGAGCGCTCCTGTGAGAGCGCTCCTACACTTGGGGAGCGTATACCACTTCTGCGTGAGCGACAGCCTCTCCGCGGACCGGATCGTCGGACCGGGCTTCTGGCACCAAATCGTGATCTTCAGATGCCGGCTGGGAATGATTCGCGCACCGGTCCGGGGCATCCGACGGTCGTAGCGGAAGTGAACCGACGGACCGCCAGGTATCGGACGAAGCGGGAAGGATCACAGTTCGGTTACTTCTCAAGCGCTCCAGGATCATCTCACTACCGTTCCGGGCACACGTCATCTGCGAATCGGGGATCAGCATGAGGCATCACCACCGTATCCGTTCGTTCCGAACGACAGCGATCTGCGGGTCCGTCCTCGCCGCGCTGACCCTGGGAGCCTGCGGTGGATCGTCGACGCCGTCTACGGCCGACGAAGCCGCAGGCGATACCAGGGCGAGCGCCACTGCGCCGCCATCGCCCTCACCGAGCCCCACCGCCTCGAAGCCTGCCGGCCCGGCAGCGATCGACGGCACCTTCGGTCTCGTCCAGAAGGTCACCAAAAGCAACATGCCGAGCTACAAGGTTGGCGCGACGCGTACGTTTGACGCGAAGTTCACCTCCACCTGCGCGGACGCCTGCACCGCGCTGTCCGCGCTGATCAACGGCGTGACCCTGGAGTTCGTGCCCGCGGGCGATCACTGGAGTTACACGACAGCGGAGAAGCTGAAGTGCTACGACAGCAAAGGCAAAGAGATCAAGACCAAGGGTGAGTGGAGAACCGAGGTGACCTACCAGCTGGAGGCGTCGAAAGGCTCCGCACCCGCGATGGTGTCCGGCACGGTGACCACCGCCCAGACGAAGTCGTGCAGCGACGGTGGTGAGAAGTCCTCGATGGTCTCGCTCGCCACCGGCACGCAGAAGGCGGGCTGAGGCGCCGACCGAACCGGGGTGTCGGTGCTGCAGGTGAGGATGGGGGGATGCTGCTGGATCTGCTCGCCGAGACCTGGACCGCCGTCTCGGCGACCCGCTCGAGGAACGCCAAACGGGATCTGCTGGCGGCGACGCTGGCCGCGGCGGAGCCGGGTGACCTCGAGATCGCGGTGAGCTATCTGGCGGGGGCGCTGCGTCAGCGCCGCCCGGGACTCGGGTGGCGGGGACTGGCCGCGCTGCCGGACCCGGCCGCCGAGGCATCTCTCACCCTGAGGCAGGTGGACGCGACCTTCGAGGCGATGGCCGGCCTGTCCGGCTCGGGCTCGGCGAATCGCCGCAGCGCACTCGCGGCGGACCTGTTCGGTAGAGCGACCGAGCGGGAGCAGGCGTTCCTCCGCGGACTGGTGCTGGGTGACCTGCGACAGGGGGCGATGGACGCGCTGGTGCAGGAGGGGATGGCGCGGGCGTTCGGCGTGGATCCGGCCGTGGTGCGACGGGCCGCCATGCTGCTCTCGTCCACCCCCGAGGCTGCCCTCGTGCTGGCGACCGGCGGAGCCGAGGCGCTCGCCGCGGTGGGACTGACAGTGGGGACGCCAATCCAGCCGATGCTGGCGGCCAGCGCCCCCGGACCCGAGGCCGCCCTGCTCAAATCCGGCGTGCCCGCGATCGCGGACGTCAAGCTGGACGGCATCCGGGTGCAGGTGCATCGCCGAGGGCAGGACGTGTGGGTCTTCACCCGGTCGCTGGACGAGATCACCGAGCGACTGCCGGAGGTCGTGGCGGCCGTCCGGACGATCGCCGCCGAGGAGCTGGTGCTCGACGGAGAGGTGCTGGCACTGCTGCCCGACGGACGACCAGAGGCCTTCCAGCTGGTGGCCTCGCGCACCGCCACACGCTCCTCCGGGCCAGAGCAGCGCCTGACGTTGCAGGTGTTCTTCTTCGACGTGTTGTCCGTGGACGGTCGCACCCTGCTCGACGCGGGACTCACGGAGCGGGCGGCCGAGCTGGAGCGGTTGCTGCCCCCCGAGCTCCGGGTCGAGCGGACGACGGTCACGACGGTCGAGGAGCTCACCGACGTGTTCGACTCGGCGGTGGCCCGCGGCTTCGAGGGCGTGGTGGTGAAGCAACCGGACGCGGGCTACGTCGCCGGTCGTCGCCAGGCGTCCTGGATCAAGGTGAAGCCGCGGCACACCCTCGATCTGCTGGTGACCGGGGTGGAGTGGGGCTACGGACGCCGCGAGGGCTGGTTGTCGAACATCCACTTGGCGGCTCGCGACGCCGCCACCGGGGAGCCGGTGATGCTCGGCAAGACCTTCAAGGGGATGACCGACGAGCTGCTCCGGTGGCAGACCGAGCACTTCGAGGCGATCGCGACGAGCCGCGACCAGCACACCGTCCACGTGCGGCCGACCACCGTGGTGGAGATCGCGTGCGACGGGCTGCAGCAGTCCACTCGTTACCCCGGTGGAGTCGCGCTGCGGTTCGCCCGAGTGCTGCGCTACCGGCCGGACAAGAACGCGGCCGAGGCCGACACCCTCGATGACGTCAAGCGTCTGCTGGGTCCGCCGGTGGATGGTCCCGACGAGCGCGACTGAGCTCGTCGAGGACGTCCGGGCGGGCGACCCGGTTCGGCGGCAGGGATCGGCTGCCGGCGAGCAGCAGCGCGGGATGCAGCAGCGACGCCGGTGAAGCCATCAGGTTGTTCACGGCCAGGAGGGCGGCGGACGCGCGACGGTCGCCGGCGGCGGCCAGACGGGACAGCCGCGCGACCCACGCGACGCTGATCCGTTGAACCGGATTGGGTTCTCCGGGGCAGGTCGGTTGCCGCAGGTCGGCTGTGGTGGCGATCGACCAGGGTGCCTCCGTGACCGCGACCATCCGACGTTGCAGCGCGCGGTCGACCGGGTGGCCGCGCTCCAGGGCCCGGTTCACCACCTGCGCCTGCTGGGCGGCGACGGTGATGCCCTGTCCGTAGACGGGATTCAGGGAGCACAGCGCGTCGCCGACGACGAGCAGTCCCGTCGGCCAGTGCCGGACGCGGTCCCAGCGACGGCGTCGGTTGGCGGTCTGACGATGGATGCTGACGTCGCTCACGGGCTCCAGCAGGGCCACCAGGTCGGCGATGGCGGGATCGCGGAGATCGGTCAGGAACTCCCCGAAACCGTCCTCGTCGCGAGGTGGTCGCCGATCGCCGAACCCGGCGCCGGCCACCAGCCACTGTCGTTGCTCCACCGGCACCGCGAGACCGGCCCGGCCGCCCTCGGCCGAGGCGAGGATCATCACGCCGGCGCGCACGGGCAGCGGGTAAAGCTCACGGTAGAGACGGCAGGCGTAGCCGACGTGCGCGTCGACCTCTTCCTCGATCGGGTCCTGAGGCACCACGGACCACCGCGACAACCGCGACGACCGCCCCGAGGCGTCGATCACCAGCTGGCTCGAGAGCACCGTGTCGCCGATGTCGGTCTGCCAGCCGTCGTCGGTCCGACTCAGACCCGTGACGGTCACTCCGTCGCGGATCTGCAGGCCCGTGAACCCGGCGACCCGCTTCCGGGTGACTGCCTCCATCAGCGGCCGGGTCGCCGACAGGACCTCATAACCGTCCTGTTCGGTGCACGACCAGCCGTACTCGCCCAGCCAGGGCATCCGACCCGAGTCGTACGGCACCGCGCCCGCCGCCAGCAGATCGTCGCGGAAGCCGGGGAGCAGGCTCTCGATCACGGTCAGGCCGCGGTACAGCAGGACGTGGGCCTGGGTGTCCTGCGGAACACCGCGTCGGTGGTGCGGCTCGCCGCCGAGCTCGTCCCGCTCCAGCACGGTGACCCTGAAGCCTTGACGGGCGAGCGCGGCCGCCGTGCACAGGCCCGCCATGCTGGCGCCGATGACCACGGCGGTGCGAGCTGTGGGGGCACCGCCGCGATCGACTCGCGGCCGAGGTGGACGCATCAGCCGACTCGCGATCGGGCGGTCGTGACCACTACGATCCCGAAGCCATGAGCGTTCATCTGGTGGGTGGCGGCCGGGATCTGGCTGTGGCTGCCAGCGTCTACGGCGGATTCCTGGCGCAGGCCGGCCGACGAGCACTGTCGTCGGGTCGAACCGTGCCCCGGATCGGCGTCGTGTTGGTGGCCGACCGCGATGACCTCGCCGACGGCGTGGACTGGTTCCGCCAGGCCCTCGCGCGCTGCGGCCCCGCCGACGGTGTCTGCGTTGATCCGGTAGCCGCCGAGGTGGTGTCGGTGACCGCGGAGCTCGAGGGCGATCTGTCCCTCGAGGATCGCTCCGTACCCACCGCACTCTGGTGGGCGGGTCTGGACGGGTTGCTCGTCGGCGGCGGGTTGACGCCGGCCTACCACCGGGCGCTCCTGCCGCACGCCGTTGGGATCCGCGACGCCGTGGCCGGCGGGCTGCCGTACGCGGGGTTCTCGGCCGGCGCGATGATCGCCCCCCAGCAGGCCCTGCTGGGCGGCTGGCGGCTCGGCTTGACGGCGGTGACGCACGAGGACAACGCCGAGGACCTCGACCAGGTCACCGTCGTCGAAGGACTCGGGCTGATCTCCACGTCCGTCGAGGTGCACACGACCCAGTGGGGGACGCTTTCGCGCCTGATCGCCACGGTCGCAGCCGGGATGGTCAGCTCGGGGATCGCTGTCGACGAGAACACGGTGGTCATCCTGGACCCGGCCACTGACGGTGGCTCGACGAACAGCGGAGCGGCAGGGCCGGTGGACGTGGTCGGCACCGGCCAGGCCTGGCTCCTGACGGCGGACGACGGTGCAGTCCGGGTGGACCGCCGGGAGCCCGGCCGGTTCCGATAGCGACGGCGGCGCGCCTCACCACCAGCCCAGCCGCTTCGTCCCGCGGTGCGCGACGCCGGACATCGTCAGCATGACGCCCAACAGGATGATCAGGATGACCCAGTGCGTCGAGGTGTTGACGATCACGTTCATCCCGACCACGGACGAGACGGCGGTGACCGGAAGAGTCACGGCCGCGATCACCGCCAGCCGCTCGGCCGCGATGGTCATCTTCGTGTCGGTACGCGCTCGGTAGAACTCGGTCACACCATCAGGAATTCGAGCTGACTCTGACTGATACGTACGACGCGCTCATATTGGTTCAGCAGGTCCCGCATCAGGTGCATGCTCTCCTGCGGGGCGAACTCCACCAGTCTATCGCTCGGTGGTAGATCTCGCCGCCCTGCGCAGCCTTGGTGCGGATGGTGAGCAGCTCGTGGCGTCGCTGTGAACAGGTGGTCGACGCACACGTGGACCCTCGGAACGTGATGGCGCTCGCGGCGGTCCCGGACCGCCATCGGGTGGAACGCGAACTCCTCGGCCAGCAGTCGCTCGGCCTCGGGCGACCAGGCGCCGATGTCGAGCCAGCAGAAGCCGTTGGTCCGCTGACGCAGCTCGCTCAGCTCGTCGAGGTCGCGGCTGCTCACGCCGTCGTCGTCGAACCAGCGGAGCTCGATGTCGCTCACGGGGCAAGTCTCCGCCCCGTACCTGTGCCACCCGACGCCAGGTGGGCCACCCTGACGACAGCGGGGCCGCCCACCCACCATGGGTGGACGCCACGCTGACGTCGGGACCGTCGAGCAGGCTCAGGGGACGATCAGACCCGGGGTCTGCGCAACGGCGGCGCTGAACCGGGCCTGGGCGTCCGCCCAGTTGACCACGTTCCACCAGGCCTTCACGTAGTCGGCCTTGACGTTCTTGTACTGCAGGTAGAACGCGTGCTCCCACATGTCGAGCAGCACGATCGGGATCTGCGCGAGCGGCAGGTTGGCCTGCTGGTCGTACAGCTGCACGATGTTCAGCCGCTGCCCGAGCGCATCCCAGACCAACATGGACCAGCCGGAGCCCTGGATGGTGTTCGCGACGCCCTCGAAGTGAGCGCGGAACTTGTCGAAGCTGCCGAAGAACTCGTCGATGGCGCTGGCGAGGTCGCCGGTCGGCTTGTCGCCACCGTCCGGGGACAGGTTCGGCCAGAACACCGAGTGGTTGATGTGGCCGCCCAAGTTGAATGCCAGCGTCTTCTCCAGCCCACCGACACTGCCGAACGAGTCCTTGTCCCGGGCCTCGGCCAGCTGCTCGAGCGCGGTGTTCAGACCCTTGACGTACGTGGCGTGATGTTTGTCGTGGTGGAGCTCCATGATCTCGCCGGAGATGTGCGGCGCGAGTGCTCCGTAGTCGTAGGGCAGATCGGGCAGGACATAGTCAGCCATTGCTCTCCTCGTTGTAGACCGGTTTGGAATCGCCTTCGATCCTAGTCCGGGGATCTGGCAGCGACTCGGGCGGTCGGGAGCGGTCGGTTGGTCGCCGGTACCGGCTCCGGACGCGACAGCACCCACCGGAGGAATCCGATGGGTGCTGTCGACGGCACCCAGCCCGTCGGGTCGGGACGCGCAACACCAGGTCACCGCAGCGGCAGGTCCAGCCGGGACAGTGATCCGACCCCGAGGGTGGTCGGCTGGTTGCCGATCGCGTTCCACACCTCGACCTTGATCGTGCCGCGACTCAGCTTGCCCATCGTCCCGGTGGCGCCGAGCAGCTGGCGGTCCTGGGTGTAGTGCTCGTAACCGGGCACCGGGTCGGTGGCGAAGTACCGGTACGTCTCCACCCGGTCGAACGACCCGTTGCCGGTCAGGTCGTAGGAGACCCTGACCTGACTGGCGCTGCCGACCGCCGTACCGGCGTCGACCGCGAGATCGAAAGCGGCAGCGCCGCCCGTCCAGGTCCTGGTCACCCTGGTGGCCGTGAACACCGTGGCCCTGTCGGGTGTCCCGTCGCACTGGCAGTTCGCCGCCACCACCTGAACTGTGCCGCCGGCAGTGGCGGTGGCGCGCAGCTTGCCGTCGGTACCGAGGAAGTACCGACCCGCTTGAGCAGGCACCGTCGGTGTCGGTGTGGGTGTCGGTGTCGGTGTGGGGGTCGGTGTGGGAGTGGGGGTCGGTGTGGGAGTGGGGGTCGGAGTGGGAGTGGGGGTCGGAGTGGGAGTGGGGGTCGGAGTGGGAGTGGGGGTCGGAGTGGGGGTCGGAGTGGGAGTGGGTGTCGGGGTCGGTGTGGGATCCGTCCCCGGTGTGGCCGAGGCGTTGCCACCACTCCAGGTGATGGCTCCGGTGACCACCGTCTTGCCGGCCGCAGCGGTCACCTTCGTTCCGTTCGAGAACGTCACGGTCAGGGCAGCGGAGGAGATGTTGGCGACCACGTAGCTGCGCTGTCCGCCCTTGGTGAAGACGGCCGCGAGCGGGTTGTCGGCCGTGATGCCGGGATCGACGTTGCCCAGGGCGGCGAGGTTGCGGATCCAGTGGAACGTGTGGGCCTTCGACTCGCCCTCCTCGGACGTGAAGTTCGGGTTGGCCCGGAACTTGCTCAACGCGAGATCGGGATCACCGAGAGCGAGGAACTCCCACAGGATGTCCTGCCACGCCGTGGGTTCGCCTCCGCGGTTGCGGATCACCTCGTCGTAGTTGATCTTGTTGTAGGCCGGGTGCAGACCCAGGTAGAGGTGGCTGCCGGTGATGGGCAGCTGGTTGATGCCCTGGATCTTCTCGGGATCGGCGGTGAACCAGGTGGCGTACGCGCCGCCGTCGCCCCACACCATGCCGACCGTGCTGTGCTGGAACTGGGCCGGGAAGATGTCGTTGTCGACGTCGAACCAGTAGTCGGCGATCGCCGCGGCCTGGGTGGTGTAGATGTAGATGCCGGCGTCGCGGACGGCGGTGTTACCGGTCGCCTGACCCCACTGGATCAGGGCGCCGGCGAAGTTCATCCCCTCGGAGCTGGACTCCTGGTTGTTGCCGGCCGCGAACGACCCGTGCCCGGATGCCCAGTCGTGACCGGCGTAGATGTCGAAGTCACGCAGGTAGGGGAAGCGGTTGTCCTCGCGGTCGTAGTTGTTGGCGTCGCGGATGAGCAGGTCGATCATCCCGCCGTACTCGCTGGACTTCGCCCAGTTCGGGTCGAACTTGGCCACCGTGGCGGCGGCCGCGATGAAGTAGCCGTAGTGGAAGTGATGGTCGTTCAGTTCCTGATCGGACCCGTAGCTGGCGTCGTAGCCGATCAAGGTCCCCCAGTTCTGGTCGTAGTAGAACAGATGATCGGTCTCGCCTGACGAGGCCGTCAGCCAGTTCTCCAGTGTCTTCTTCATCGCCGACAGAGCCTTGTCCCGGGTAGCCGTTTCACCTACCAGGTCAGCGATCTCGACGATCCGAGCCGATCTCCCCAGACCCTTGCCGGCCCAGTAGGTGTCGGGCTTCTGCTCCCCGGCCGGGTCGTCGGCGACCTGGCTCAGGTAGTTGATCAAGGTCGCCCGGTCGGCCCCGGTGGACGTGGCCACGGCTGGCAGCTCCGGCAGGATCCCGTGGTACGTCATCGAGGTCGCGAAGCTGTCCACCCCGACCAGGTTCTTCATCAGCCCGCGGGGCGAGACGTAGGTCTGAGCGATCGGGGAGCTGCCCCCGGCCAGGTCCTTCCACTGGTGCGGGTAGAGCGATACCACGGTCTTGCTCTCGCTTCCCTCCCTCGCCTGGGTGGTGAAGGCATAGGTGCTGTTCACCTTGCCGCTGCTCGCCGAGTAGTCGTAGCTGATCTTGGTGCCGGTGACGTGCGCGTGAGCGTAGCGACCGTACGCGGTGGCCAATGAGGTACGGGTGTCGTCGGTGTCGGTCGCCTTGGTGGGCAGCACGGCCACGGTGAAGTAGCCCTTGCCGTCGAGTGACGAGGTGATCGATCCGCCGTTCACCACCCAGCTCGCCCCGGTGGGGGCGTACGCGACGTAGTCATGATCACGGATGCTGAAGCCGATCCTGGAGCCGCTGTTGGACCACACCTTCGGCGTACCGTCGGTGCTGATCTGTGCGCTGCCGCCACCGGTGACATCGAAGTAGGACATCGGCAGGCCGTGACCGATCGTGGCCTTCAAGGAACGGCTGCCATCGACCCACGCCGGGCTGACGGTCCAGTCCGACCAGTCGTCGACCTGCACCCGGCCGGCGTTCAACCCGGCGACACCGACCAGCAGATCGCGGGTGTAGCTGAACTTGTACTCACCGACGCCGGTGGCCGTGCCGGTGATCGTCGGGGTGTTGGTGTAGGAGATGCCCAGACCGCCGGGATAGGTGTCGTAGGCCGCCGGATGCGCGTACAGCGGCTCACCGAACGCGCAGTCGGTCTTCTTGAACAGGATCGAGGACCACCAGTCGTTGGTGGGGACGGGTCCCTTCGGGGCGTTCGCGGTCAACGCCCCGCGGGGGTTGGTGGAGATGTCACCACAGCCGGTGGGCAGGGACTTCCCGGCGGGGAGGGTGGTCGTGTACGAACCCGCTCCGACGCTGGTGACCGCGGCCTCGGCCGGGCGGGCGACCGTGCCGGCCACGAGGGTGCCGGCGGCGAGACTGAGAGCGATCAGAGAGGCGGCCCAGCGGGATCGAGGGCGGGGTGGACGCCCGGAGCGAGCGCGTCCCGGCGGGCTGGGGGGAGCGGGAGAGAGATGGTCGTCGTAGGTGGTCGAGGACCTGGTGGAGGGGTCGCTCGAGGGCGGGGGCGGCGGCGTTGCCATGGGGAGTCTCCTCGGGGATGAAGACTGGATACGCGGGTGGGTGGGGAGGGAACCGAGACCGTGGGAGCGCTCTCAGTGTTAACTCAACGTAACGAGAAAATGTGATCCACGTCAATGACGAACCTCATCGGTTCTCGTTCCGGCAAGGAATTACCGAGTCGACCGTGTTGACTGGGGGCATGATCGAGAACCCCGTGGCGCGACCGCCGGCCTTGGCGTTGACCGGCCTGGTCAAGCGCTTCGGAGCCAAGGTCGCGGTCGACGACCTGCACCTGACCGTACGGCCGGGCTGCCTGTTCGGACTCGTCGGCCCCAACGGCGCCGGCAAGACCACCACGTTGTCGATGGCCACCGGCCTGCTGCGCCCCGACGCCGGTCGGGCGGAGATCCTCGGCCGGGACGTGTGGAGCGATCCGGCGGGGGCCAAGGCCCTGATCGGGATGCTGCCCGACGGGATGCGACTGTTCGACCGGCTGACCGGAACGGAGCTGTTGCGCTACGTCGGGCTGCTGCGCCGGGTCCCCCCGGCGGACATCGCCTCCCGTTCGGCCGAGCTGTTGCTGGCGCTCGGGTTGGCTGAGGAGGCCAGCACGCTGGTGGTGGAGTACTCGGCCGGCATGACCAAGAAGATCGGTCTCGCCTGCGCCCTCATCCACGCCCCGCGCCTGGTGATCTTGGACGAGCCCTTCGAGTCGGTCGATCCGGTGTCCGGCGAGCACATCCGGGCCATCCTGCGGGGCTACGTGGCCAGCGGCGGCACGGTGGTGCTGTCCAGTCACGTGATGGAGCTCGTCGAGAGCCTGTGCGATGAGCTGGCCGTGGTCGCCCAGGGTCGGGTGCTGGCCGCCGGGACGCTCGACCAGGTCCGCGGCGACGGCAGCCTGCAGCACCGCTTCCTCCAGCTGGTGGGTTACACCGCGGCAGGGGAGGAGGCTCTGGCGTGGTTGCGATCCTCGTCCGGCTCAAGCTGAGTCTGCTGCGCAACGCCCTGCGGCGCAGCGTCTGGCGGACCGTCGGGTTGATCATCGGCATCGTCTACGCCCTCGGCATCGTCGCGCTGGCCCTGGTCGGGCTCATCGCTC
>DATDAP010000728.1:0-2734 GCA_036525335.1 Microlunatus sp. | reverse complement strand
CAGCTCCTTCACCTGCCAGATGGGCGTCTTCGCCGCCGAGCGCGGTCAGGTCAAGCGCACCGGTTCGTTGGGGGCGATCAAGAACTGGGGCCTCCGCGAGTGGTACATCCTGACCTTCCTGATGGGCGCCTTCTTCATCGGTGGTCAGGTGTTCGAGTACGCAGCGCTGTTCTCCGAGGGCGCCACCATCTCCACCAACGTCTACTGGTCGGCGTTCTTCCTGGCCACCGGCTTCCACGGTCTGCACGTGACCGGCGGCCTGGTCGCCTTCGTGCTGTTCCTCGGCCGGACCTACCTGGCTCGCACCTTCACGCACGAGCAGGCCGTCAGCGCCGTCGTGGTCTCGTACTACTGGCACTTCGTCGACGTCGTCTGGATCGCCCTGTTCGGCGTCATCTACCTGCTTCGCTGATCGTGGGCGCATCCGCGCCCGACCACACAACTGAATGATCCGATGGGCGAACTTCCCATCAACGGAAACCGCCTCGACCGCACAACCGAGAGGGACCCCCACGTGCGATTCCTGACCGCAAGACGACGACACCCGGCAGCCAAGGGGCTGGTCCTGGTGTTCGCCCTGCTTGTCATGGGCGCTCTCTACTCGGCACTGGCGCCGAGCACGAAGTCTGCCGCCGACACCGGCACCAGCCAGCAGGTGGCGGAGGGAAAAGCGTTGTTCGCCGTCTCCTGCGCCTCCTGCCACGGTCTCAACGGTGAGGGTCAGGTCGCCGGCAGCATCCAGGGCCCGCCGCTGGTCGGCGTCGGCGCGGCAGCGGTGGAGTTCCAGGTGGCGACCGGGCGGATGCCGATGGCGCACCCCGGACCCCAGGCGCAGAGCAAGCCCAGCCAGTTCACCGAGGACGAGGTGCTCGCCGTCGCCGCGTACGTGGCCACCCTGGGTCCCGGCCCGGCTATCCCCGAGCCCGAGCAGTACGACCCGGCCGGGCTGAGTGAGGAGGAGATCGCCCGCGGTGGCGAGCTGTTCCGCACCAACTGCTCGGCCTGTCACAACTTCGAGGGCGCCGGCGGTGCGCTGCCGAACGGCAAGTACGCCCCGGCCCTGTTCGGGGTCAGCAACCTGCACCTGTACACGGCCATGCTGACCGGTCCGCAGCAGATGCCGGTGTTCTCCAACGGCGTGCTGACCACCGAGGACAAGCGGGCCATCATCGGCTACCTGAACGAGCTGCACGAGCAGCCCAACCGCGGTGGACTCGCGCTCGGTGGGCTCGGCCCGGTGGCCGAGGGCCTGTGGGCGTGGGTCGCCGGTCTCGGGGTCCTGATGCTGGTCGCGGTCTGGATCGCAGCGAAGGGAGTGAAGGCGCGATGACCGATCTTGAGCACCGCACCGGTGAGGGCCACGGCAGCGGAGGGCCCGGCAGCGAGCTCGCCCCGGTCGACGACGTCCGGTTCCCCGTTCCGGACCCGGGAGAACCCGAGCACCTGCCCCGGCTGACCGACATCGATGAGGACGCTGCCGATCGGGCCACCCGTCAGGTGGCGACGATGTTCGGCATCGTCCCGATCCTTGCCCTGATCTTCGTGGTGACCTACTTCGCCATCCCGAACACGGCCTACGTCGACTTCGGCCCGATGCACTCCAACCTGCAACACGTGATCTTCGGTCTCACCCTCGGCGTGGGCCTGGTGCTGATCGGCACCGGCGCCATCCAGTGGGCGCGCCAGCTGATGGACGACCACGAGATGGTCGACTACCGGCACGGAGCGGCGACCAGCGACGAGGAGCGCAAGGAGACCATCGCGCTGCTCGAGCAGGGCATCGACGAGTCCGGCATCACCCGGCGGAAGGTCCTCGGTCGCAGCCTGCTCGGGGCCCTCGGGCTGATCGCTCTCCCGGGTGTGGTGCTGCTGGCCGATCTCGGACCATGGCCGACCCGGAAGTGGATCTCGGGCACCATCGCGACCACGATCTGGAAGGAAGGCATCCGGCTGGTCAACGACGTCACGTACGTCCCGATCAAGGCCGACCAGATCCAGATCGGCCAGCTGGTCAACGCCCAACCCGAGAACCTGCAGGACTACCACGGAACCGAGTTCCTGCAGGAGAAGGCGAAGGCCTCCATCATCGTCGTCCGGATGAATCCGAACTCGATCAAGATCCCCGACTCACGCAAGGACTGGCAGGTCGGCGGCATCCTCTGCTACTCCAAGATCTGCACCCACGTCGGGTGCCCGATCAGCCTGTGGGAACAGCAGACACATCACCTGCTGTGCCCCTGCCACCAGTCGACGTTCGATCTGGGCGACTCCGGGGTGGTGGTCTTCGGACCTGCCGCACGGTCGCTGCCCCAGCTCCCGATCACCGTCGACGCCGAGGGGTACCTCGTCGCCCGGGACGGCTTCGACGTGCCCAGCGGGCCGAGCTACTTCGAGCGGGACTCCCGCAACGACTTCCAGCAGGGTGATAACTGATGGCCAAGCCCGCACCTACCGTCTCCTCCAGTCGCTCGGTCGCGGCCGAGACCCCGCCCAAGCAGCTCGGCCCCGTCTTCAAGGTCGCCGCCGGCCCCGCCACGTGGGCCGACGACCGCGTCGGCGTGGCCAAGCTCAGCCGTCCGTTCATCCGCAAGGTGTTCCCCGACCACTGGTCGTTCCTGCTGGGTGAGGTCGCGCTCTACTCGTTCATCATCCTGCTGCTCACGGGCGTCTTCCTGACCTTCTGGTTCAAGCCGTCGATGGCCGAGGTCGAGTACGAGGGCACCTACCAGCTGCT
>DATDAP010000727.1:0-20573 GCA_036525335.1 Microlunatus sp. | reverse complement strand
GCGGTCATCCTCGGCCACTACGGCGACCGGATCGGCCGGCAGCGGGTGCTCATGTTCACCCTGGTCCTGATGGGGGTCTCGACCTTCACCATCGGCTTGTTGCCGACCTTCGACCAGATCGGTTGGGCCGCGCCGGCCCTGCTGGTCCTGTGCCGCCTGGCACAGGGTCTGTCGGCCTCCGGTGAGCAGGCGGGCGCCAGCTCGCTGACCCTGGAGCACGCTCCGGACGACCGCCGCAGCTTCTTCACCTCCTGGACCCTCACCGGCACTCAGGGCGGCCAGATCCTGGCGGCGCTCGCGTTCATCCCGGTCGTGGCGCTGCCAGAGGAGGCGCGCTACAGCTGGGGTTGGCGGATCCCGTTCTTTCTCAGCGCCCTGGTCGTCGTGGTGGCCTACATCATCCGCCGGACGCTGCACGAGACCCCGAGCTTCGTTGAGGCCAAGGAGCAGGGCGAGATCGCCAAGCTGCCGATCGTGCCGCTGCTGCAGAACCACTGGAGGGACGTCGTGCGCGTCATCCTCTGCGCCTTCATCGCCGCCGTCTCCACCGTGTTCGGAAACCTCGCGATCGCGTACGGCAAGACCGTCGGCCTGAACACCGCGATCACCCTGTGGCTGGTGGTGGCCGCCAACTTCTGTGCGCTGTTCACCCAACCGCTGTTCGGCAAGCTGGCCGACCGGGTCGGTCGCAAGCCGGTCTTCGTCTACGGTGCGGCGTCCTCGGCGGTGATGATGCCCTTCTACCTGCTGTCGATGAGCCAGGGCAACGAGATCCTGACCTTTGCGCTGGCGATCGCCACCTTCTCCTGCGGGTACGCCGCCGCCAATGCGGTCTGGCCGTCCTTCTACGGCGAGATGTTCAGCACGAAGGTGCGCTTCTCCGGGATGGCCATCGGCACCCAGCTCGGCTTCCTGATGGCCGGGTTCGCGCCGACCATCGTCACCGCGTTCGGCGGGGTCGAGCCCGGCGGCTGGGTGGTCAGCGCGATCTTCACCGCGATCATCGCCGCGATCGCGATCGGCGCGGCCCTCACCGCCCGGGAGACGAAGAACGTGCCGACCGCCGAGCTGGGTCTGCGTCCTTCCGAGGTCGCCCGCCGCTCCGAGCTCGTCTCGAAGTGAGTGTGGGCGGTCGGGGGACGATGCTCCTCGGCCATCCGGGACACTGACCCGGTGAGCGACCTCTTCTGGCCCGGTGACGAACGGGCCGGCGCCCTGCTGAGCGACGCCGAGCTGCTGCGGGCCATGGAGTTGGTGGAAGCCGCCTGGCTCGAGGCCCTGGTCGCCAGCGACATCGCGCCACCGGACGCTCGTCACCCGGTCCGTGGTCTGGTCGGTGCCGACGACGTCGACGCGGCGGCGCGAGCGGCCGAGTCCGGCGGCAACCCCGTCATCCCGCTGGTCGGGCTGCTGCGGGACCGGTTGCCGGCGGAGTCCGCCCGCTGGGTGCACCGCGGGCTCACCAGCCAGGACGTGCTCGACACCGCCCTGGTGCTTCTGCTGCGTGACGTCCTCGATCGGCTGGACACCGAGCTCGGCCGGCAGGTCGGTGAGCTGGTCCGGTTGACGACCGCCTACGCCCACGCTTCCCAGGTCGGCCGGACGCTCACCCAGCACGCCGTACCGATCACCTTCGGCCTCAAGACCGCCGGTTGGCTGACCGGCGTACTGGACGCGGCGGTCGCCCTCGGTCGAGCGCGCTCCGCCCTGGCCGTGCAGCTGGGCGGTGCCGCCGGCACCTCGGCGGGCCTGGTCGAGCTGGCGCGGCTGCGGGGCCGGACCGAGCCGATCGAAACGGCCTGGCAGCTGGTCGAGGCGACGGCGTCGGCCATGGGTCTGCCGGCGCGATCGCCGTGGCACACCACCCGCTCCCCCTTCACCACCATCGCCGATGCCCTGGTCACCTGCACCGACGCGTACGGGCACCTGGCCGCCGACGTCACCACGCTGTCGCGACCCGAGATCGGCGAGCTCGCTGAGGGCTCGGGTGGGGGCTCCTCGACCATGCCGCACAAACGGAATCCGGCCCTGTCGGTACTGATCCGGAGGGCCGCGCTCGCCGGGCCGGGGCTGGCGGCCACCGTGCACCTCGCGGCCGCGACCACCGTCGACGAGCGGCCGGACGGGGCCTGGCACGCGGAGTGGGCCGCCCTGCGCGATCTCGGTCGGCGTACGGTCGTCGCCGCCTCGCAGACCTCCGACCTGCTGGCCGACCTCCGGGTCGACACCGAGCGGATGGCCGCCAACCTCGACCAGGCGGAGGGGGTCGGGGCGGAGCAGCAGAGCATGGCCGCCCTGGTCGGGGCCATGCCCTCCGCGAGTTATCTGGGGGCGGCGCCACGCTGGATCGAGGCGGCGCTGGGTCGCGCCGAGACGTACCTGGCGGGCGCTGGCCACGATCACCAGGAGACGACGTGAGCATCCCGACGATCACCGGGGTCCAGCTGAGCGATCCGGGCTCCGGACCGCTGCTGGTGCTGGGCCCCTCGATCGGTACGTCGGCGACGACACTGTGGTCCCCGGCTGCGGCTCTGCTGGCCGAGCGCTTCCACGTGATCGGCTGGGACCTGCCCGGCCACGGGCGCAGCACCGCCGTCGGCGACGGCTTCACCCTGGGCGAGCTGACGGCCGGGGTGCTGACCCTGGTCGAGGACGTGCTGTCCGAGCGGGGCGAGCCGGGCGGGGCGTTCGGGTATGCCGGGGACTCTGTCGGGGGAGCGGTGGGTCTGCAGCTGCTGCTCGACCATCCCGATCGCGTCACCGGGGCGGTGTTGCTGTGCACCGGCGCGAAGATCGGCGAGCCGGAGGGCTGGCACGAGCGGGCCGCCACGGTGCGGGCCTCGGGCACCCCGGTGATGGTCACCGGCTCGGCCGAGCGCTGGTTCGCCCCCGGCTTCCTGGCCGCCCATGCTGACGTGGCCACCCAGCTGCTCAGCAATCTGCAGCACGCCGACCGGGAGGGCTACGCGCAGGTCTGCGAGGCATTGGCGGGCTTCGACGTTCGCGGCCGACTGGCCGAGATCGCGGCACCGGTGCTGGCCGTGGCCGGCGCCGAGGACGTCGCCACCCCACCCGAGCTGCTGGCCGAGATCGCCGACGGCGTCGCGCACGGGCGACTTGTGGTGCTGGACGGGGTCGCTCACCTGGCCCCGGCCGAGGCGCCGGACGAGGTCGCCCGCTTGATCGACGAGCACCTGATCGGGGAGCACCTGGGTGCCGACTCGCGCACCCTCCAGGAGACGTACGACGCGGGACTGAGGGTGCGCCGCGAGGTGCTGGGCGATGCCCACGTGGATCGGGCCACCGCCGGAACCACGGACCTCACCCGGGAGTTCCAGGAGCTCATCACCCAGTACGCCTGGGGCACCATCTGGACCCGGCCGGGTCTCGACCGTCGGAGCCGGTCGTTGATCACGCTGACGGCCCTGGTGGCCCGCGGTCACCACGAGGAGCTGGCCCTGCACGTCCGGGCCGCGCTGACCAACGGTCTGAGCCGGGACGAGATCAAGGAGCTGCTGCTCCAGTGCGCCATCTACTGCGGGGTCCCAGACTCCAACACCGCGTTCCGGATCGCCCAGCAGGTCTTCGCCGACCTCGACGCCTGACCTTGCCTTCCCTGCCCGCCGCTTGCTACTCTGTTCGCACAAAGAACAAGCGTTCGCATAGCGAACGCCCTCCAACTTCGCTGGTGGTGCAGCACACGTGAAGTCCGTTTCACATCAGCTGAGGAGTCGTCGATGACATCCGCGTACGTGTATGCCGCGGCCCGCACCCCGTTCGGCAAGCTCGGGGGTGCGCTGGCCGAGGTCCGACCCGATGACCTCGCCGCGACCGCCCTGTCCGGGCTGCTCGTCAAGACCCCCGACCTGGAGCCCGACCGGATCGGCGAGGTGGTCTGGGGGAACGCGAACGGGGCCGGCGAGGAGAACCGCAACGTCGGCCGGATGGCACTGCTGCTGGCCGGGCTGCCAGTGAGTGTCCCGGCCACCACGGTCAACCGGCTGTGCGGCTCGAGCCTGGACGCCGCCCTCATCGGGTCCCGGACGATCGAGACCGGCGACGCCGAGATCGTCGTGATCGGCGGGGTCGAGTCGATGACCCGGGCGCCCTGGGTGCTCCCGAAACCGGCCCGCGGCTACCCGGCCGGTGACCTCACCGCCGTCTCCACCACCCTGGGCTGGCGGCTCGTGAACCGCCGGATGCCGGCCGAGTGGACGGTCAGCCTGGGCGAGGGCAACGAGCAGCTGCAGGAGAAGTACGCGATCTCCCGCGAGCGCCAGGACGAGTTCGCCGTCCGCTCGCATCGACTTGCGGCGGCGGCCTGGGACGAGGGGTTCTACGACGACCTGGTGGTGCCGGTTCCCGACGCCGAGCTCGCCCGGGACGAGACGATCCGCCCAGGCAGCACGCCGGAGAAGCTGGCCTCGCTGAAGACCGTCTTCCGTCCCGACGGCACCATCACCGCCGGCAACGCGTCCTCACTGAACGACGGTGCCTCCGCCGTGCTGCTCGGCTCAGAGGCCGCAGCGACCAAGATCGGCCGTGCACCGCTGGCCCGGATCGCCGGTCGTGGGGCGTACGCGCTGGAGCCGCAGCTGTTCGGCTTCGCCCCGGTGGAGGCCGCTGAGCTGGCGTTGCGACGGGCGGGGATCGACTGGTCGCAGGTCGGCGCGGTCGAGCTGAACGAGGCTTTCGCCGTGCAGTCGCTGGCCTGCGTCGACGCCTGGGGCATCGACCCCGAGATCGTCAACTCCCGCGGCGGGGCGATCGCCATCGGCCATCCGCTGGGGGCCTCCGGTGGCCGGATCCTCGGCACCCTGGTCAAGCGGCTGGTCACCGAAGGGCAGCGCTGGGGGGTGGCCGCCATCTGCATCGGCGTCGGCCAGGCGCTGGCCGTGGTGGTGGAGAACGTCAGCGACGGAGCCGGGCGATGAGCGCCACCGATATCTACACCGACCTCGACGCGGCGGTCGCCGACGTCGCCGACGGCTCGACGGTGCTGATCGGGGGTTTCGGAATGGCCGGTATGCCCGTCAACCTGATCGATGCCCTGATCCGCCAGGGCGCGAAGGACCTCACCGTGGTCAACAACAACGCCGGCAACGGCGACACCGGACTCGCCGCGCTGCTCGCCGCCGGGCAGGTGCGCAAGGTGATCTGCTCCTTCCCGCGGCAGCACGACTCGTACGTGTTCGACGGTCTCTACCGCGCGGGCACGATCGAGCTCGAGCTGGTGCCGCAGGGCAACCTGGCCGAGCGGATGCGGGCCGCCGGCGCCGGCATCGGCGCGTTCTTCTGCCCGACCGGGGTGGGGACGCCGCTGGCCGAGGGCCGCGAGACCCGCACCATCGACGGCCGGACGTACGTACTCGAGTACCCGATCAAGGGTGACGTCGCGCTGATCGGTGCCTGGCGGTCGGACGGAATGGGCAACCTGGTCTACCGCAAGACCGCCCGCAACTTCGGGCCGGTGATGGCGACCGCGGCCCGCACCACCATCGTCGAGGTGCCACTGGTGGTGGCGACCGGCGACATCGATCCGGAGGTCGTGGTGACGCCCGGCATCTACGTCGACCGCGTCGTCGACCTGAGCCGGGTGGTCGACCACCGGGTGGTCGACCTGAGCAGGACCGAGACCAATGAGGGGAGCGTCCGATGACCGTCGATGCGGAGCGAGCGATCACTGTCGAGCACCTGGACCGGGGACCGCGGACCAAGGACGAGCTGGCCCGGGCCGTGGCCGCCGACATCCCGGCGGGGTCGTACGTCAACCTCGGCATCGGCCAGCCCACCACGGTCGCCGACCACCTGACCGCCGACTCCGGGGTGGTGCTGCACACCGAGAACGGCATGCTCAACATGGGTCGCGCCGCGCACGGTGACGAGATCGACGGTGACCTGATCAACGCCGGCAAGATCCCGGTGACCGAGCTGCCCGGATCGTCCTACTTCCACCACGCCGACTCGTTTGCCATGATGCGCGGCGGGCACCTCGACGTCTGCGTCCTCGGCGCCTTCCAGGTCTCGGCGAGCGGCGACCTGGCGAACTGGCACACCGGAGCCGCGGACGCGATCCCGGCGGTGGGCGGGGCCATGGATCTGGCCATCGGCGCCAAGTCGGTGTTCGTGATGATGACCCTGTTCGCCAAGGACGGATCGGCCAAGCTGGTACCGGCCTGCAGCTACCCGCTGACCGGCGTCGGTTGCGTCAGCCGGGTCTACACCGACCTCGGCACCTTCCTGGTGAGTCCCGACCGTGTTGATGGGGTTCAAGGGGTCGTGGTGACCGAGACGTTCGGCGTCCCGGTGGACGAGCTGCAGGCGCGGCTGGACGTGCCCCTGCGCCGGCTCGACCGCGTCTGAGACGCTCCGGTCATGGCGGAGGAGTTCGTCCAGTCGCTGGCGCGCGGGCTGCAGGTGATCACGGCGTTCGACAGCGACCGGTCGCGGATGAGCCTGAGCGAGGTGGCGGTCGCGACCGGGCTGAGCCGGGCCAGTGCGCGGCGGTTCCTGCACACCCTGGTCGAGCTCGGCTACGTCCGGACCGACGGGAAGCAGTTCGAGCTGACCCCGCACGTGCTGCGGCTCGGTACGGCGTACCTGTCCGGTCTCGGTCTGCCCCAACTGGCCCAGCCGCACCTGGAGCGGTTGTCGGCCGACGTCGGGGAGTCGACGTCGGCGGCGGTGCTGGACGGCACCGAGATCGTCTACGTCGCCCGGGTGTCGACCCGCCGGATCATGACCGTCGGCATCACCGTGGGGACGCGCTTCCCGGCGTTCGCCACCTCGATGGGGCGGGTGCTGCTGGCATACCAGGGTGCCGAGGAGCTCGACGACTACTTCCTGACCGCCGATCTCCGGCCCCCGACACCACGAACGCTGCACACCGAGAGCGAGCTACGACCGCTGCTGGCCGAGGTGGCGGCCCAGGGCTGGGCCGAGGTGGATCAGGAGCTGGAGGTCGGGTTGTTCTCCTTGGCCGCTCCGGTCCGCGACGTCGACGGGGCGGTGGTGGCCGCGATCAACGTGTCGACCACCGGACCGGAACGTCCCGCCGCGCTCCGGGACCGCGTGCTGGCTGCGGCCGCCGCGATCAGCACCGACCTAGCGAGCACGTCCCTGCGCTGACCGGCCGCCTCGGGTGCGGTCATCGCGACGGGGAATGTCGCGAAGCCGCGGCCCATCCGGGTCAGCTGTCGCTCGTGCGAGCCGTCCGCGCGCATGGTCCAGATCTCTCCCGCTCCGGTACGGGTGCTTCTCCCCGAACGGACACCGGGTGGCGTTCACGTTCGTCGACGTCGACAGTCCCGCCGACACCTGGACAATTCGAGACAACGGGCGGGGCCTTCGACAACTGACCGACACGGCGGACCACGACGAGGCCTACCCGGTCTGGTCGCCCGACGGCCGCTGGATCGTGTCATCCGGTCGAATCCGGAGCTGACCGCAAGTCAGATCTGGATCATGGATCACCATGATCGGCATCAGCGCCAGCTCACCACCGACCCCCTCTTCAAGGACCAGCTGCCGGACTGGCGCCCCGATGGCAAGCAGCTCGCCCACCAATCCGGTGGTGACATCTGGCTCATGAAACCGGACGGGTCACGCCAGGTCAACATCACCCAGACACCGAACGTGCAAGAGTTCGGCACGGCCTGGTCGCCCGATGGTCGACGGATCGCCTACCTGAACTTCGGTGACCGCCACGTCTACACGATGGCGGCCCGATGGCAGTGATGTACGGGTCGTCCAGCCAACACTCGGGGTGCAGTTCGTACCCGCTTGGCAGCCTCGTCCACACCACGGACGCTAGGAGTCGTCCCGAGACGCTTGGCATCAACAATCGCGGCTACAGGTCTTGCTGCCGCTGTCGGTGCTCTGGTGGGCGAGAGGCGGACAGCTGTGTCCAGCGGAGCAGAGCCCAAGCCCGAAGGAGCCGTCCCAGACCTGCTGTGGCGATCCGTTGTTGCGCCCGCAAGAAGCGCGGCACCATCGCTGCGTCGCCATCGCCCGTGAGCTGGCCGGTTGGTGCTGGTCCTTGGCCACCCTCGACGAGGATGCCATGAGCAGGTAGCCGAACGCTGAGTCGTCCTTGTTGATCAGCACGTCTGGCTGAGCCGCGCCAGGAGAGCGACCCCGCGATTCAATCTATGAGCCGCCCCGTCCGCGAGGGACGTGCCGAGCTCGACTTTAGACACGCGGACAGTTCCAGCCGAACATCACCGTCCTGCGGTAACCAACCCGCGAATATCAGCCTTGACCAGCGTCGCGAACCCACCCGGTCCAGACCAAGATCAACAAGGCACCCAAGAGGCGCCGCTGAGAAGCCATCCCCAGCGGCGCCTCACCATGCCCACTTGACAAACGGTCACTACCTATCAGCTTGGGGGTGGCACCCTAGCCCCCAGCACGGATCTTGCGCGGGTGGCCTGCTGTTCATGGTTCCGGCAGCTCATTGGCTGCGATAGATCGCCGCCGACCTGGTTCGGTTCCTGCCACGGGTCGCTCGGTGGAGGCAGCGCGGTGGCGGGTCGAAAGGTGGATGGGCGGGCGTCGACCCTGGCTCTTGGACACGCCGGATCCAGCATCGGATGGGACGGCGGATCGATCGGGTGGGTTGAGCACTTCCGGCCCTCTGACCACGACGAAGAGGAACGGGATGATGGGGAGGAGTGCGACCAAGCCCCAGAGCGGGCTGGGTCCGGGCTCCAGGCTCAACGCCGCGGCGAGTGGCAGGCACGCAGCCGCCCACCACGGTGCGACCCGGGCACGCCACAGCCCGAAGCCGAGCACCAACTGGCTCAAGACCATGGTCAGGATGAAAAACAGGACCATCGCCGCCAGGAACGGGTCGGCTTCACCGGCAACCTCGAAGGCGACCGCTCCATCGAGCTCCTGGTCGGCCATCCCGGCGCTGATGCCGAGGGGAATGGTGTAGAAGCCGAGATGGGCGGCGTAGCCGACGGCTGAAGCGAGGCCGAGGATCCCTGCGACCAGACCCAGAATCGGTCGCGGGGCACTGATCACGGCTGCGGTGGCGATCATCGCGCCCAGCCAGGCCAGAATTCCCAGCAGCGCGAGAGAGCTGTGCAGGAGCCACAGGTCGGAGTGAGCGGCGACCTGCATGATCTTGCTGCGTGCGTCGGCAAGCGGGTCGCCGGTGTCGACCGCTCCCAGCGCGACGTACTTGCGGAGGATCTCGCTGGCACTGAGCAGCAGTGGTGCCGCCACAAGTGCTGCGGAAAACAACATGCGCGAGATGGGTGTCATTGCGCTCTCCTCTAACGACTGTTCGTTTCCTCGATCGTGGCGTGATGCGGGCGCGGAGGCATCAGCCTTGGGTTGATCGCCGCTCATCCCTGCGACGGACTCCCATCGCCCGGGGATGCATGTCATGAACGTCCGAGCCGCGTAGATTGTTGGAGGTGGCCAGACTCGGCGTGGCGAGCCGTTCCGACGTTGCCCTCGCCGGTGTTCTCGGGGTGGTGATCGCCATTGAGACGGCGTCCCTCGGCGGCGGATGGACGGCGTCGATCATCGCTTGCCTTCCGGCGGCCGCGCTGATCTGGCGGCGATCGTTGCCCTTGCTGACTCCGGTCGCGGTGTTGTTGCTGATCGTGTTCGCCTGGAGCTCTGGGCGGGCCGAAGCGGTGGACACCGTCTCCCAGGTGCTGGTGTGGGTGCTCGGGTCCTTCGCCGCTGGTGCCTACGCGACGGGGCGTCGCGCCGTCATCGGTTTGGGGTGCTGGGTTGTTGTCTCGGCAGTGTGGATGGCGGTGTGGGGTGAGGACCTCGCCGACTTCGCGTTCGAGCTCGTTGTCGTCACGGCTCCGTGGGTGGGCGGTGTCGCCGTTCGGTTGAGGTGGCAGCAGGCGGCGGGAGCCGATCGCCGGGCAGCAGCAGCGACCGAGCGGGCCGCCACGGCTGTGGCCGATGAGCGGGCGCGGATCGCTCGGGAGCTGCATGACGTGGTCGCCCATGCGGTGGGGATGATGGTGGTCCAGGCCGGGGCGGCGTCGCAGCTGCTCGAGCAGGATCCGGCCCGCGCTCGTCAGTGCTTGGACGCGGTTCAGCAGACCGGCCGGCTCGCGGTCGACGAGCTTGCTCGGATGCTGGGACTCCTGCGGATGCAGGACGAGACGACGTCTCCGCTGCCGTCGCTGTCCCGGCTGTCAGGGCTCATCTCCGATCTTCGTGGAGCAGGAACGGTCGTGGCAGTCCGGTCCGACGGCAATCTTGACGACCTTCCGGCGGCACTCGACGCGACGGCGTACCGGATCTTGCAAGAGGCGCTGACGAACGTCGTGAAGCATGCGCCGCCCGGGACGACCGCGCAGGTGCGGCTGCTGCGGACCGCAGACCACCTCGAGGTGGAGGTGTGCAACGTGCAGGTTGCCGGCTTCCCCGTGCAGGGCGGAACCGGGTACGGACTGCTCGGGATACGTGAACGGGCCGCGGTCTTCGGTGGCCACGTCGAGAACGGTTCCACTGCCGATGGCTCTTACCGGCTGAACGTCTGGCTTCCGCTCGACGGTTCGCATTCCGAGACCTCCGACCGTGGCAGGTCAGGGTGATCAAGGTCGTGGTCGCCGATGACGAAACCCTGTTCCGCAGCGGTCTGGCGATGATCGTGGAGGCCCAAGACGACCTGGAGATGGTGGCGGAGGCGGGGGACGGCCATGAGGCCGTCGAGGTGGTACGTCGGCATCGGCCTGATGTCGTCTTGATGGACATCCAGATGCCTGGGCTCGACGGCATCGAGGCGACGAAGGAGATCGTCCGGTTGGGACTGGCGACCAGGGTGCTGATCCTCACCACGTTCGGGATCGACCGGAACGTGTATGCAGCTCTCCGAGGAGGCGCCAGCGGATTCCTGCTGAAGACCGTTCCGCCGGGCCAACTGGTGGAAGGGGTGCGCGTCGTGGCCGGCGGTGACATGCTGCTCGCGCCGGCCATCACTCGCCGACTGATCGAGGAGCTGGTCCAGCGCCCCGTGGACGGCATCCGGGACTCGAGGTTGTCCGGCTTGACCGACCGCGAGGCACAGGTGCTGGCTCTGATGGGTCAAGGATTCTCCAATGCCGAAATCGCGACCCAGTTGAACTTGAGTGTCGCGACGATCAAGAGCCACGTCGGTCACCTGTTGGCCAAGACGGGTGTCCGGGATCGAGTGCAGGCCGTCGTCCTCGCCTACGAAACCGGGCTTGTCGTTCCCGGCCGCCGGTCCCAGCACGACCGGCGTCGCTGACCGGCCGAGGCCAGCTTGTGCGGCTCGCCTACGGTCGCTGGTTTCTGCCTCGGGCGCGCCCCACAGAGAGTGGCCGTGCGCTGCGGATGCCAGCAAACTGGCCCCAACCCAGCCGGTTCGATGGCGAAACTGTTCGCTACCAACTTCCTCGGTGCTCCCGGCACCAGGAGGGAGCACCACTGCGGGTGCGGGAGTGGACGAATGTCAGCGCTTGTTGATCCGGATGACCCAGTACTCAGCGGTCTCCGGGTTGGCGATGCCGAACCGGACGTTCGGCAGGTACAGGCTGCGGCGGAGGGATGCGACCGTGGTGGGCACGTCGAAGTCTGGATCAGTGAGTACTCGCATCAACTTGCCGCGGGTGCCGGACCGGTTCAGCTCCAGCATGGCGACGCGGTTGAGCCGGTTCTGCACCACGTACAAAGGTCCGTCCCTCGACTAGCCGTCGCCGTTGGTCAGGGCGTAACCACCGGGATCGACCAGCCGAGCCTTGCCGGTGCGCGGATCGACCCGGAACAGCTGCCCAGTGTTCGACTTCACCACCAGGTTCCGCAAGATCAGGAAGGACTGGCGCAGCCGCGGATACACGGCACCCCGACTTCGGCTATTGCTACTTCGACAGACCCAATGGGAAGAGAACGCCCTGCTCGACTCCTTGGTCTCGAGCAGTCCGAGGCTCGATGCATGCTGGGACAGTCGGGCTTTGGCGCTCGGGAGAAGACGTAGACACCATCGCTCGTCGGGCACAGCTCGATCACGCGCAGCGCGCCGTCGCGCGCCGGACCGGTCACGTCGTCCTCGCTCTCTGGGGCGGCACCGTGAGGAACCGGCGAAGCCACGGGCTGGACGACGTCGCAGCCGGCGACGGCCTCGGCCCAGCCGGCGTGGCCGGTCAGATCCGCTGCCGCGAAGATCAAACCGTCACCCACGTGCCGGCCGCCGCGACCGGGAACGGCCCGGACGGCCGCCTCGCGGTCGAGTGATCGCACGGACGAGGACGCGTCGAGGTGTGGTCACGACCCCATCGTCGGTCGTGCCCGGTCACGGAGCCAGACCGACTCACCGGTCGCAGGCGGCATCTGTGTCGTCCTCAGAGCTGACCGCGTCCGCCGAGGACGACCTGGGCGTTGTCGCGCAAGGTGGCTGCCTGTGCCTGGATCCTTGTGATCAGGCGGGCGGCGAGAGCGGGGTAGGCCAGGATGGGACGCAGTGGCTCGAGCTCGCGAGCGACTCGTTCGAGCCTGGTCGAGACGGTACGGATGCGACTTCGGGCTGCCTCGTAGGCGGCGACGGCCTCCTGGGTCTCCAGCACATCGAGAGCGGTCCCGGCCGCAGCGCCGACGTATCCGAGCTTCTTCCCCGCTGCGGTCAGGCCCTTGCTCGCTTTGGCCAGCCTCGGAATCGCTGCGGCGGCCTCGGCGGCGGAGCCACCGATGCCGATGCCGACGGCAACGGCGTCCTTCGCGTCATTTCCTGACGGCCCGAGCAGCTCGTCGAGGCCGCACTGCACCGCGGCCGAGCCGATCGCAACGGTCAGCCCGACAATCGGGTTGGCGATGCTGATGGCGAGCAGAGCGCCGGTGATCGCGGTGTTGATACCGAGCTGCGCAAAGGCTTGCCGAAGATCGCTGCCACCGGCGATCCGCTCCAGGTTCTGCAGCTCGGTGAGCAGGTCGGCGAGCTCTTGCCGCAGCGCTCGGGCCCGAGCGACCTGTGCCTCGGCGATCATGCCGATGAGGGTCATCACCGCGCTGGACGTCACGTCACGCCAGGCTCTCGTGACGTCGTCGAGAGTTTCCAGGTGGTCTTCGAAGCGGTGTGCGAAACCGACTGAGTCGGCGGTGAGAGACGGCGCGGGTCGGCCTTCGCGGAGGGCGACGAGGCCCCAGTCGAGCGTGTTCGCGTCCCCTGTGACGTCGCCGATGAGCATGTTGAGCCGGCTGGAGTAGGGACTGGCCAGAGCGTCGGCAACGTCTCCGCCGTCGGCGATGGCCGCATCGGCATCTGCTGTCGCCGACTCGGCCCATCGGGTGAAGCCTGGGAAGGTCACCGCGTCAACGCGTTCTGCCGGTGTCTGCTGGTCGGGTGCGGCTGGTGATGCGGGCGGGTCGTCACGCTGCACTGCGATCGGCGATGCGGTGCTCGGCGCGACCGCACGGACCGCCGATGATCGCGACTGCGTCTGACCCAGCCAGGATCTGACGGCTCGATTGCCGGCGCAACGCTGGAGTGCGATGAGCTGCCCGGGGCTCGCTACGAGCGCACCTGGTGCGAGGTTCCCGGCCTGGGGGGCAGCGGCACAGCCAATGGACTGGGCGGGTACGGCGGCCCGGACGGAGTCCGCTCGTCTGGCAGGATCGTTCCCCTGCTCGGCGATGGTGCCGGAAGCCGGAGATGTCATAGGAACGGAACCTTCGATCGACGTCGAAGTCATCGGGGATCGGTCCCGACCAGGATGCAACACACCGGGCCGTGCCGGCGCCACCCGCGGACGAACTGTGCCCGATCAGGCAAACCTGTCAGGCGGTCGGCAGCCAGATCCGCATCGCTCCGGAGCCCCGGTTCCCCCAGGCGAAATAGGGGATCGCGGTGAGCTCCAGCGGCTCGGTAGGAACGGTCACTTTCGACCCCACCGTCGCGTACGGCCACCAGGACGACCCGTCGTGATCTCGTACGCTGCCCGGCACCCGTACGGCGACGATCTGCTCCGGCAGACCGGTGGCTGCGCCCTCCGTGGCAGACGCGATGCCCTCCGCGTCCGTCACCAGGTCGTCCATCCGCTGACCGGAGTGATCCGCGAACTCGACGCAGTAGACCAGCGGACCACGCTCGATGGCGACACAGCCACGGGCGGGGTCGACCCGCGGATCCGCGGTGGTCAGGCGGGGCACCACCGGTAGGTCGAAGACGAGTCGATCGCCGACCTGCCACTGACGCATCACTCGCCACCAGCCGTCCGCAGCGATGCCGTCCACAGGTTGGCCGTTGACCTCGGCGGTGGCGTCGACGGCCCAGTGCGGCACCCGGACCGTCAGCGCCCAGCCCGGCTCGACGGACTCGGTCACGGTGACCTCGACGCCTCCCCGCCAGGGGTAGTCGGTGGTGACCTCGACACCGACCCGGCCGTCGACCAGCTCCGCGACGTAGCTGCCGGACACGTACTGGTGGAGCCGGAGCTCCGCCGGACCGGAGAGCGCGACGTAGTGCTCCAACGACGCCAGCAGCCGCATCACGTTGGGCGGGCAGCACGCGCAGGCGAACCAGGGCACCCGCTCGTAGTCCTGGTCGTTGCCGGCGCTCACGTGATCATCGCGGACCTGCAGCGGGTTGGCGTAGATGTAGCGCTCGCCGTCCAGCGAGATACCGGCCAGGAAACCGTTGTACAGCGTCCGTTCCAGCAGATCGGCGTACTTGGCGTCGCCGGTCAGGATCAGCATCCGCTGCGAGAACATGATCGAGGCGATGGCCGCACACGTCTCGCAGTAGCTGCGCTCGTTGGGCAGCTCGTACGGGTCGCCGTACGCCTCGTCGGTGTGGTGGGCGCCGATGCCGCCGGTCAGGTACGTCTGGGTCGCCGCCCCTTGCGACCACAGGCGCTCCGCCGCCTCGCGCAGCGCGGGTTCGCCGGTCTGGGTCGCCAGGTCGGCCACCCCGGCGAGCAGGTAGAGCTGGCGTACGGAGTGCCCGGTCACGGCTCGAGCGTCGCGGACCGGAACATGATCTTGGAAGTACTGGGGCCCGAAGCGGGCCTCGCCGAGCAGGCCGTGACCGCGGCGGTCGACGAAGTACAGCGCCGCGTCCAGGTAGCTCGCCTCGCCGGTCTCGCGGGACAGCTCGACGAGCGCGGTCTCGATCTCGGGATGGCCGCAGACGCCGTCGACCCGACCCTCGCCGGTGCCGAAGGACGCCGTGATCAGATCGGCGAAACGCCGGGCGACGTCGAGCAGCTCGGTCTCCCCGGTCGCACGATGGACCGCGATGGCGGCCTGGATCAGGTGGCCCGCGCAGTAGAGCTCGTGGCCCCAAGGCAGCTGCACGAACCGCTCGCCGGGAAAGCGGACCTGGAAGTGCGAGTCCAGGTAACCGTCGTCGGTCTGCGCGCGCCGCAGCAGATCCGTGCTGGCCGACAGCCGTTCGCTGAGCTCGGCGGCCGCGGTCGGGCTGAGCTCGGGATCGGCCAGTGTCCAGCCGATCGCTTCCAGCCACTTGTAGAGGTCGCTGTCCAGGAAGGGCAGCTCGTTGACGTACGCATCCCGGTCGGCGGGGTGGCCGCTCTCGACCGCCGCGGCGAGCTCGAGGTTGGCGAGGTTGCCGGCCGCCTGCAGTCGCTCCCAGGCCCGCGGCACGCTGACCTCGCGGTTGATCCGCCGGCGCTCTGCCCACAACCCGTCGACGATCCGAGCCGCGGTGACGGGTGACAGCGCTGCGGTCGAGGCGGCGTCGGGCCGGATCGGGCCGTGGAGGGACGGGCGGGAAAGTGGCACGCTCGGATCCTTCTCTTCGGGTCTGTGAACGTTACCATTTGGTGATCACGTGCGCTCTCGGCCCGGAGCAGTCACTATTCTCTGGTGGCCAAGATTTCTCTCCGCGTCGTCTCCCTGGTCTCGGCCGCTGCCCTGACCGGCGGGCTGTTGGTCGGCGCAACCCCCGCCCGGGCTGACGAAGCGACCGAGCGGTATCTGGTGACGACGACCAGCAGTCGCGTCACGGCCGCGGCGGCCGACGACGTCGAGGACAACGGCGGCGAGGTGGACCACGAGTTCCGGCGGGTGCTCGACGGCTTCAGCGCCGAGCTGACTCCCGCCCAGGTGGCCGAGGTACAAGCCGACCCACGGGTCGAGACCGTCGTCCCGGAGCGGCGGGTCCACGCCAGCGGCAACCAGCTGTCGCCGCCCTGGGGACTCGATCGGATCGACCAGCGCTCGCTGCCGCTGGACCAGGGGTACGGGTATCTCCAGACTGGCACCGGGGTGACGGCGTTCGTGATCGACACCGGGATCCGGGCCACCCACACCCAGTTCGGTGGGCGGGTGAGCAGTGGTTGGGACTTCGTCGACGGCGATGCCGACGCCGATCCCGACGGCTGCCGCCGTGCCGAGCCCTACATCGGCGACGGCGGGCACGGCACGCATGTGGCCGGAACCATCGGCGGCAGGTCGTACGGTGTGGCCAAGGCGATCAACCTGGTGGCGGTCCGCGTGCTGGACTGTGCTGGGAGTGGCTGGCCCAGCGACGTGATCGCCGGTCTCGACTGGGCTGTTCAGCACAAGCCGGCGGGTCCGTCCGTGATCAACCTGAGCCTCGGTGGGGCCGCCGACCCGGCACTGGACGCTGCGGTGGCTGCGACCGTGGCCGCCGGGATACCGGTCGTCGTCGCCGCCGGCAACGGCGACCGCTTCGGCTATGGCATCGACGCGTGCCTGGTCAGCCCCGCACGGGCGCCGTCGGCGATCACCGTGGCCGCGTCCGACCGCCGTGACCGGCGGGCCGTCTTCTCCAACTACGGCCGCTGCGTCGACCTGTTCGCCCCGGGGGTGGACATCCCCTCGGCCTACGTCGGATCTGACACCGCGCCGTTGGTGGCGAGTGGGACGTCGATGGCGGCCCCTCACGTGGCCGGCATCGTCGCCAGGGTGCTGGAGTCGGGTCTCTCGGCAACGGAGGTGATCACCCGAGCCACGCCGGGAAAGATCAGCGATCCGGCCGGGTCACCCAACCGGCTGGCGTACGCGCAGGGACCGTCGCGCCGAACTCCTGCAATACCTACGGCGGTGAAGGTCTCGAAGTCGGACAAGACCGCCTCGGCCACGATCTCCTGGATTGCACCGACGGATCAGGGCACGTCGCCGATCACCGCGTACAAGATCACCAGGGACGGGACCGACAACCAGCTCGGGGGCGCGACGACGGTCACGGTGCCGGCCTCCCGCCGTTCTGCCGTGCTGACCCAGCTCCGCGGCAACCGGACCTACCACCTGACGGTGCGGGCCGTGAGCCCGGTGGGCGCCGGACCTGTGGTCGGCAGCCCGGTCAGCATGGGAACGGTGCCGCTGAGCGCCCCGACCGCGACGAAGGTGAGTGCCAAGAGCTACCGGAAACGCACCGCGAAGCTGACCTGGTCCGCACCCACCGACACGGGTGGCAGGAAGATCACCGCGTACCGGGTCTACCGCAGTGGCAAGAACACCAGCGGCAAGGGGCCGTACGCGAAGACCCTGTCGGCGAAGAAACGCAGCTTCAAGTTCACCAAGCTCAAACGGAACACCACCTACACGCTGCAGGTGCGGGCGAAGACCGGCAGGACCTACGGGCCGAAGACGAAGATCAGGGTCAAGCTCACCTGATCCCGCCGAGCGTGATCACCAGAGAGCTTGATCACTGGAGCGCCGACGTCAGCCGCATCAGGTTGTCGAACACCTTCTCCCGGGTCGGCCGCTTCAGCCACTCGTCGAGCTGGATCTGCTGGCTGGCTGCGCGGTAGGTGTCCTCGACCACGCGCATCCGGTCGCAGAACTCGTGATCATGGACCAGCATCATCATCTCCATGTGCAGCGTGAGCGAGCGGATGTCCATGTTCGACGAACCGATCACCGACACGTCGTCGTCGATGGTGAGGTGCTTGGAATGGAGGATCGTCGGGGACGGGTACGCGTAGATCTTCACCCCGGCTCGGAGTAGCTCCTCGTAGTCGGAGCGCTGGGCGTGGTAGACCATGAACTGGTCGCTGACCGCCGAGACGAACAGCTCGACGTCGAGGCCACGTGATCCGGCGGTCACCAGAGCCATCTGGATGGTCTCGTCGGGCACGTAGTACGGGCTGGTGATGCTGATCCGCTCGCGGGCGTTCTGGATCAGCGCGGCGAACAGCTTGAGGTTGTTGTCGTTCTCGAAGCTGGGACCGCTGGGCACCATCTGGGCGTCCATCTTGGTCGGGTCGATCTCCCCGATGTGGACACTGCCTGCCTCGGGCAGCAGCAGGTCGTCGGACTCGCTGTACCAGTCGGTGACGAAGATCGCCTCGATCTCGCGGACGACCGGTCCCTCGACCCGGCACATCAGCTCCTTCCAGTGCAGCCCACGCTGGATGTTCTTCTTCTGGTGATAGTGATCGACGATGAGGTTCTGGGAGCCGATGAAGCCCACCGTGCCGTCGACCACCACCAGCTTGCGGTGGTTGCGCAGATCCGGCCGCCGCCAGTGCTTCTTGAACGGCATCAGCGGCAGCATCGGCAGGTACTCGGCCCCGAGCTCTCGGAGCCGCTGGACCGTGCCCTTGCGGTTGGGGTAGGAGAACTGAGCGATGTGGTCGGAAAGGATCTTGACCTTGACCCCCCGCTCGCACGCTCGCCCGATGGCGTCGATGATCGGGTTGGTGGTCTCGTCGTCGACCAGGATGAAGAACTCGACGTAGACGTAGGCCCTCGCCAGATCGATCGCGTCGGCCATGGCCTGGATAGAGCCCTTGTAGTCGGGCAGCAGCTCGGCGGTGTTGCCGCCGACCATCGGCAGGGCACCCAGGTTGCGGTTGAGGGCGACGATCGTCGGCAGCCAGTCCGGCCACTGGGTGGGATGGCTGGCCAGGTGCAGACCCTCGGTCCGCTCCAGGAAGATCTTGGAGACGTGCGCCTGCTTGTCTCGGCGGTGCTGCGGCAGTCGCCAGTTGCCGATCAGCAGGAAGAACAGGATGCCGATGTAGGGGATGAAGACGATGGCCATGATCCAGGCGATCGCCGACGACGGCTTCCGATTCCCCGCGATGTAGACGGCGGCCACGATCGCGATGGCCGCATGGAGCAGGCTGATCGCCAGCGCGATCCAGTCTCCGGTGTGCATGACGTCCTCTCGACCGGACGACCCGCCGCCGCCCGAGCGGCATTCTCTCAGGAGTGGAACGCCGCCAGTCTCGCAAATCCCGTGGCAAGATCCACGGCCGGCCGCCACTGCAGCAGCAGCTGGGTCTCCCGTTGGTCGAACCAGTGGGCGGTGCTCAGCTGCTCGGCCAGGAACCGGGTCATCGGGGGATCCGTGGCCGCGGGCCGTCCGACCGCCCGCCGTACGGCCCAGATCGCCTCGGCCGCCGCCCCCGCCACGGTGCCGACCGCGGCCGGCACGTGCCGGCTCGGCGGCGCCGCCCCACCCGCCATGGCGATCGCGGCCAGCAGCTCGCCGATCGGCCGCGGTTCGGCGTTGCTGACCACCAGGGCCCGACCATGCACCTGCTCGACCCGGTCGACGGCGGCCACCAGCGCGTCGGCGGCGTTGTCCACGTACGTGGTGTCGATCAGCGCCGCCCCGGAACCGAGGATCGGCAGGGTGCCGCGCCGGGCCCGGTCGACGATGCGGGCCACCAGCTGCGTATCGCCGGGACCCCAGACCAGGTGCGGACGGATCGCCAACACTCTCAGCTGCGGCCCGTCCGCGGTCAGGGCGATCTGTTCGGCCATCGCCTTGCTGCGCGCGTAGTACCCACGGGCACGGTCCGGGTCGGCCGGCCCGGCGGCGGCGCCCACCAAGGAAGATCCCGCATGCGCGACCGAGGGGGACGAGACGTGCACCAGGCGAGGTACGCCGAGATCCCGACAGGCCTGGACGACGGCGTCGGTGCCGGTCACGTTGGTCCGCAGGAAGTCCGACCAGCTCCCGGCGATTCCCACCTTGGCCGCGAGATGGACCACGACGTCGGAGTTCGTGACGGCCCGCCGGACCGCGTCCCGGTCGGCGACGTCGGCGAGGATCTCCGGCAGTCCGAGGTCGGCCGGCCTGCGCTGCAGGACCGTGACGTGGTCGCCCCGCTCGGCCAGCTTCCGGGCGACCGCGCCGCCGAGCATGCTCCGGCCGCCGGTGACCAGGATTCGTTGACCTGTCGTACCGTGCTGACCGGTTGCGCCGTCCCGGCGCGTCACGGTCGGCGGAACCGGCCGCCCGGACGGCGGCCGGCCAGGACGTACTCGGCCCACCCGGCCACCCGCGCCCGGTCGATCTTGGAGGCGTGTCGGATGTCGACCGGCAGCCGGTCGGTGACCAGCACGGCGGCGATGGGCACGCCGGCGGCGGCTCGGACGGCGGCCGCGAGGTCGGGGGCGGCCAGGGGACCGGACGGCCGGACGCGCGGGACGACCACGACGACGGTCTGCTGGGTGCCGGGCGGTCCGACGCCGACGGTCGCCGCCTGTCCGACGCCGGGGGCGGACTCGACCCGCTGCTCGATGCCGACGGGCGTGACGGGGCCCGCCGGGCCGGTGACCACGTGCACGAGCCGCCCCTCGACCCAGAGCCGACCCTGAGGGTCCAGGTGTCCCACGTCGCCGGTGCGATGCCAGCCGCC
>DATDAP010000726.1:0-2641 GCA_036525335.1 Microlunatus sp. | reverse complement strand
ACCTCGGCAGGTGCAGGTGGACGAGGGAACGGCGGCGACAGCACCAGACCTGGGTCAAGGGTTGACCGCCTACCTCCGCTTCCTGCAACAGGCACTGCTGGACCACCTCGCTCCCGCCCACCGGTTGAACGAGGCTCAGGCGTTCCTGTCGGCGGCCACCACCACCGGCGCGGCGGCGGGCACCGCGATCGCCGGGTTCGTCATCGACGGCTGGGGTCTGACCGCCTCCTTCGGGGGCGCGGCTGCCGGTGCCGCCCTCGCGGCCGCGATCGCCCTGGCCAGCCAATCGCACTGGCGAGCGGCGGCCGAACGCCTGGCGACCGCCCCCTCGAGCGACTCCGTGAGCGGTCCCTGACGCATCGCGGGCCTGACGCTCACCGTGGCGGCGGCCGCCCTCGTCGGCGGGGGGATCGTCCGGATGCGACGGCCGGCGCCCGCGGGCTCCGCTGGTAGCTCGACACGTGCGGGTCGTCTCGCACCCAGAACCGCCACGGCACGTCAGCAGCGAGGCTGACCCCCACCCGCGGTCCGCTCTGCCACTCCCGCACCGGGAACGCGTCCAGCACCAGCCGGACGGGACCTGCGCCGAACACGTCCGCCCCGCCGTCGGCCAGGGTGAGACCGAGCGCCTGGGCGAGCCGACCGGGCCCGCGGGCCAGGTCGCGATCCCGGATACGGTCACCTCGCCGCAGGCGTGCCAGGTCCACCCCCTCGACCACCTCGCCGGCCCGGATCAGCACTCCGGACGCGGTCCCGTCCGGCCCGCAGACGATGTTCGCCGCGTGGTGCATGCCGTAGGAGAAGTAGACGTACAGACGGCCAGGCGGTCCGAACATGACCGCGGTCCGGGCCGTGCGTCCCCGGTAGGCGTGCGAGGCCGGGTCCCGGTCCCCGGCGTACGCCTCCACCTCGCTGATCCGCACGGTGACGCCGGCGTGGGTCAGGGTTGCGCCGAGCAGGGTCGGGGCGACGTTCTCGACCGCCCCGGCCAGCCGCGTGCGCGGATCGTTCAGGGTCGCAGCACCTGGACCAGACCGGCCGAGCCGTCCACCCGGACCCGGTCGCCGTCGCGGATCACCCCGGTGGCCGTGCCGCAGCCGACCACGGCGGGGATGCCGAGCTCACGGGCGACGATCGCGGCGTGCGACAGGGGTGCTCCGACATCGGTGACCACCGCGGCGGCCCGTGGGAAGAGCGGCGTCCAGCCGACGTTGGTCACGTTGGTGACCAGCACCTCGCCGGGCTGCAGCCTCGCCCCGTCCGACGCGACCAGGATCACCCGGGCGGTGCCCTCGACCACCCCGGACGAGCCGGAGAAACCGGTCACCGTCGCTGTGCTGTCGTCGCTGCCGGAAGCGGAAGCGTCCGGCGGGTCGGTCGGAGCAGAAGCCCGCGGATCCACCCGCTGGTCGGGGTCCACCGCCCAGGCGGCCGGATCGAACGAGCCCCTGATCAGGCCCGGCAGCGGAGGCAGGGCGGCGTAGCCGGCGTGCACCCGTCGTCGGTGGGCGATCTCGTCCGGGTCGAGCACCTCGCCGGCCAGTGCTTCCAGGATCTCGCCGAGGTCGAGGAAGAAGATGTCGTCGCCCAACCCGGTCAGCTCACCGGCCCGGAGCACGAAGGCCCGCAGCACCCAGAAGTAGCGGATCACCTCGCTGCGGGCCAGCTCGCGATTGCGGGCGATCCGACCCCACTGCTCGACCTGTCGCCGCACCAACCAGGCTTGCAGCGGAAAGCGATGACCGAGCCGGATCCACGCCAGCTCCCGCACCTGGGCCTGCTTCTGCTGCTTCGCCACCAGCCCCGCGGTGATCTCGGGGCTGCGCTGCGCCCGTTGACCGGCCAGCCAGATCGGGTCCTCACCCGATCGGGGCAGCGAGATCTCGAACTCGTGCGGACCGCGATGGCCGTAGCGCTGGTTGAACTCGGACTCCTCGATCGTGCCGGCGTCGAGCTGGTCGAGACCCTTGAGCAGATCCAGGCTGGCCAGCTGATCGGCACCGCTGCCCAGGTCGGCGGTGACCGCGTTGGCTCCGGCCGGTCCGACCATCTCCTGCAGCCGTTTCCGGGTGGTCACGAACGATGCCCCACTGCTGCGGGTGGCCGCGGACAACATCTTGCTCACCCGGTGGAACTCCGGCTCGAGGGTCGTGGTCCACAGCTTCGCCAGCATGGCGGGATCGTCGACCCCGGAGATCTGCTGCCGCCGTAGCAGGCAGAGGGCGGGGTGGGACGCCAGGTAGCCGTCGAGCTTGCGCACGTCGCGCTGCGCCTCCGAGAGCACGTGCAGGGCGACCGGGACCACCGACCGCATCACCTTCGCCCAGCTCGCCGGCACAGGCGGGATCTCCACGTCGTCGGGCAGGTGCCCGAAGACCTCCTCGGTCAGGGTGCGGAAGCTGCGCTCGTTCACCCCGACGATCCCGCTCAGCGTCTTCATCACGCTGACGTTGAGGTAGATGTGCCCGCCGATCCGGCCGTACCCCACGTACGGCGGGATGGAGGCCGTGGCCATCGCGTCGTGCAGGAAGACCTGCACCATCGACCAGGTGGCCGGCGTCATCACGTCGGGGATCGCTTCGCCGACGTTGGTGTTGGTCCACAGGAAGTCGCCGCGGTAGCTGTCGTTCCACGGATCGGC
>DATDAP010000725.1:0-8002 GCA_036525335.1 Microlunatus sp. | reverse complement strand
GTGTGGACTGGGCGCCGCCTCGGGGTTCCAGTGGTGGAGCTGACCGTAATCGTCCGGAACAACTCGGAGCATGCCGTTGAGGCCTGGATCAGTGGTGACTTGCGGTATGGCCGCTACCGGCTTCCGGCGGTGCGGTACGTGACCCCGCCGGGGCCCGACGACAGTGGCAGCGTGCAGTTGATCGCGATCGGCTGGCGCTCCGATCCGTACCGGCTCTCGTTCGCCCTGCCGGTCGGCAGCGGTGACGACGTGGTCTTCACTCTTGCTATCGACGCAGGCGCGCATGACCCGGCAGTCTTCGTGGGGCGACTGTGATCATGAAGCCAGGCATCTTTCTCGGCATCAGTGGTCGCGAGTCTCGACCCGGCTGCATCGGTCTGCTTCCGTCTGCTGGAGCTTGGGGCTTGACCCTCCGCTTCAACGGCACAACGACCGGAGTCCGCACGTTGAACCCGCGGGCCAACAGCGTCTTTGACCGATCCCAAGTGGCCCAATACGACCTCCGCCTCTTCGACTCGCCGTCGCAGGTGACGATGCTGCGGATCGGCATAGGAGGCACCGACGGTTGGTGTATCAAGTAGACCGAACTGCTGTGCAACGGCCGGGTGGCGTTCGGCCAGGACGCGGTTGCTGGTGGCGGCTGCGTCCCGATTCAGGGCGGCACCTATCTGGCTCTTCGCAGTTGAGGGGTGTAGAGGTCGGCGCGTCGTTGGCTGGTTAGGCGTCGAGGTCTCCCGAAGAGGAAGTTCTCACACTGACCATCTGGAAGACACCATCTGGAAGACCTCGACGTGCACGACGCTACCCGCGATGCCGGCTTCGGCTGCCCTGATTCCCTATGGAGGTTGGTCCTGTCAAGCGCTGCGGTTGACTTCGTCGGGCGGGGTCGCCGACCATGCTGGTCGGGGAAGGTCGCCCCGTCAGCTCTCGCGTTGAGCGGGTGGCTTCGACTGTCCGGTTCGGACTGTCTGGGGGGCCTTCCCCTTCTTGCTGCGGCGGCGGGCTCGAACTTCGGCAGGCACCTGCCAGTGGCCGGCGATGATCGCTTTGGCCTGAACGGGGTCAAGCGACTTGGCCCGCTGGATGCGCCCACCGGCGATGTCGACAAGGACCTGCTCCGAACTGTCCTGTTGATCCAGGCTCAGCAAGACGGTGCGGGCGTTGATCTTGCGGCTCCACCCTGGCTCGGTCGCTGGTCCGACGATGCTGAGAGTCGTGGCGCCTATCTCATCAGGGGCCAGGTGGATAAGCGAAATCGGGTTGCGGACTGGCTGAAGCACGGCAACGTGACCATCACCGTGAGCATGTTCCGTCGTTTGCCCGACCCTGTGACTCCGCACGCTCTGATGCAGATGGTGGAGGAGCTGTATGAGGACTACCCGGTCACCAAGCGCGACGCGAAAAAGCACGATGTCGTCAACTTCCTACTCGGCATGCGGCCTGGTGACCTGATCTGTACCGACGACAATGGTCGGCTGCGGATCGGACAGCTGAAAGAGGCTGATGCCACTCTCGATTCGATCGGCGGTCTCAATCTCCTGGTTCGCCCCGTCCAGTGGTTCGCTGAGGCCGAGCCTGAGATCACTACCCTCCCGCGCACCCTGCGGACGCGTCTTCGCTTCAAGGGTGAAGACGTGGTCAAGATCACCGACCTTGTCGAGGAACTTGAGCGGCGACGGTCGACCGCATGCTGTCCCGGTCTGGGGCCTGTGGCATGACGACCGCATCCACTTCGAGGGAGGCATCACGACGGCCTGGGCAACGAATCTGCTCCGCGATCCCCGAATTGCGGTGCACCCGCCTGATCCTGAACGAGTCGTCACCATCGAAGGGGTGGCCCACATCATCGACGACGAAGATCTCAGCGACGACGAGTGGAGTGATCTGGACAGACGCTTCCAGACCAAGTACGACGTCGACAAGGGCTCGCCATACTGGTGCGTTGAGCCCAGGAAGGGGCTTGCCTGGAACGGCCGTGGCCTCGACACCATGACCCGTTGGATCTTCTAGCCCGGACCGCCACACCTGCTTTGTCAGTAGACGGTGGTTGAGCGCAACGTGTGAGACATCAATGCCCGCCGGGAGCCCTCTTCGGGCCGCCCGCAGAGGGGTCCGCTTGTGACGACCGGAACCCAGTGCCGAGGAGTTCGAGCCGGGGCAGATCCGACCGTAAGCCCGACGGGCTACGGGACGCCTGTTTGGTCTGTCATCAACAGCGCAAAGGGTCGCGCATTGGCGCCCGAGTCTTTCCCGCGGAGAAGAGCTGGGCTCGCCTGATGCTGGGATTGGGGTGCGGCAGTCCGGCTCGGCCGTCTCAGGTACCGGAGGCGCGGCCGGCACGCCTGGCCGGGGTCGGGCTGACCGCGCCTGGGTGGGCAATGGCGGCGGCCCTCTCGACGGCCTCGCGGCGGTTGGGTGCGTCGAGCTTGCGCAGGATCTCGGTCACGTGCCGGTCTACGGTGCGCGTTGACAGCACCAAGCGCGCGGCGATCTCTGCGTTGGTCAATCCGTTGGCGACGAGGCCGAGGACCTCCTGTTGGCGGGTGGTGAGACCGGCGGGATTCCGACGGGCCGCCGGCATAGGCCCGCGCGGCACCTTCGTCACGCCCAGCGCGCGCAGCTTGAGCCTCACCTGTCGGGCGAGCGGCACCGCGCCCAGCCGGTCGAGGATGGCCAGCGCACGCAGCAGCTCAGCCGGATCGTCGCCGTCGGCCAATGCCGCGGCTTGATGGAAGGGAGCACCGAGACCACCCCAGGCCTCCGCTGCGGCGCGCCAGTCGCCACGAGCCTGTACCGCGTACGGGTGGTCGCTGTCCGGCACGGCGGCCTCGACGCCGGCTCGCCGCAGCCAGTACGCAAGTTCGGCTTGGATGGCGGGGTGGCCGAGCCGCATCGCCTCGGCGTGCACCGGCTCGGCGTACGTGATGACCGCTGCCCAATCGTCGCGCAGGCCAGCTTGTTCGCACCGCGCAGCCGCGACCGGCCCGATCCGCTGCAACTCGTCCATTCGCCGGGCCAGCCGGGACGCCTCCGTCAGCTGCACCTCGGGGTCGGCCGATCCGGTCCGGACCCGCGCCGAGGCGAGCACCGTCAGGCCAACGCAGCGGGCGGGTGGGTGGTCGACCAAGGCCAGTTCCGCAGCGTCGATCGCCTCGGCCCAGCGTGCCCGAGCCAGCGCGACCCGCGCCCGGATGCCCTGAACGTAGTTGAGAAAACCGAGGAACTCGGCGCGCTCAGCCATCGCGAGGACCTCGTTGAGGTAATCGGTCGCCTCGTCGAGCTGGAAGTCGTCGACGAGCTGCCAGCTGACGTTCACATAGGCTCGGCATGCGTCCTCGACATCATCGATGGAGAGGGCGACCTCGATGGCCTCCCGCAGGTGGCAAAGCCCCTCCCGACGACTGTCCGACCAAAGTGCCGACCCGAGGTTGTTCAACGCGTGCGACAGCGCAGCGCGGTCGCCGGCTTCGGTGGCCAGGTCGATAGCGCGTCGCGCCAGCCGGGCGGCCTCGTCGCGGCGATCGGCGAGGACGGCCAGCTGTGCTTCGTTGCTGAGTGCCCAGGCGAGCAGGCCGGGGTCCTCCACCTTGGTGAGCACCGCCGTGGCCTCCTCCGCCGCTCGCTCGGCCTCCGACCGCCGGCCGGCGAACCAGAGGAACCGGGACAGCCAGCGCATGCTCAGACCCAGCGACTTCCGATCGGGGGCCTGACGGCGGAGCTCGACCGCGGCCTGCTGCGATCGGACTGCCTCCTCCGACGCGCCGATGGTGTAGCACTCAACAGCGTGGCTCTCCAACAGCTCGACCTGTTCCTCTCGTGGGTAGCGGTCGAGGTGGGTCAACGATCGGGCGAACTGGGCGGCCGCCTCTCGGTGCGCGCCGGCCGCCCTGGCGTCTCTGGCGGCGAGCGGTGCGTACCGGGTCACGGCGCCGACCGCGCCGGCCTCGGCAGCATGGTGCACCAGCTGGCCGGCACTGGCGTCGAGCTGCTCCAGCGCAGCCAGCGCCCGACGGTTGAGTTCGACCCGGCGTGCGCCGGGCATGGCGTCCACGATCGCCCGGCGGGTCAGTTCGTGCCGGAAGGTCACCCGCTCCGGCCCTACGGTGAGCAACCCGTGTTCTTCCGCCTCGGCGAGCGCAGAAGCGGGATAGTGCAGGAGAACCTCGACGAGTTGGGTGTCGATGGAGCTCGGAAGCACCGCCAGCTGCTCGACCGCGTCCTGGTGTCGGATGGGCAGTCGGCGGAGACGGCCGAGCACGGCGTCGACGACGGTCGCGGGAACGCTGGCTCCCTCGGCGGAGGCGACGAGCTCGCTGATGAAGTACGGGTTCCCCGCGGTCAGGGTGAACACCTCGACGGGGTCCAGGTCGCTGCCGCTGAGCATGTTGCGAACGGCTGGTTCCGTCAACCGAGCGATGGCCAGGCGGTGCACCTCGCCGGAGTGGGAGGCGTCACCGAGCAACTGGGTGAGCGGGTGGTTCCGGCCGATCTCGTCGTCCCTATACGTGAGCACGAGGACGGCCGACAGCGAGCTGATGCGTCGGAGTAGCAGTCGCAGGGCATCCAGCGTCGCCTCGTCGGCCCAGTGCACGTCCTCGATCACCACGACGGTGGGCCGCTTCCGGGCTAGCTCAGCGTGCAACGCGTCGGCGACCTCCGAACGGTCCCCTGCCGCGAGTGCACCGGCCAGCGGATGCCCGACCGCGCGCGCCAGGTCGCGAAACGGCCCGAGCGGACGTGGCGTGCTGAGCGCGTCGCAGAAGCCGACCAGGATCCGCGCCTCCGCCGGAACCTGCGACCTCAGCGCATGCACCAGACTGGTCTTGCCGATGCCTGCCTCACCGTGTAGTAGGACCACCGAACCGGTGCCCTCGGCAGCGTGGCCGGCGGCTCGGGCGAGCGTGTCGAGTTCGGCGTCGCGCTCCAGCAGCTGCCCAGCCATCTCTCAAGGCTAAATCCTTCCCGCGATCTGTGGCCGCACCAGCGGTTGAGCAATGCGGCTGCCTCCGTCGACGTCAGCTCGATTCCCGCTGCGCAGCAGATCGAACAGCAAGCCGTGTGACCCCGCGAGCCCCCAGGCGCACGTGCGGGGAGGCGCCGGCCCGCCGGCACACCGCGCGGACGGACAACTCGCTCAACCCTGGCAGCCAGAGCCCGATGAGCTTGCCGCGCAGCCTTCGTGTGCGCTCGACCCTGCATGGGGGTGCACAAAGAGTTCAAAGAACCGTCCGACCGCAGCCCGCGCTGTCGGCATGAAGGGGCGATCGGCGAGGTCCTTCACAGCACGCCGATCAGGCGGCCGATACATAGCAGTCATCCAGTTGGTACAAGGCAGTCATCGAGTTGAACGCCGACATGGGTAGCCCGGACCGGCAATTTGAGTGATGTGGGGCCGAGATGTCCGTGGGTGCGGCCGATGTCGCCGAGTCGGCGACGCGTCACGCTGTAGTCGTCAGTGCTTCCGGTGCCCCGCATCATCGGTAGTCGAGGACATGGCGATACCCACCGGGATCTGCCAGCCAATGTATCCAGGCCCGCCACATGGCCATAACTCAAAGGAACCCAGTCATGACAATCCAAGCCAGAGCGCTCACGTGGAAGAAAACCAACCTCACCGCCCTCGCCGGCGCGCCGCCCAGCCTCCAACCTCGGCCGTACGTCCGCAGCGACGGTAGGTCCTCGGTCGTCTCGTACGCTGCGGACGGGTCAGGCAACCGGCGAATCTTCGAACTCGCCCTCGAGGGAACGTGGATCCACCACGACCTGATCAGCCACGCCGCCGGCAACCCGGCCGAGGGTCACACCATATTTCCCTACGTCCGATCCGACGGGGTCTCCGCAGTCGTCTACCTGTCCGAAGTGGGTTCCGGGATCATGGAAATTCACGAGCTCACCCTGGTCAACGGTAACTGGCTGCACCACAACCTGTCCGAAGTCACCGGCGCCCCGTTCTCGGCCGGCGGCACGATTCAGGGCTACATCCGCGCCGACGGAGTCACTTCGGTGATCTACCTGGGCGCTGAGACACCTGGACACATCCATGAGCTCGCCCTCGAGGGTGGCACTACCTGGACCCACGGGGACCTGACCGTCGTTGCCGGTGCCCCGACCGGATCCGCGGCGCCCAACGGCAGCATGAACGGCTACGCCCGCAGCGACGGCGTCACCTCGGTGGTGTACTCCTGCTCCGACGGCGAGGTCCGCCAACTGAGATTGGGCACGAACCGCGTTTGGAAGAGCCAGACCCTGACTGCCGACGGCGGTGAGCCGAAAGCCGCCGGCCGGGGGTTGTTCGGCTACGTGCGCACCGACGGGACGAACGCCGTCGTCTTCCGCGGGAAGGACAAGCACCTCTATGAGCTGACCCAAGGGGTCAACGGCGAGTTCGACGTGCTCAACGATCTCACCGACATCACCGGGGCCGCTGCAGCCGAAGGATTCGTCCACGCCTACAACAGAGGCGACGCCACCTCCGCCGTCATCTACGAAGGGCCCGACTTCCACATCCACGAACTCGCCCTCGAAGGCGGCATCGAGTGGATCCACACAGACTTGACTGACCACACCAACAGCACGCCAGGCTTCGAACCCGTCGGCTACGTCCGCGGGGACGGCAGCACCGCCATCGTCTACTACGACGGCAACCAGCAGGTACGACAGCTGCGACTCAGCTAGCCGCACCAGCAGCACCGACTGTCCGTCAGCACCCTGCCCACCCACCTGCAGGTTCGGCACGTAACCGTTGAGATGGATCCGGCCCAAGCACTCCACGTCCAGACTCACGTACCCGTCCAGAACGTTTGCCGTCATCACCGGTCGCTTCGCCATCATGCACCCCAACAGCCAGCATGTGCCCGGCACCGCCAACCAAGCCAGAGCCCGACCCGACTCACACGACCAATCCGACCACCGGCCTCGGCGGTCCGAGGCGGAGACTCAGTAGTCAACTGGTAGACCACAGCAGCAGAGCTGACTAGTGTTACCCGCTTGGGTCAACTCGCTACTGGGAGTGCAGCACGCCCAACACCACGGAAGGTTAGGGAGCGGCCGCCGAGGCGCAGGGTGATTGACGACCTGACCTCGATCAGTAGACGTGAACCTCCTGCTTGCGGAGATCTCCGTTGCCGTCTACATCCGTAGGTCTCGCCACACAGTGGGGAGCGATGGTGGAACCAATTGCACGTTCAGCAGAGGAGGCAGGGATGGCCGACGAGACCAAGGTCCGCGAAGTCGTAGCCCGATTCTTTGAGTTCACCGGCGCAGACATCGAATACGCCGAGAACCTCTACCACCCCGAGGCCGTGCTCGAGTTCCCCCAAAGTGGCGAGCGGTTCGACGGCCGCGCCACGTTCACCGAGTGGCGCCGCCAGTACCCAGTCAGTTCTGACGACCTGCGCTACCGAGTGGGCCGGATCACGGCCAGGGATGACTTCGCCGTCACCGAACTGACCGCCTCCTACGACCGTGGACAGACCTGGGTTTACGGGGTCCAACTGCTCGACTTCCGAGACGACAAGGTCATCCGGGAACGGATCTACGTTGCCGACGGCTGGGATCCCCCAGAGTGGCGAGCGCCCTGGCGCTCCGCCACTCCGGCGGATTAAAGCCAACCGGGGTGGTCCCACCGCTCAAAACCTGACTTCTCGTGCGTTGAGAGATGTCGCTTCAGCGCATTCGCTACCGTCAGATCGTCCTCGCAAGAGGGTCCGCATACGGTGCTGGTCGTGTCCCCTGAGCGTTGTGGGCGGCCGAAGCTCCGGCCGGGGCGAGCGGTTCCTTATCCGGAGTTCTCTGCTGGGGCGGCGTAGATCTCTAGCGCGATACCGTCAGGGTCCTTGAAGTTCAGAACGTGTCCGTACGGTGTCTGTTGTGTGGGATCGTGGCTCACTCCGAGCTCGACGAATCGACGCTCCCACTCCCCCAGCTGGTCTGGCGACTCTGCGTTGAGGGCCAGGTGGTCCAACCCGATCCTGGTGGGGTCGAACTGTCCAGGCCCCCCATT
>DATDAP010000724.1:0-5262 GCA_036525335.1 Microlunatus sp. | reverse complement strand
AGGTTGACCAGTCGACGCCGTAGTGGAGGAGCAGCAGCAGCCGCTCGGCTGTCGCGGCGGCACCGGCCAACCGGGGGAGCTCGGGCAGGGCCGCGAGCCAGTTGGCGGTGGGCGTCACTTGCGGGGTCATCAAGCGATCCGCGGCTGTGTGGCGATCTCGATCCGCAGAGCTCTGGCGGCGACAGCCATCCACACGTGTCGGGTCCGCCACGGAGCGAGGTCGCGCCAGGCCTGCAACGCCCACATCGCGTCGGCGGTGGTGAGAAGCGCGGTCTGAGGGTAGGGCGGGGCCGGCTGCAGCAGCTGGGATGCTCGGTAGCCCAGAGTAAGGAGGTGCTCGACGAGGTTCAGGCGATGGGCGTCGTCGGATGTCCAGGTGCACAGGTGCTCGTCGGTGGCGACGTGGCCCCAGGCGGCGCCGGACAAGACGTGTTTGCGGCCTGGCCGCAAGGGCACGACGACGGTCTTGTCGGGCGGTACGGGCTCTTGGAGCTGGGCGCGGAGCTGCTCGGTGGCCAGTGGGGTCAGCATTTCCGGGAAGCGGACGACCAGGAATGGGATCGTGCGCAGGATCGGGCTTCGGAAGGCCCAGGTGCAGGCTCGGCACAGGCCGGCGCCGGCCGGATCGCACCAGTCGTCGAAGGCGGTGAAGTTGCGGGAGATGACCTTCCGGATGACCGTCAGAGAGTCGGGGGTGCCGCATCGTGCGCACAAGCCGTCCAAGGTCCCGACCAGGGCGCTGGGACTGCCGTGCGCCCGCCAAGCGACTTCCACAACGTCTGTGATCATCCGTGCCCCCGTCCTGGGATCCGGGCCGTTCCCGGGTCCTCACCCCCTTGAGGCCCGATTTCGGAGCGGTTTGTGACATGAGGGCGGCAGAAATTTCAGAAGTTTGGTTTCCACAGCCGGGGCAAGCGGGAGTAGACCGGCTCGGCGGGGCGATCTAGGTTGCCGCCATGACAGACGCCGTGCACCGTGCCGGCGCCGCGGACGGACTGGCCGCGGTGAGTCTGTCGCGCGCCCTACGGGTGGGCGTCCTGGTCGGCTGGACCACGGCGGCCGCATCGCTGCGCGATCCCGGACACCGCATGATCGGGATGATGTGGGCACTACTCACCGTGGTTGCCGGCTGGTTCGGCTGGATCCTCGCCGGCCCTCAGACGGCGGTCCTCGGTGCTGTCGTCGGCTTCGTCGGGTACTTCGCCGTGATCATGCTGCTGAGCGTGATCATCGAACCCGTCCTGTTCGCCCGAGCTGCGCGGGTCTGGCTGATCGACGAGCGGGGACGACGCGGCTGCGCGAAGGCGGTCGAGACTAGCGACGGAGCGTGGCGTCTCAGCTCAGTCGCCGCCTGGCCGTTCGGGCGTGGTATCGGGTCCGAGCTGACCGAGGCCGTGACAGCCGACGCCGACCGCTGCCAGAGAACACTCCAGCTGACCGCTGAGAACCGGCGGGTGGGAAGCCTGTACCAGCGTTTCGGCTTTACCTACCCACGGTCAGGACGCCACGAGATGCGACGTGACCCGATCCAGGCCGAGGCCCGGCAGACCACAGCAAAGTCGTAACCGGGGCAGGACAATTACTGCTGCAACGCCAAGAGGGCGGCGGCGAACAGGCCCGCCGCCAACCCCGGCGTGTAGGGGAAATCGCGAGCGCCCCGGGCCCTGGCCACCACGCCGAAGAGCAGAGCCATCATTGATCCGAGCGCAACCGCCAGCACCAGATGCTGCCAGGACGCTGACGCCGCCGTCATCGCCCAGGGCACCGAGAACCGGACGTCCCCGAATCCCACCGCCCCTAGCGCCAGCAACCACAAACCAGCGAAGAGCAGCCAGACACCCGCCCCGCCGACAACGGCACGCACCAGCGGGGCTGTGGAACCCTCGGCGACCGCCTGGACGACCACCAGGATCGCGATGACCCCAGCGGTCACCTGGCTCACCAGCCGCGGCACGAAGCCGGTCACCGCGTCGACGCACGCCAACCACACACCCAGCCCGGCGAACCCGACCCACGGCAACCAAACCGGCCACGGAAGCGATGCGACAGCGGACAGGCCGGCAGCTCCACACAACGCAGCGGCACCGAGGGAGAACCGAGGTGTCGCAGCCGCCGCATAGCTGGCGTCAGCCGCCGGCGGGGGTAGGAGGTGAAGAAACTTCGCGGATCCAGCGGCGACCGCGCAGCACGTGAGGACGACTGCTGCGACTCCTGCAGCCCACATTGCTCCTCCCTCACAGTTGCGGGAGTCGCTCGGCGGCACCACACGGAGGGTGGCGCCGCCGGAGCACCCGGTGATCATTCAGTGCAGCGAACCTACGGGCGAGCGCCGACGGCGGCGAGACCCTCCCGGGACCCTGTGGACAGCCGATTGGAGTCTGCCCGTGCAACGACGTCCAAGTCTGCGTAACGAGGACGGTCCAGAACTCGGTGCACCCGGCGACGGTCGACTGTCAGTCCGGCTCGATACCGTCGGTTCGCAGATGGCTGGACCTGTCCACAGGGGCTTACGCAGGAGCGGGGATCCTCCTAGCCTCGGCCAGAACCTTCGGCCTAGACTCCCCACCTGTTGCAAAGGGCGAACCGACGCCCATCTCGAGAGGAGACGTTGCATGGCACGTCCTGCACCTTGGAAGCTCTCCGAAATCTCAACGCTCTGGCTTGACGTGGAAACGGGTGCCGGCGTCGACGACTCGGGCGCCCCGGTCCGGCCGCTTCTGGGCGGCCGCCGGCAGAAGCCGGCGCTCGTCGACCTTCTCAACACCGCAGCTCACCACCGTGCTGCTCGGATCATGCTGTCGGGCAAGTTCCCGGTGGTGTCGGCGACCAAGACGCATTGGCTACTGGTGCCGACCGAAGGCTGGGCCGCGGCCGGGCACTACATCAAGGACGACCGGCCGCCCACCGGCCGGTTCGTCAGCGCGGCGGCGGGGCACAAGGTCGAGGTGCGGGTGGCGCGGGAGTGGTTCGGCACGGACGGGATCGCGCCTGCGTCGGCTCGGGAGGCGATGCAGCTCCTGTCGCAGGTCCTGGTGAAGGCGCTGCCGGGACATCTCGCGGCGTCGCCGACCGCGACCGGTCAGAACATCTGGGCGTACTCGCTGCCGAAGGATCTGGACCCGCCGATCCTGGCTCCGGATCTGGCGGAGCTGATCCATCACACCTCGGGTCAGCACCGCACCGAGCACCTGGTCGAGGGCCGATCTCGGTGCGACTGCGGCGACTGCCATCCGCTGATCGCGGCGAAGACGGAGATCCCCGGCTTCTGCTACGTCGACGGCCGCTTCATGTACTCCGCCCTGTGCCGTGAGGTCGGGGTCGGCGGCAGGCGGCTGACGCAGCTGCAGGCACAGGCCTGGGCAATGGACACCTACGCCCGCGCCCGGTATCTGGTCCGGTTCACGGTGCCGGACTGGTGGGACACTCTCGGCCTGCTCGGTGTCTTCCGGACCGAGACCGCGCAATGGCATTACCCGAACCGGCCCGGCGCCACTCATGAGACCTGGGTGGACGCGGTCGAGCTCTCGACCGCTCGGACCGCGTGGGGCGACGGGGCGGTCGAGATCTTGGAGGGGATAGCGTTCGACCGCGCCCGGCCCTTGGACAACTTTGCTGCCCGGATCATGAAGGCCCGGGAGAACGCTGCCGAGCTGGACGCTGATGCACACCTGATCGAGGCGGTGGAGTCGGCGTTGCGGGCGATCCTGCTGCAGACCATCGGAGGGTTCCACTCCGAGGGCCGCGACCGGACCATGGTCGTCGAGTCAACCTTCGACGTGCCGCCGCTACATCAGGGCACGATCCGCACCTACGGAGATGTGGTCACCTATCTGATCCCCGCGCAGCTCAACGAGCGGCTGCAGCAGTTCCACCACCCGGAGTACTCCTCGCAGGTCTGGGCGAAGGAGCGGGCCCGGATCCTGCTCGGCCCGACCGCCCCCTACCGGCAGGGCAGCACCGAGTGGAAGCAATGGGGAGCCCTCGAGGTCGATCCGTCACAGCTGATCGGGGTGAACGGCGATGCCCTGTATCTGACGTCGGTGCCGCTGGCCTGCCTGCCGGTCGAACGTGGCGGCGGTGACGACGGTAGGACCGGTCGGCTGCGGGTGAAGGGCTGGATAGGGGAGCCGATGGCGGTGCCGCCCACGACCGAGGCCCGCAACAACCTCCGCGGCCGCGCCGAGGCGTACGGGCCGCCCGTCGAGGTCCCGGCATGACTGAGCAAGGCCCGACGGCGCAGCAGCTGATCCTTGCCCTGCGCGAGCGGGGACTGTCGATGCGTGACCTGTCGACTGAGTGCGACCGGGACTCCTCACTGCTCTATCAGGTGGCCGCCGGGAAACGGCCCGGGACGAACCTTCTTCCGACCCTGATCGACCTCGCCCGCACCGGACATGCCGCCCGACGGCCGGAGCGGCGGGCCACGAAATCCGGTCGGCCGGCCCGGATCCGCGGCCGGCGCGGGCAGCCGGCGCACGAGCCGCCACCGCCGACCCCGACCGCGCCGACACCGGGCAAGTTCAGTGTGCAGACCAACTACCTGGCCGGCGGTGCTCGGACGAAGCGGATCACGGCACCGAAGTCGCGCAGCGCGGTCGGTCGCTTCGACGCCAAACGGGCCACGATGGATGCCATGGCCGAAGCGGCCCGCGAGCAGCGCCGTGTCGCGTTCGTCGTGCACTACGCCGACGGTTCCTCCCACACCCTGGGGTCGAAGTCGGGCTATCGCGCCAACGACGCCTACATCCGGGCGCAGGGGGAGTGGGAGGACGCCTTCGAGTGGCTGGGTCAAGAAGCCTCCGCGGTGGCAAACCGGCTGTACGACGTGCAGGCGCTCAACATCCCCATCGTCGGCGTCGACGTGACCATCTTCGGCCAAACCGATCCCCAGCAGACGATCCCGCCGATGCCGCGCCAGCCGGCCACGCCTACGAAGAAGACCCCCGCCAAGAAGACCCCCGCCAAGAAGACCCCCGCCAAGAAGTCCTGACCCCCTCCGCGGGCCGCGCTACGTGCCTCTTCGCGGAGGACGGGTGGGGGACGCGATTAGGCTGGGCGAATGTCCGAGGGTATGCCGCCGATGCCGCCTCCGACGCGGCCACCGGGTACCGGCTTGGCCCCGTCTCCAGGTGGGGTGCTGTCGATCAGGTCGTTTCGGCGACTGTGGATCGCCCTCGGACTGTCCAGCCTCGGTGACTGGTTGGGGCTGCTGGCCCTGACCGCGATGGCGAGCGCGATCGCCGACGACAACTACGCCGATCA
>DATDAP010000723.1:0-4290 GCA_036525335.1 Microlunatus sp. | reverse complement strand
CAGGTCGGCCGGTAGCTCGGAGCGCTCGTGCACCGCGCGGGCGTGGTCGAGCGCCGCCGCGGTCACGGCGGTGCAGGTGATCGCGGCCGGCCGATCGGCGCGGACCCCGAGCTGCTGACTCAGCGCCGTTCCGGCCCCACCGGAGCCGAGGATCAGGGCCTCGGCCCCGGAGGTGGCGAAGTGGTCGGCCGGGAGGATCTCCTCGACGGCGAGTCTGGCTGTCACCGGGTCCTTGGCGCTGCCGACGAGGCGGTCACCTCGTTTGGTCACGCAGGAGATCTCGCCGAAGGTCGCGGCCAGGTCGTCGAGCCCGTCGAACAGGTCGGCGGCCGCCGCGTGCACGGCCAACTTGTGGGTGGTCACCAGCGCCCCCCAGTGCCGTGGGTTGTCGGCGATGGCCATGACCAGCTCCCGGTACGTCGACGACGGCGCGTCCAGCCGCACATCGTGGCCGACCAGGACTCGAGTCGGGAGCCCGAGTGTGTCGGCCCAGTGCGGGAAGATCGTTCGGATGGACGACCCGGCCGTGCTGACGCCGACGAAGCCCATGTGGGTGCCCGGATCTCCCGGCTGCGGTGTCCGCGTCATGACCTGACCGCCCTGGCGGCGGCAGCGAACCGCTGCGCGGTAGCCGTGATCGTGGCCCAGTCACCGCTGTGCAAGGTCGCGGCCGGGCACAGCTCACCCCCCGCTCCCACCGCCACCGCCCCAGCCGTCAGCCACTCGGCGAGGTTGTCGGGATTCACCCCACCCGTCGGGCAGAACGCCAGGTCCGGGAACGGACCGCGTAACGCTCTCAGCAGGCCCGGTCCACCGAGCGAGGCCGGGAACAGCTTGACCACATGCGCGCCGAGACCGGCCGCCAGCATCACCTCGCTCGGGGTGTAGGCGCCCGACAGCACGGTCACCCCCGTCTTGACCATGGCGCGGGTCACCGCCGGATCCGTGCCGGGGCTGACCAGGAACCGTGCGCCGGCAGCAACCGCCTCGGTGGCATGAGCCTCGGTCAGCACCGTGCCCGCCCCGAGGTAGACGGCGTCGCCGTGCCGCTCCCGCACCTCACGGATCGCCGTCGGCGCGTCGGGGGTGCTGTAGGTGATCTCGATGCCGGTCACCCCGCCGGCGACCAGCGCGTCGGTGGCGGCGACCGCGGCCGCGGCCGTGGGGGCGCGGAGCACCGCGATCACGGTTGCGGCACGCAGTGCGGACAGGTCTGCAGGGTCGGGAAGGTCAGCGGCGCTGGTCATCGAACTCCTCCGGGGACAGGAACAACGTTTGGTGGGTGCTGGCCGTTCAGCAGGGCGAGAACGGCGTCGACGGCACCCCGTCCCATCCCGTCCACGGCTTCGACGGTCTGCGCGGCGACATGCGGGGTCAACACCGTCCGGTCGGTCAGGTCCGCGGCCAGTAGGGGGTTCTCCGCCGCGCCGGCCTCGCTGCCGAGCACATCGGCGGCGTAGCCGCGGAGCCGGCCCGTGCGGAGCCGGCCGGCCACCGCGGACTCGTCCACCAGCGATGCCCGGGAGGTGTTGACCAGCATCGTGCTCGAGCGGACCAGGTCGAGGAAACCCTCGTCGACGATGACCTCCTCACCGGGCAGGTGCAGGGTGATCAGGTCGCTGCGGGCGGCGAGCTCGGCCAAGCCGACCCCTTCGACGCCGAGCCCGAGCGAGGCTGCGTCGACGTAGGGGTCGTAGCCGAGCACCGTCGTGCCGAACCCCTGGAGCCGGGCGGCCACGCCGCGACCGATCCGGCCGAGCCCGACGAGGCCGACGATCACCGACCCGAGCTGCCGGCCGCGACGAACCTGCCAGTCGCCACCCCGGACGGCCCGGTCCCCGACCGTGACGTCGCGGAGCAGGGCCAGCATCAAGGCGACGGCGTGATCGGCGACCGCATCGCTGTTGGCCCCCGGGGTGTTGGTGACCAGGACGCCACGGTCGGCCGCCGCGGCGACGTCGACTGCCTCCACGCCGACGCCGTACCGGGCCACCAGCCGCAGGTGCGGCGCGGCGTCGAGGTGGGCGGCCGACACGGGGCCGGTGCCGGCGATCCAGGCGGTCGCCGACGTCAGGGCGTCACGCAGGACATCGAGATCGTGGTTCGGTGGTCCGGTCACGAGGCGGCAGCCAGCGTCGGTCAGCTCACCGGTGAGGTCGAGGTCGCCCGAGGAGAAGGATCGGCTCGTCACCAGCACGACGGGACGATTTGGACTCGACGGCACGTTTGCAATGTAGTCCTGTACGTACAGGACGTCAAAGCGTAGGATCGCGCCCATGAGCGCCGGGATCGACCGCAGCTCCCCGCTGCCCTTCTACTACCAGCTGAAGCAGATTCTGCTCGCGGATCTGCGGGCTCGTGACCTTGCCCCCGGGACGCGGCTGCCCGGCGACAACGAGCTGTGCGGCACCTACGAAGTCTCCCGCACCGTGGTACGGCAGGCACTGGCCGAGCTGGAGACCGAAGGGGTGATCGAGCGGCAGAAGGGACGCGGCACGTTCGTGGCTCATCGCCGCACGTCCGAGCGGCTCGTCCAGTCGCTGACCGGTCTGTACGAGGACGTCGCCGCGCGTGGCGGCCACCTGCGCAGCGACGTCCGGCGGCAGGAGGTGGTGCCGGCCGACGGGCTGATCGCCGACCAGCTGCAGCTGGCCGTCGGGGCGCCCGTGGTGGTCATCGAACGCCTCCGCCTCGTCGACGACGAGCCGTGGGTGCTCGCCACCACCTACCTGCCCTACGACATCGCCCCCGGGTTGGTGCACGACGACCTGAGCGACCAGTCGCTCTACGCGGTCCTCGAAGCCTCCTACGGGGTCCGCCTCACGCATGGGCGGCGGGGGGTGGAGGCGGCCGTCGCCTCCGACGCGCAGGCGACGGCACTGGAGATCAGCCCCGGCGCCCCGGTCCTGGTGCTGCGTAGCCTGTCGTATGCCGGAGACCGGCCGGTCGAGGTCTTCGTGGCCTACCATCGCGGCGACCGCAGCCGCTTCGAGGTCACCCTGCAGCGGTCGCCCGCCGACCCGTCGACGGAGCCGCTGATGCGCGTCACGGCCTGAGCGCTGCCGTACCTGGGTAAGACCGTGGCGTCAGGGAACGAGCACCGATTTCACCACCGCACTGTCCGCAACGGCTTCCAGGGCAGCACCGTAATCGTCCAGACCGAAGCGATGGGTGATCAGGCCGGCGGGGTCGACCCGCCCGGTCCGCAGGGCCGCGATCGCCCGGTCGAAGCTGAACTGCTGGGCGAACGAGCCCTTGATCGTCAGCTCGCGCCGGAACACCTCAAACGAGGGAACCGGCCACCGGGCGGCCTCCGGGGTCATGCCGTACACGAACACCGTCCCCCCGGTCCGGGTCAGACCGATCGTCCGCTGCAGCACCGGAAGAGCTCCCGTGGCGTCGATCACCACATCGAAACCCTCCGGGGCAAGATCACGAAGATGATCCTCCGCGGCACCGTCCAGGGTCACGATCTCATCCGCGCCCCGCGCTCGGGCCGACTCCAGCTTGGCTGCGGTCCGAGCCGCGACGGTCAACCGGCCGGCGCCACCGCTGGCCAACAGCGACGTGAGAAGGAGCCCGGTCGGGCCGGCGCCGAACACCAGCACGTCCGCACCGGGACGCAGGGCCAGCACGTCGAGCCCGTGGACCACACAAGCCACCGGTTCTGCCAGCACGGCGACCTCGGGGTCCAGATCGTCGACCACGAAGCAGCGGTCGGCACCGGTGATCACGAAGTCAGCGAACGCGCCGGGCACGTTCACCCCCTGGGCGACCAAGTTCCGGCAGAACGCCGGCCGGGCCCGCCGGCACTCGGCGCAGCGTCCGCACGACGCCGTGTTGTCGACCACAACCCGGTGACCGAGCAGAACTTCGTCATCGGCTGATCCGACCGCCACCACCTCGCCGACGAACTCGTGCCCCGGCGTGAGAGGGTAGGTCGGGCCGAACTCCCCATGGTGCAGATGGAGATCGGTGCCGCAGACGCCAGCCACCAGAACGCGCAGTCGAACCTCACCGGGGCCGGGCTCGGGGATCGCCAGCTCGCGGACAGTGAAGCTCTCAGGACGGTCGTAGACGACCGCGCGCATTGTGCGGCGTCCCGTCTGACGGGTCTGTGAAACGTTGTCAGGCAAGCGAATATCCGCCGTCCATCAACAGCTCGGTGCCCACGCAGAAGGACGACTCGTCACCGAGTAGCCAGGCCGCGGCCGCGGCAACCTCCCACGGCTCGGCGAACCGCTTCAGCGGAGTCGCGCCCTTCCACTGCTCATGCAGGTCCTGCTTGCT
>DATDAP010000722.1:0-7155 GCA_036525335.1 Microlunatus sp. | reverse complement strand
CCGGGTGGGCTGCGCTGCTGGTAGCCATCCTCATCTCCGCCTACTCCCTCGCCGAGGCTGTCGCGACCGGCCTCACCGGACATTCGATGCTCGACACCGACGCGGGGCCGGCGGTGGTGCGCGGCATCGTCGGGCTCCTCCTCACCGGGACCTTCACCCTCAGCGTGGCCGTCCTGCACGAACAGTCGACCAGGATCGACGCCGACAGCAGACCGCGACGCTGGCTGCGTCGGCTGCTGCAAACCGACCTCGGTGTCTGCGCCGCTGTCGGCGCCATCAGCCTCGCGCTCATCCCGACTCCCGGAAACGCCAGCATCGACGCCATCCTCGGTGCGGTCGGCGGGGTCGCCTTCCTCCTGGCGTTCGTCCTGGGCGCGGCCTTCGGCCTCACCACCCTGGTTCGTCGACCAGAGCTACGCGCGGGCGCGATCTGTCTCGCCGCCATTGCCGTCCTGGTCCCGGTCACCATCGTGATGGGTGTGCTCCACTCCCCCTGGACCCACATCGCTTACGCCGAGACCGCGCTCTACATCGGCATCGCCCTCCTCGCCCGCATACCCCACTCACTCGGCAAGACCGGACCGGCCCATGCACGGCCGCGGGCACACCTGGCCCACCCTCAAATACCCAGCGCCTAGACAGCCGCGCTCGCTCGCTGGTGTCAGCCAGCAGTGAAATCGCCGCCAACAAGGCTTACCCGCTCATGCCTGCCGCCGCGGCTGGCCGGACCAGGCCCCCAGCTGCGGCGACGGCAAGGGCCGGCAGGGCCCAGTCGTTGCCAATTGCCGACGGGAGAATGACATGTCCACCCCACCAGACACAGCGACCGATCAGATCCCGACCCGAGCCGTACACCGACGGCCCTCGCGCGGTCGCAGGCATCTCCCGATGATCCGACGCCGCGCCACCCACGCGATGATCATCATCGCGACTGTGTGCGGACTCGCCCTACTAGCAGCAAGCCAGCTGCTCCCGCAGCCGACCCCCACCGACATCACCTGTCGAACCTCAGGCTCCGCAGCGCTGACCTCCGACTGCTCGCAACCATCTCCCTCACCCCAAAAAGCCCCTGTACCACCGCACGCCGGCCCGCCCTGACCTCTGACGACTCCGGCCCCGCAGACCTCAGGGATGACAAGCGCTCCAGACTGGCGCACCGTCTCCCAGACTCGCGACGGCGACGACGACGATGCACACGTCGACAGCGAGCTCGAGGGGTTGCGAGATCCAACTTGTGGCGTGTGCTGCTGATCGGCGTCGTCCCAGGCATCGGCAGGACGATCGCCTTCGGCGCGCTGGGCAGCAACTTCGCCCCTCCAGGCTACGCGATGCCTCCAGCCACCGGAGTCGTCTGCTGCGCCCGCCAACATCGCCGGCAGTGACTCCTTCCAGTCCAATCGGGCCAGTCGCGCAGGACTGTGACCCGAGGCTGAACGCCGGGTCATCCAAGAGGTTGACCTGCAGTCGCTCGAGAAGCGGATGTGCTGAGGACGCGGAATCGCAAAACTGATCGTCAAATCCTGCCGGCGGCACCCGGCAGCACAACAAAAAGGAGCTCGATCATGAAGACTCTCCGCCACACCGCCCTGCTCCTCGCCACCTCCCTCGGCCTAGTCGCCGCCAGTACCGCCCCGGCCGCCGCCGGGCTCAACCTTGGTAACCACTGCGAACCGTCAGAGCCTGTGGGCGCCCCTTTCCGTCACGATGGTGGGCGCTCTGAACGCCACCATCCGCGCCCGGTGTAGCGCGTGCTGGGGGCAGGCCGGCGCCGGGCCAAATCGGGCCTGGCGCCAGGGCCGAGCTGTCACCGCCCGCGCGCTCGCCGAGCGGGCGCTCGCGGCGGCCGCCCACTCCTCCGGGACACTACCCGGTCGGCGCGACCAGTTGGCGGCCCTCTTGGATCTGGCGAGATTCGCCGCCGACCTAGCCGATCACCGGCAAGCCTGCGAGTGGCTCGTCCCGGCTGTCGACCTGCTTCGAACCCTCCCGCCGGATCCCGAGCGGGAGGTTCGGCTGAGCGAAGCGCTGATTCAACTCGGCAACGAGCATCGGCTCGCCGGCCGCTTCGCAGCCGCCCAAGAAGCTCTGCAGGAAGCGCGAGAACGCGTGGACGCAGCGAATCTTGAGTCGGTGCGGCGGGCCGGGGCATGCAAATGCTCTCGGCATCCTGGCCAAAGACACCGGAGACCTGGCTGCAGCCGAGCAGTGGTACGACAGCGCGCTTGACCTGCTCGGCGACGTCTACACCCCCGACGATCCGCAGCTCGCCAGCCTGCAGCACAATCGCGCCGGTCTTGCGCATGCCCGACCAGATCACGTGACCGCAGAGGCGCATGCAGGTCGTGCGCTCCAGCTCCGGGCCCGAGCCTGAACCAGACCGGTGGACATTGCCGGGGACTTCTGTGTCCTCGGCGCTGCACTGGCCGGCCAAGGCCGCTTCGGAGAAGCCGAGGCCGCCCTGACTGAAGTCTCTACAAAGCCGAGTGCATCCGCAGCACCGTCTTCCACGACGGCCCCTACAAGACCATTGGACGACGTCGAGTACGCCACCGCCAGCTGGGTCGATTGGCACAACCGAAGGCTCCACTCGACCCTGGGAAACGTCCCACCCATCGAGTACGAGCAAGCCCACTACGCTGCCCTCAACCGAGAGCCGCACCCCGTCTAGGAACGGTCGAGAACCTGGGGCGCTTCAAAGGGAGCAGCACGCCGTCCGGAGGAACAGATCCGCACCGGTTGAGCCGGCCGCAGACCAAACTGCCCGCGCTGCGGCAGATCGGCTTCTCAGCCAACCGACGCCTCCTTGGCGTCCAACGACTCGGCCACGACCCGATCAGGGACCGTTGGGGGGCGGGCGGGTTACGGTGGTGGTTCGGGGGATCGACGACACAGGAGGGTTATGAGTGGCCGGGCTCGGGCGGCGGTGGTGGCGTCTGTGGTTGTGCTCGCGTTCGCCGTCGGGGTCACCGTCGTGGATGCACAGACGTCCCCTCCGCTGTATGAGCGGGTGAAGGCCGGCGCGTATGTCCACCTGGACGGGCGACCCTACCGCGACCCGGTGGCTGCCGACGACCTCCGCCGGTTCGAGTCCCAGACCGGGAAGCTCGACGTTATCCATTACTTCTTCACTTGGGGATGGTCGTTTGATCGGGCGGTTACCGCCAACCTCGAAGGCCGGGATCTGATGTTGTCGATGAAGCCAGATCAGGGTTTGGTGTGGAACATCAAGGACGGTGGCCAGGACGGTTACATCGACCGGTTCGCCGCCGACGCGAGGGCCTACGGGCGCCCGGTCTACCTGCGCTTTGGACACGAGATGAACGGTGACTGGATGAGCTATTCGGCCGGCCGCGACGGCGGCCCCAGCGCGGAGCACTTCAAAGTGGCCTGGCGGCGGCTGGTCGACCGCTTCCGCGCCCAGGGGGCGACCAATGTGCGTTTCATCTGGTGCCCGAATGAGTCCGACTTCCCGGACCGGGCCGGCAATCACCTGGAGGACTACTGGCCGGGCGACGACTACGTCGACATCGTCGGCTTCGACGCCTACAACTGGACCGACCAGCTTCCGCGGCGTGGTGATGGCGACAACCGGTCGTTCGACCAGATCGTTGAGGGCCCCTACGATCGGATCGGGAGGTTCACCGACAAGGAGGTTTGGCTGTGTGAGTTCGGCACGGTCGAGCCTGACAAGGCCGAATGGATCGAGGACATGTTCGAGTCGCGGTCTTTCCCTCGGCTGACCGGCCTCATCTACTTCAGCGAGAATGACCAGCGCGACGTCCAGCGGGACTGGCGCCTTGACTCCAGCCCCGCTTCGGCACGGGCGTGGCGGGACGGTGTGGCGAAACGGTCCCCGGGGAGGTAGGCGGTAGCCCGAGGCGACGCACCAGCGACGCGGTTCGAGCTCAGTTGAGGGAGACCCATTTGGCGACCGACGGCCGGCCCTGGCTGTCGAGCACGGTCAGCATGTACCAGCCCGGCGGGAGCAGGTCACGGTTGGTTGGCACATTCACGCTGACCTGGCCGTTCTGAGCGGTGAATGGCAGGTCGACCAGCCGCTGCTCGGTGTCGGTGCTGTGCGTGGTGGCGCTCGGCCGCAGCAGGGACACTCTCGCGATCGAGGCTCCCGGCGCTGCGGTGACCTCCCAGGTGGGCTGGTTCGCGGTGTCGTAGTCGATCCAGGTGGGCCCGGCGCCGATGGTCGGCCGTTGTCCGGTGAACAGGTACGGCGGCTCGAAGATCTCCATCCGCAGCTCGTTCTCTCCGCTGATCACCTGCGATCCCATGGTGACCACGCGACCGTCGGGCAGCAACAGCGCCGCACTGTGGTAGAGCCGGTCGATGCTCGGCGAGTTCATGGTCGTCCAGGCGTTGGCGGTTGGGTCGTAGATCTGGGCGTCCCGGACCCCGACCTCGCGGAACTGTGCTGCACCGTTGGTCTGCATCACGGTGTAGTCGGGAAGGGTGATGGCGCCCACGTACAGCTTGGCGTTGGCCATCGCGGGACCCTCTTGGTAGGTAGGGTCTGGTTCGCTGAGGTCGACGATGTGGGTGTCGTTGAGAGCCGGTAGGGCGAAGTCGCCGCCGCCCATCACCAAAACCTTCTGATCCTGGGCAGGCGGCAGCAGGATCGAACCGCCGGCGTTGCGTTGCCACCGGTAGGGCAGGCCTGTGACGTCGCGCCAGGAATTCGAGTACGGCTGCCAGAGGCCCGGCGACTGCCCGTTGTTCGCCGTCGACTGACCGGTGTAGAAGAGCTCGCCGTCGTCGGTCAAGATCATGTGTGCGTACTGCGGAAATGCCCGAGTGTTCAGGACCGACCAGCTGCCGCCCTGCCAGGCATCCCAGGTCGAGCCGGCATTCGGAGTGAAGATCTCGTTGACCGGTGTGTCGAGTCCACCACGCTCCGAGCTGCCCTCGTCCAGTCCGGCCACGCCCACCACCTGGTCGTTCCCCATCCGAGTCAACGTGGGGTACCACCGACCGATGTTCAGGTCGTCGGTGGGCTCGTAGATCTCCTTGATGGGGTCGAAGATGTAGGACTTCTTCGACCCCTTCCAGTCCCGGGTCAGGTTGCCCGCCGCGTCGTACGCCGGATACCCGATCGTGCCGCCGGTGACCAGGACGCGCCCGTCACGCAGGATCACGTGGCCGGCGCAGAACATGTCGTGCGGTGTCGCGATGTCCTTGAGCGTGTTCGTCTTGGGATCCCACAGCGCCGAGGTGAAGGTACCGGCGGAGAACTGCTCCCACTGGTTCCCCGAGCCGGCGATCACCAACACCTTGCCAGTGTTGAGCATCACCGAGTGGATGGCCGGGCTCGGCAGCGTCGGGCCCAGCGACCACCGCCCGCCCGTCGCGACGGGAAGACCGGTCGGCCCCTGAACGGCGGCGGCCCGCGCTTCGGCACCGGCCTTCATCGAGGAATGATCGTGACCGGTGGGATGCCCGACAGCTGCATCGTCGACGGCGGGCTTGCCGCGCCGTCGTGCGTCGGCGCCCTGGGCCTTGACGGCCTGCTGCTGCACCTGCGCCAAGGTTGTGCCGGCCGAGCGGCGCTGACCCTTGGGCAGCGGGTCCTGCACCGGTCTGCGTACCGGGTACCTCGGCTGGGGCACCGGCCGCGCCACCGGGTTGCCGTACTTGTCGAGTGGTTGTCGCGACTGGCTGGGCGAGGCCTCGACCGATGGGCCAACCGAGGAGGCCACAGCCAGTGAGATCGCAGCCACTATGCCGCCGACGAGAACACGACGGAGTCGCGTGCTTCTTTTCATCTTGTGGGTCCTCCCCCGAGGCGGTGAGCTGTTGCCGTTATAGACAGAGATGATGGGCCAAGCTCACCCGTGACACGCCCGACGTCGATTGATGTTTACCCAACGCGCGACGCGCCGACACATTTGATTACCTCCGTGACAGCGATCACGCCACGGAATGCCTGATGCGTGACATCCCCAACCATTGCAGTGGTAGCGTGTGGTCAACGCCGCGCCCCGTCGATGCAGATCCGGGAACTCTGACCGTCGATGTTGATCCGGGAATTCTGGCGGCGACTGAACCAATCAGCGTTGAAGCCCAGCGGTGCAGCTGTTCTTTGCATGATAAACCTCGGGGGTTTATATCATGGCCGTACGTCTTGAGCTCGATTCGTCACGCCCAACTACTGATCACAATCCAACTACTGATCACAATAGGTCCAGCGATCATGCATCGCCCTACCACGCACTGAGCGCGATCACCGGACCGCTGCAGGAAGGGTCCGACGTTGACTATGTCGACGTGTTCACCGCCGGACAGAAGATCATGCTGGCGGTCTTGATCGTCGCCCAGGTGATCACCGGCGCAGCCTTGGTGGTTTGGCTGGTCTGGCCGGCACACCTTCCCGTCCTGGCCGAGGCAGGGGGGGTGCTGTTCGCCACCTCGTTGATCGGCGTCTTCTTAATGGTCGCCATCGAGTTGATCCGGATGGCCCAGGGAGCCGCACTCTGGTTGTTTTCCAGCCGGGCCAAGGATCCCGTACCCCTGGCTGCGCCGCCCGGACTGCGGGTGGCGATCTTGACCACGATCGTTCCCAGCAAGGAACCGCTCAACCTGGTGCTGCGGACCCTGGCCGCCATGAAGCGGATCGACTACGACGGCCGGGTGGATGTCTGGCTGCTGGACGAAGGCGGCGACGCCACCATCGCTCAGGCCTGCGCGGCACTCGGTGTCAGGCACTTCTCCCGGAAGGGGATCGCTGCCTACAACACCAGCGACGGGGAGTTCAGGGCCAAGACGAAGGCCGGCAACCACAACGCCTGGCGGCACGCCCACGAAGCCAAATACGACGTGGTCGCGCAGATGGATCCCGACCACGTTCCCGGCCCCGACTTCCTGCAGCGCAGCCTCGGCTACTTCGCCGACCTCGACGTGGGCTTCGTCGTCGCTCCGCAGGTCTACGGGAATCTGGACGAGAACTGGATCGCCAAAGGATCTGCCGTTCAAGCGTACGTCTTCCACGGAATCATCCAGCGAGGCGGCAACGGAATGCGCGCACCGCTGCTGATCGGCACCAACCACCTCTACCGACCCCAGGCATTTGCCACCATCGGCGGATATCAAGACTCGATCATCGAGGATCATCTGACGTCCATGGCCATGTTCGCCACCAAGAATCCG
>DATDAP010000721.1:0-3462 GCA_036525335.1 Microlunatus sp. | reverse complement strand
ACCAGGGACTCGGGATCGCGCACGGCCTTCAGTCCGCTGACCACGAAGTACGAGGCCAGCATGGTGCGTGCGGTGGAGCGCAACAACGTCATGGTCCATTCCTACCGTGCCGAGGGTGCCAGACCAACAGGGGGGAGTGTCCGAGTTGGCCGGTAACGTCGGCGGTATGTGTGGGCGCTACGCATCGAGCTCTCGGCCGGAGACGCTGCAGCAGGAGTTCGACATCGACGAGATCCTCGGGGATCTTCCGGGGCCGGACTTCAACGTGGCCCCCACCGTGGCGGTGCCCGCGGTGCTGGAGCGCCGTTCGAAGGTCGATGACACCGTGGTCCGGCGGCTGAGTCCGTTGGTCTGGGGGTTGGTGCCGTCCTGGGCGAAGGATGCCAAGGGCGGGGCCCGGATGATCAACGCGCGGGTCGAGACGGTGGCCGAGAAGCCGGCCTTCCGGCGCGCCTTCGCGGCCCGACGCTGTCTGCTGCCGGCCGACGGGTTCTACGAGTGGTACGCCCCGGAGGCGACCGAGCAGATCCTCGGTCGATCGCCCGCCGGCAAGGGCAAGAAGCAGCCCTTCTTCATCCACCGCGCCGACGGCAGCCTGCTGGTGATGGCCGGCATCTACGAGATCTGGCGCGATCCCGCCAAGGATCGCGACGACGACTCCGCCTGGCTACGGACCTGCTCGGTGATCACCACTGAGGCCACCGACGCCGTCGGCCACATCCACGACCGGATGCCGATGGTGGTGCCGAGGACGTCGTGGGACGCCTGGCTGGATCCCGGGCTGACCGATCCGTCGTCGGCTCTGGACCTGCTGCAGGTGACCGAGGCGGGGGCCCTGGAGGCGTACGCGGTGTCGACCGCCGTCAACAAGGTGAGCAACAACGACGCCTCGTTGCTGGATCCGCTACCCGCCGAGGGCGACGGTCACGACACCGAGGGACCAGTTCAGGACGCGCTGCTGTGAGCTCGAGTCCCGCCCCGGATTCCGCTGACGGTGCGAGGCCGGAGCGGGCGACGGTCATCTTCGAGGTCCGTACCCCCGAGGGACCGGGTCGCTGGCACCTCGACCTCGCGGAATCACCACGGGCGGTGTTGACCCTGGGCCACGGAGCCGGCGGCGGGGTGACCGCGATGGACCTCTCCCTGCTGGCCCGCGCGCTGCCGCCGTTGGGGGTCACCGTCGCCCGGTTCGAGCAGCCCTGGCGGCTGGCGGGACGCAAGGTCGCCGTGCCGCCGCCCCGGTTGGACGCGGGCTGGCTGCCGGCCGTCAGCGCCCTGACCCAGCGGACGGAGATCGCGACCCTGCCGTTGCTGGCCGGCGGCCGAAGTGCCGGCGCCCGGGTCGCCTGCCGTACGGCGGACGGTCTCGGGGTGGTGGGGGTGCTCTGTCTCGCCTTCCCGCTGCACCTGCCCGGTCGGCCCGACCGGTCCCGGTTGCCTGAGCTGTTGACCCCGACCGTGCCCCGGCTCGTCCTCCAGGGAACCCGAGACACCTTCGGCACCGCCGCCGAGCTGAGCGCTGATCTGGCCGCGGCGAACGGGGGGGACCAGGTGGTCGTGGTGCCGCTGCCCGGTGCGGATCACGGTTTCAAGACCCCGCCGCGGGCCGAGTTCCGCCCCGCCGATCTACGGGCCCTGGTGCTGGCCAGTGCGGTGGAGCTGGTGGCGGCGGTGACGTCGACCCGAGGACGGGAATAGCGACGGCGTTCGCGCGTTGACACCAGCATGACCGCAGTCGTGGATGATCGCCCCGAGGTGCGCCGCCGCACGGGCGAGCCGGCGCCGGTACTCTCGTACGTGATGACCCTCCCGACCAGCAAGAGCCCCGCCACCGCCAGCGCACTCGTCGAACCCGTGGAGTCCTCCGAAGAGCGACACGCCCGCTTCGAGGCCGAGGCTCTCGCCTACATCGACCAGCTGTACGCGGCGGCCCTGCGGATGACCCGCAACCCGGCCGACGCGGAAGACGTGGTGCAGGAGACGTACGCCAAGGCGTACGCGTCCTTCCACCAGTTCACGCCGGGCACCAACCTCAAGGCCTGGCTGTACCGGATCCTGACGAACACCTACATCAACTCCTACCGCAAGAAGCAGCGGCAGCCTCAGATCGCCGACGGCGAGAACATCGAGGACTGGCAGCTCGCGCGGGCGGAGTCCCATACGTCGTCTGGTCTGAAGTCGGCCGAGACCGTGGCCCTGGAGCATCTGCCCGATTCGGACGTGAAGGAGGCGCTGCAGCAGCTGGCGCCGGACTTCCGGCTCGCGGTGTTCCTGGCCGACGTCGAGGGCTTCTCCTACAAGGAGATCGCCGAGATCATGGGCACCCCGATCGGGACCGTGATGTCTCGGCTCAACCGGGGGCGCAACCAGCTGCGGAACCTCCTGGCGTCCTACGCCAAGGACCGCGGGCTGGCGCAGAACGAGGGAGGCCGGCGGTGAGCGAGCCGACGAACGACGAGTGCTCACACACTCTCAACCGGGTGTACGAGTTCTTGGACCATGAGCTGGACGACGCGAGCGGCGACCAGATCCGGGAGCACCTCGCGGCCTGCGAGCCGTGCCTGGAACAGTTCGACGTGGAGCAGGCGGTGAAGACCCTGGTCTCGCGCTGTTGTGGTGGTGACGTGGCTCCGGAGCACCTGCGCGCCAAGGTGATGATGCAGATCACGGTGGCCCGGCACCAGCTGGGCTGACGGCCGTCAGCAGCTCGGCTCACCGCCGAGCCACTGACCAGCCCATCGGTTCAGGCGTTGGGACGCTTGCCGTGGTTGGCGCCCTTCTTGCGACGTGCACGACGCTTCCGACCCGTCTTTCCCATGGTTCTCTCCTTCGATGCCGGGGGCACAGCCTTCTATCCTGCCACGTCAGGCCGGCTGGTCGGTAAGCGAAGCACGTGGTGGTCCGAGGCCGGCGGGACGGGTCCACGCCACCGTCTAGGGTGCTCTGCATGCCATCCATGTCGGAGATCATCAGCGATCACACGACCCTGTCCGAGAACGACCACCGTCGCTTGAAGCAGGTCCTCTCGGAGTGGCAGCTGCTCGCCGACCTCGCCTTTTCCGACCTCGTCCTGTGGGTGCCGGACCACGACGAGAACGTGTTCTGGGCGGTGGCCCAGATTCGACCGACCACGGGCCCGACCGCCCTGCTCGAGGATGTCGTCGGGGACCTGATCGCCTACTCGCCGGAGCATCTGGTGTCCGAGGCCTTCGTCAGCGGTGAGATCACCCAGACCAGCGCCAACAAGCTGAGTGCCGGCATCCCGGTCGACGTCCACGCGATCCCGGTACGGTTCAGCGACCGGGTGATCGGGGTGGTGGAGCAACACACCAACCAGCTCGGGGTCCGCAGCCCGAGCATCCTGGAGAACTCCTACCTCGACAGTGCCGCCGATCTGGCCCTGATGGTCGCGACCGGGGAGTTCCCGATCGCGACCGACCTGTCCGACCAGACGATCAACCC